>NZ_CP020921.1:755000-1094931 GCF_003057965.1 Thermodesulfobium acidiphilum
AGGCAAATCCGTCCCTTATAAAGGCCGAGAAGTGATGTGGAGGGGACACGTTCCCCGAACTAATTGGACGAGCAGCCAAGAAAAACCTCTAAGGAGTTCTTGAGGTGTCCGTACCGCAAACCGACACAGGTGGTCGAGGAGAATATCCTAAGGCGTGCAGGAGCACCCTCGTTAAGGAACTCGGCAAAATAGCCCCGTAACTTCGGAAGAAGGGGTGCCCTTGTAATGTGTAGTGACTTGCTCACGAAGCATGAAGGGGTCGCAGTAAAGAGGCTCGGGCGACTGTTTACCAAAAACATAGGTCTCTGCTAAGCCGTAAGGCGAGGTATAGGGGCTGACACCTGCCCAGTGCCGGAAGGTCAAGGGGAAGAGTTAGCCGCAAGGCGAAGCTCTGAACTTAAGCCCCGGTGAACGGCGGCCGTAACTATAACGGTCCTAAGGTAGCGAAATTCCTTGTCGGGTAAGTTCCGACCCGCACGAAAGGTGTAACGATCCGAGCGCTGTCTCAACGAGGGACCTGGTGAATTTGGGATATCCGTGAAGACACGGATTACTTGCAAAGGGACGGAAAGACCCCATGAAGCTTTACTGTAGTCTGACATTGCGTTTTGATAATTCATGTACAGGATAGGTGGGAGGCTGTGAAGGAAGGGCGCCAGCTCTTCTGGAGCCGTCCTTGGGATACCACCCTTGAATTATTGGGACGCTAACTTGCATCCGTTATCCGGAGCAAGGACAGTGTTTGATGGGCAGTTTGACTGGGGCGGTCGCCTCCCAAAAGGTAACGGAGGCGTCCAAAGGTCACCTCAGCGTGATTGGAAACCACGCGTCGAGTGTAAAGGTATAAGGTGGCTTGACTGTGAGAGAGACATCTCGAGCAGGGACGAAAGTCGGGCTTAGTGATCCGACGGTTCAGTATGGAATGGCCGTCGCTTAACGGATAAAAGTTACTCTGGGGATAACAGGCTTATCTCCCCCAAGAGTCCACATCGACGGGGAGGTTTGGCACCTCGATGTCGGCTCATCGCATCCTGGGGCTGAAGTAGGTCCCAAGGGTTAGGCTGTTCGCCTATTAAAGCGGTACGTGAGCTGGGTTCAGAACGTCGTGAGACAGTTTGGTCCCTATCTTTTGCAAGCGCAAGAAACTTGAGGAGGTCTATCCCTAGTACGAGAGGACCGGGATGGCGGAGCCTCCAGTGCATCGGCTGTGGTGCCAACTGCAAGGTCGAGTAGCTGTGCTCCGTGTGGATAAGCGCTGAAAGCATATAAGCGCGAAGCCCTCTCCAAGATTAGGTTTCTCATCCAGCAATGGAGTAAGACCCCTGGGAGACTACCAGGTTGATAGGCCAGAGGTGTAAGCATGGCAACATGTTCAGCTGACTGGTACTAATAGGTCGAGGACTTGACGGTAACTATTCCTCTAGAAGAAGAGAGGAGAAATCTTCTTCTCCCGGTGACCATAGCAAAGGTGCCCCACCCGTTCCCATTCCGAACACGGAAGTGAAAGCCTTTAGCGCCGACGATACTATTTGGGAAAATAGGACGTTGCCGGGAGATTTTTTTTGTTTTGTTGAGAGGTTATTATTTATTAATTATTAAATTAATATTGTGTTTTTAGTGTATGTTAAGAAATTTTAATAGAAAATTAATTTTTAAGATTTAATATTCTCTTCAGGTGTTTCACTTTTAATAATTTAAACTTAAATGAAATTAAAATTAACTTGAGTGTATTTAAATATCGATTTAATTTGAAAAAAGTTGTATTATACTGTATTTTTCAAATAGTGCTGGCATGTATAGTTATACCAGCGCTTGTTTTTTATGGTCCATTTTCGAATATTCGTAATATGTGGGTCGAATCAGCCATGACCACATCCAGTCATCAGTTCCTTGCAACACTCTTTCTCCCTGAGCAAAAAATAAAAAGCATTATGGATAAAACAAATTCTATTATTTTTGGAAATTCTAATCCAAATCTTCTTAATTTTGTGAATCATCACGATAATACTATTGAATTATTTGAAGTTAAGAGCAAATATTTTGTTGGCAAAGTTATGTTAATAAAGGATCCGACCAGAGTAAAAGTTGGTATTTCAAGACTTCTGCCAAATGAAGGACAAACTGTGAGTCAAATTGCGCAAGAAAACAACGCTGTTGCAGCTATTAATGCTGGAGGGTTTCTTGGTCTTGAAAATGGTTCCTGGAGCGCTACTGGAGGTGTTCCTGAAGGGATAATCATTCATGATGGAAAAATTTATTATAGTGATTTTGTTAACGATAAAATTAAAAGAGATATTGTTGGGTTCGATGCTGAAGGAAGACTTATAGTAGGAAAGTTTAATTTGAAAGAAATTAAAGCTATGGATATTAGAGAAGCTGTTAGCTTTGGACCTCCTCTTATTGTAAATGGCCAACCAATGATAAAGAGTGGTGATGGTGGTTGGGGAATAGCACCCAGAACTGCAATTGGTCAGAAACCAGATGGAACTGTTATCTTTTTGACTATTGATGGAAGAGCACTAGAAAGTGTTGGAGCAACTCTTAGAGATGTTCAAGATATTATGCTAAAATATGGCGCTTATAATGCTGCCAATCTCGATGGAGGCTCTTCTACCACAATGTATTATAAAGGACGAGTTATCAACAATCCTTCTAACCCTCTTGGTGAAAGAACCGTTCCAACAGTTTTTATGGTTAAATAATTACAGTTATATGAAGAAAAAAATTTTAGTCTGGTTTATATTGCCTGTATTATTCCAATTTCTTATTTTAGTTTATATTAACAACGTTTTTCTCACTTCTGGCAATATCGATATAAAAAAAATTAATGAGAATTCAGATTTACCTAAAGAAATTAAAATTAAACTTAATTATAGTGCAAAAAATCTTAGTGCCTCATATGATGGAAAATATGTTTCATTTTTAAATGATGGCAAGATTTTTATTTTAAACTCTAAAAATTCTAGTTTACAAAAAATTATTGATGTGGATAATGGATCCGTTGAATATTATACCTGGCTCCCGGATAGAGATAGAATTTTATATTTTTATAAAAAAAATCTGGGTTACGAATACGAGATTTCATTAGTGGCATATGATTTCAACAATTTCAATTATATGGAGGTTGGAAAGATATACGTTCGAGGAGGGTGGGATGTAAAAGATGTTACCTTATCAACTTTGACAAATATGATTTATGTAAATATTGTTAACAGATTTGGTGACAGCATGCTTTATAGAATTGATATAATGGGTCAATTTGTGCGCGTTAACCTTCCTTTTAATAGAATTATACGAATGTCTGAATTGAGACATAAGGATCAAATTTTTATCCAATCAACAGATGGAAGAATATATCTTTTTAGAAATATGATTGGAAGTTTATTCCTAAATAAAGGGTATGAAATTCTTGGGATTGGTGCTGATGATAGAGTTTATATAGGAAAAGTTAATAATAGTAATGTAATTAAGATATTTGTTGGTAAGACAGATCAATCATTTAGTAAATGGAAGGAAATTAATTTAGAAACTCCAGTTAATGTAAATTCAATTTTAATTTTTCCAAAAAATAATGAAATTGGGCTGCTTAAGTACAATAATGAAATTAAAATTCTTTCTTCAGGAAAAGTAATTTACCCAAATGGACAATATATTGGCCATAATGAAAACTATATTATTTATAAAAACTCAAATCATATTATTTTGAAGCTTTATTAGCGACGCCTACTTATTTTACCTGCTTTGGAAAAAGATATTTTCCGCTAAATGTTCCATAAATTGAGCTAATAAAAGTTAATATCCAAAGAAATGTTAAAAGCGTTGCAAGAACTACTGTGTACCAATATACGTATTCGACTTTGCAGTATTGATATATGCTATAGCTTGACAGTGTATATGCTGCAAGAGGAAATATAAATGCCCACCAAGAAAGTGTAAAAGGTATATGTCTTTCGCTTATCAAATATTTTAAGGTTATTAAAGCTACCAGTAAAAATGCCCAAATGCCAAAACTCCAAAATATTGCACCCATAAAACTAACTGTTTCTAATCCTGCTGATTCAATTATATTTAGAGATACTGAAACGTCTGCAATACCGAACAGACTAAGCGTTCCTACTCCTATTGGACCAAGTATTATCCAGAAGGTAGGCGTCGCAACCGATCCTGGCAATTTGTGAACTATAAATCTATTTAATAGAATGCTGTTTAGAAGGATAAATAAAGAGAGACCAATCCCAAAAAAGATGATGTCTGTAAAATTAATCGCACGTGCATAATCTATGTTTGTGCTTAGGTAAGATTTTGCTACCATATTTCCCAAAAGAGGAACGACTATTGTTGCAACTGGGGGTATATACCATGAGAAATTTATAAATTCTGGTTCTATTTTTTCTTTAACAACCATATTGTAAGTTACAAGAACGCCAAATATCAGACAAAGTATTACGCCATTTAGCCATAATAAATTACCTATAAATACAATATTTTTGTGGCTGAAAAAATCTTTGCCTATTAGAAAGAAGTTTGTTCCAAGTACGAGCCCTCCAACTGGCATTGTTGGGAAAAAATTTGATGTAATTGGATGACTCAAATCTTCTAATAGCTTATTAATGTGTAAAAACCATCTCAATACCCATGGAATTATTAAAATCAGAAAAAGAAAGATATTTAAAAAAAACAGTGATTGAGCGACAATCTTTAAAAAGGTAAAATGTGTACTAAGCGAATATAGAACGTTTGCAAAACCGCCTGTGCCCATGACAGAGGCAAACCATGCTGGTGAAAAGTGCTTGATTAACGAGTTAAAATCATTTTCAGTCATATAGATTCCTCCTAATATTAGTTATGAAATATATTTCATTAGTAAATTATATCATGATAATTATATAATGTAGCATTTTAATTAGATTTTTATATTTTTATAAACTTAAGAAGTTATAAAATATTTTGTTGAACCTGAATGAGTAAAATGTAAGAATAAATTTGTTCTAGATTATCTTTTAGATAATTTTTAACAAAGTTTTAAAACGAAGCCTTTAAATCTTATCGGAAATCCTTTTCTAATCTATTTCTAAAATAATCTACTGCCTTTCTCATATAATCTTCAGAAATCTTTCCATAAGGAGTAGAAGTCTCATATATTCTTTTTGGGAGATCTAAGTGACTTGGTATCCATCCCTCTTGAGTTTTGTATGACATCTTTTGCCTATAAATTTCCATGCCCAGCTCTTTAAGCTCTTCCTTTGTTATATTTATGTTAACTGTTTTTAGGCAATTTATAGTATTATCAAGATTTAGATATATTGCTCTTGCAAAGAAGCAAACTACGAGGCTGGACAATATTTGTCTATTTGCTTCTTCTTCTATTAATTTATCTACCAATTTTTCTGGCTCTGGATAGTGGCCTTTTAAACTCTGATCCATGCTGTAGCCTGCATTGTCTAAATGGCTATGCCTTGCGCCTAAAAACCATCCAAGGTGAGTAGCAGCTCCAGTATGATATCCTGGCATCTCATTTTTGCCAAAATTAAGCGCAAAATCTTTTCCGCCATAAATTTTTGATGCATAGCTTGTGCCTCTTGCAAGCGCTTTATAAAAGTCATTTGGCATTGATACAATATTTTCTAGACCTTCAATATATCCTTCCCATTCCCCAAAAGAAAATTTAACTAAAGTTTCTCTTTCATTAATAAGATTTTTGTTAAGCATTTCTGTAGCCCAGGCAAGAGCTACTCCTGATGACATTGCGTCAAGACCTAATTTTTCAGTTTTATCCATTAATTTTAGAAAACCTTTAGCGTCTTTAATTCCAAGCATTGTTCCAAGCGAATAAATAGGTTCGTAATCATATCCTATCATAGATGTTTTGTAAAAATATTTTTCTTCTTCGTGTGGTTCCCTAAATGTGGCAATATGAACGCATGCAACAGGACAACCGGTACAGGCTATCCTTCTTCCCAGATAATTTTGAGCAAGATTTTCTCCTGAGAGTTCAATTGCCCCTTCATAAGAAGTTCTGTTTAAGTTTTCAATAGGTAGACCGCCAATTTCATGAAGAGGAAGTACATTTGCAGCCGTTCCCAGGTCGTGATACTTTTTCATGAGACTTGATGTTGTTTCATCCAGAATATTTTTGTACATCCTTAAATACATTTTTGGATCAGGTAAATTTATTGTTCTTTTGCCAGCTATTACAAGAGCTTTTAGGTTTTTGCTTCCAAAAACAGCTCCAAGACCTAATCTTCCAAAATGCCTATATGTTTCAGTATTCAGTGATGCAAAACTTACTAGATTTTCTCCAGCTCTTCCTATTCTCATTATACTTCTTTGGCCTGAAAAGGGTTCTCTTTGCCTGATTATTTTGCCAACGGTTATCGCATCCTTTATACCCCATATCGCCCTTGCATCATGAAATCTGACTTCATTGTCTAATATTGAAAGATAAACCGGAATGTCTGATTTACCCTTAATAACTATCGCACCATATCCAGCCATCATAATGCTTACTGCGCTTCTACCACCTGCATGACTTTCACCAAGATTGCCTGTCAAAGGAGACTTAAATATAGCAACAGTTTTGGAGGCAAGAGGATAAAGAGAGGTAATAGGTCCGACTGCAAATATTATTGTGTTATCCGGGCTAAAGGGATCTACATTTTTTGGACACTCTTCCTTTAATATTTGAATTCCTACACCGGTTCCCCCAAACCACCTCTCGAATAAATCAGGCCTCGATTTTATAGTAAAGCTCTTTTTTGATAAATCTATATAAAGGACGCGAGTAAACTTGTCTTCAAACATTCTTTTTCCCCCATTCTTTGTTAAAATAAAGTACGTGATGAGGGCAATTCATGGCGCAAAAACCGCAGTAAATACATATATTTGGTTTATTTGTTTCATTATCCCAGAATATTGAATTTACAGTGCATGCTTCAACGCAATTTTTGCAACCGATGCACTTTTCTGAGATAAGATTTACCCCTCCATCTTTTCTTACCTCAAGAGCATCTGTAGGACATACTGCTGCACAAGGTGGTTCAAAACAGGCCCTACAAACTAGAACAGTAAAACCCTTTTCCATACCACCTGAGGAATGAACTGCGATCTTTGACTTAGCAAGTCCTGCAAATCCCTGCCTTCTAACGCAGGCAAGCATGCATATTTCACATCCAACACAGCGATCTGGATCTTTTATTTCTATTCTCAATAGATTATACCTCCTTACTTACTTCGATTTTTTAGTAGGAAAGGCTAGTTCTCCTCCATTGTATCCAATGACTGCTGTGAGGGGCGTAAGGAGCAATATTAGAATAAGGTAAATATATGTTAAACAATGAACGTTGGTATGTATTGAAGAAAAAACAGTGGGTTCTCTTACTCTCATGTACAACAACGCTAGCGCATCGAGATCAACTAGAATGGTGAATAATATTTTAAGCTTTATATGTATTGAAGGTATTAACCTATAGTTAAGCCACCAGGTAAATAGTCCTGTTAATATTGCAGGTATACTAAATATTAGTCCTGCTACAAAAAGATAAAAAGAAGTGGTTTCAAAAGATTTATAACCAAAAATTAAGAAAAGCAATGCAAAAAGGCTTGAACCCATCATATATGCAAGCGGTAAGTGTACTGAAATAGGGTGAGGATGTCTTTTCAAAGTTGGGTGTGTTTCTAAAATATTGTTTAGCCAATTTGGAATTCTTTGGTCTTGGGAAGGGTCCTTATATACCCCTATAATGGTTAATCTTTCTAACATGCTTTCGTTATGTGGAGCGGCAAAAATTTCAGATGTAAGATCCTTTCCAGAGTTGTGAATATTCATATGAGTTCCAGTTTTCCAGAATTTACTGTTTGTAGCATCATATACTTTACCTTTGTAAGCAATATATACTTTTTTTTCATCTTTTCCGTTAAATTTTTTAAGTGAACTTTCGTTGAACTCTTTCATATTCACACCTCACATTTATTAGGTTTATTATAACCTAAAAAATGTGGATTTATTTGTTATATGTGTTAATTAAAGTTTGTTTTAAATTAGAGTAATATTAATTAGGGCAATAATTGATAATGTTGTTAAGTATTATTCATGTGAGTGAAAGTGCATGTGGTCATCGGTATGAACGTGCTTATGAAAGTGTTCATCGATTAAATTCACTTTTATAAGTAATTCTTTATTCTCCATAATTTCTTCCGGAGTTCCTGATGCAATAATTTTGTGATCTTCAGAAAAAACATAAACTTTACTAGCTAATTCATAAACAAGATCGAGATTGTGTGTAGATATAACTATAGTTTTATTTTGCTTGTGAAAATCTTTTATGAAATTTATTAAGTGTCTTTGAGTTCTGGGATCTAAGCCATTGGTAGGTTCATCTAATAATAAGACCTCAGGTCCAATAGAAAGTATGGAAGCTATTGCTTCTTTCTTTTTTTCACCCCCGCTTAATCTAAAAGGAGGCCTATCTTTAAGGTGTTTTAATTCTAAGCTTTCTAAAGTCTTTTCTACCCTATCTTTAACTGTAACTTTATCCAAACCCAACTGTAATGGTCCGTACGCTACCTCATCCCATACTGTTGGATTAAATAGTTGAACATCTGAATCTTGAAATAAAAATCCGATTTTTTTTCTAAAAGAATAGAAAAAATCTTCATTAGAAAGGGTTTCTTCAGTTATTAACTTACCAAAGGCGTAGAATTCTCCTTCTTGAGGAAATATTAATGCATCTAAGATTTTCAAAAGCGTTGATTTACCACACCCATTTGCTCCTAACAGAATTGATAAATCGCCCTCTTTTATCTCTAAATTAATTTTTGAAAGAGCCTCTTCATTACTTGGGTACCTAAAACTTACATCCTTTAGCTTAAAAATAATATTATTTCCAGACAAATAAACGATCTCCTCCAATAAAGAATAGACACACAATTATTATAAAAATTAACCAAAGCCAGTCAAATAGTTTTACTTTAAATTCTGTTAAAACTAAAGCCTTTCCATTATAACCTCTCGAGGTCATAGCTGAATATACTTCATTACTCATAAAATAGGATTTTCCAAGAAGTATTGACATTGAATTAGATAAAAATTGTCTTTGTTCGCCTGTAGTTGTACGCCCTACAGTTCGACTTTTCTTTGCTATAAACATATCAACTGTAGTTTGTAAAAGAAGATAAATGTATCTGTGAGCCATTTCTAAAATTGATATGAATATAGGAGGTATACCTATTTTACTTAGAGCTTTTAGAAGCAACGACCACTTAGTTGTGAGAGTTAACAGTAGACTTAAAGAAACGCATATCCCAACTCTGAGCACCAATACAATAGCAGCAAAAATGCCTTGTTTTGTTATGGATATAACTTGTGGGATTTGCCAGAAAAGAAATTGAACTGGATGTGGCAAGTAAAATAAAACTAATAAAGGTTCACCTGGTAAAAATGGACTGAAAATACTTGGTATTACCATTATTACTGTGAAAAGTGGAACGATTAGCCATACCCTTTTTAAAAAGGACTTAATAGGAACTAATGAAACTTTTGCAAGCCAGATTACCCAGATATTAAAAAATAATAAAATAACAGGTTGATGAATAAAATTTGCTGTTATTATTAAAAGCAATGTAGATATTATGTTTATTCTAGGGTCAAGACTTTGTAAAAGTCCATGCCGGGAAGCTATCTTCCCGGCAATGAACTCCTCTTTCATTACGTTATTTAACTCATTAATTGTTTTTTCCATAAATCCTGGTTTAATAGATTTCGTAGAATTAGTTTTAAAGCAATTTAAACACATATAATCACCAATTTGAATTATTTTGTTTCATGAGCTTCTTCATCTTTCCCCTTTAAAATTTTTCCGAATAAATACGTAATAAGACTTATAAGAATTATACCAACTACTGCTGCTACAATATATCCTATTGCAGATTGGAAAAAGCTTTGATCAAAACCAGGAATACCATAATCTTGCATAAGAGCATGCCATTTGTCAGACATTTTTTCAAGACCTTCTGGGACAAAACCAAGTTTTTCCTTTAGTTCGTCTGCTCCCCATTCTCCCCAGGCACTACCAGATGCAAGGAGCCCAAGTGGAGTAAGTATTGCAACTATTGCCATACCTATCCAAAGCTTTGCATAACTGAAGGCTTTTGATGGTGCTTTAATTTTTTCTATATTAAGCATTTCGGGATTGCTTACCTGTAAATACTTGATGGCGAGAGCAGTGATCACTCCTTCAACAGGACCTGCTACAGTCAAGTGTGCAAATGCCATTGCTGGTACTGCAAGGTTTAATGGGTATGGACAGTATAGAGGCACGCCTGCAGCTGTGTGAAATAGTAGAGGTTGAAGTCCAAGTTCTATCCCTGCGCAGATTGCTGCAAGAACTATACCAATATAGCCTCCAATAAACCCAGCAACATATCTTCTTGCACTTGTTATTTCAGAATTTGTTGTTAATATTTTGTAAATATAATAAGAAGTAAACGGTAAAACAAATGCCATATTAAAGCAGTTTGCACCGAAAGCAAGTATACCTCCATCACCAAAGAGAAGTGCTTGAATTGCAAGAGCAATTGTTATACATAATGTCGCAGCCCACGGCCCAAATATTATTGCAAGAAGCGAACCTCCAACTGCATGTGCAGTAGTGCCGTCTGGAATTGGAACGTTATACATCATTATTACAAATGAAAACGCTGCACCAAGCGCCATTAATGGTACATACTTTTTATTGATAGTAGTTTGGACCTTTTTTACTGATGTCCACCACACAGGAAGCATAACAGCTCCCATTACAGCACATGTTTGCGGACTAAGATAACCATCTGGAATGTGCATTTAACTCCTCCCTTTCTAATTAATTTTTAAAGATCTGTAATCAATATGATTACAAAAATCTCTTTTTTTTTACACCCCCTTTATATGTGTATTAAAAAATAGAAGCCATGAAAGCTAACCTTTTCTAAGGTTAAAAGCCTTCATGGCTTCTATTTGTAAATAAACTATCACTTAAGTGTTTGCTTGTCAAGGATTTTGTAAGCTTTAAGTTGGATAATTAAAATTAAAAAATTTGCCTAAGAGCCTTTTCTAGGAATGATTTTTGTTTATGATATCTGGGTAAGTAAAGAATTTCTTTTCTATCATTGAAAAGCTTATGTCCATAAATAATGCAATAAGGATTGCTGGTATTGAGCCAGCCAGAATTTTATTTATGTTAAAACTTGCTAGACCTTCAAATATTATTGATCCAAGACCGCTGCTTCCAATTATAGCGGTCAATATAGCGACAGAATTTGACAATATAGCTGCAAACTTTATTCCAGCAAATATTGATGGATAGGCATTTGGAAATCTTATATATCTTAATATCTGCCACTCGCTCAAACCCATTCCTTTTGACGACTCTAATACCAAAATATCTATGTTAATTAGTCCATAATAAGTGTTTTTTACAATAGGCATCAATATTCTTAAAAATATTGCTAATATTGCAGGTTTAAATCCTATGCCAAATAATGGTACTACTATAGCTACCACTGCAAAGTTAGGTATTGCCTGGACTAAATTGCAAAATCCTATTATGAAATTTGCAATGTGGCGATTTTTTAAAGATATTATCGCAAGAGGTATGTCTATGACTATGCTTAAGATTAAATATATATATGTAAGCAGTATGTGAACGTAAAATGAGCTTAATATTTCGTCAAACATTATTGAATCTCTTTTGTAAAAATCTTTCAACCAGATAGGCTAATGCGTCAAAAAAAGGGCCAATATCCCTACCCATACCGCTTGATCCTTTTTCAAGGCTTCAAAATTAATTAAAGACCCGCCCAGGCCTTCTTTTATCTCTACATTAAATCCATTTTCTTTCAATAGTGTTGCCATCATATTTGCAACTATGTACTGTTCATTAAATGGTTTCGATCCAATGACTATAGTTTTAGTTTTACTGTTGTTAGAACAACCTATAGATACAAGTGAGGCAACTGCAATTACTAACAAAAGAACAAAAATCTTTTTCACTAAGCCCACCCCCCTTTCTGATGATTAGATTTTATTATACATAAACTTAGTAAATTTTTGAAATAAGAAAGATTACTATTTTGACTGTATGTTTTGCACTTTGTTGAAAATTCTGTAGATAATTTCTGCAATAATTGCTGATAGTAATCCAGTGCTAAAGCCATTTAAGAAAAGACCTGATAAGATGTTTGACTCTGGCAGAGTAATTACTATTTTTTCGAAGATGTATGGAATGATTAAGTATCCCAAAAAAGAAATTATGCCTATGTGAAGACTGTGATAACCCTTTTCTGATTTTGAAAGCTTTATCGCTGCCTCTATCTGGATATATCCCACCACTAGAAGAGAAGCTGCAATTACCTGAGTAGGTATCTGCACGAAAATCCCAACCAGAGTAGGGTATAGCGAGGCGAGTATAAATATTAGACCAACAAGGTAAAACGAATACTTTGATGCGTTTTGCGTCATTACTATCAAGGCAGGCGTAAGCGAATAGCTAACAGTTCCAACTGACCCAAAAATTCCAGAAAATATTCCAGATATAGCGTCAAATAGAATGCCTTTATTTGTTTTTTCAAGAGATGGGGGAATATTTAGCACTCCGAAAAGAGATTGAGTAGAGCCTATCTCGTTTATTACTACTCCAAGATAACAAAATAAAAAGGATATTGTTATGACGGGATTGAATTTTGGCATTTGGAGTGAAAATAAATTAGCACTTAAAACAGGTTCTGTGTGCATAGGCTTTATAAATATTAATAAAATGATTGAAGATATGCTCATAAAAAAAAAGATCGAAAATTTTGATAGGGGAAAACTTTGCTTGGAAAAGAAAATCGTAATTATCGATAATATCAGAATAAAAGTGATGTTTTCAGTAAAAGTAAATGAAGCTGATGAAAAGGCTAGATTTATTGCTATGGGAATAAGAGAAATCCCTATTAATAGTAGTACACTTACTGTAATGCCCTTGGATTGAAGTATTGAAAATCTCTTTATTATATTACTCTTTGCAAGAAGTAGTATGAATACACCTACTGATATTGAAGCAAACGAAATTTCTTCTAAAGAGGCACCCGGATTCAAAACAAAACCTAGCATTAAAGCAGTAGATGGTCCAATCAAAAGAGGAAGTTTGTGACCATATTTTAATTGAAGTATCTGAAAAATTCCTGAAATTAGAAATATTTTTGTGAGAAAACTTACTTCTTCTGAATATGAAAAGTTGTCTAGTTTTGCTATGGTACTTGCTACAATTACTAAGGGAGGAAGTATTAAGACTAGCCATTGCAAGCCTTGAAGAAAGATTATATATAATGGAGGTTTATCATCAAAATTATATTTTAAGCTTACCTTTTCAGCCATAGTTTATATTAAAACATAATATATCTAAATTGACATAATAGGGTTATTTTGGTAACTTAATATAAGTATTTATTTTATTATTAAGTTAAGTGTCCACGTAGCTCAGTAGGATAGAGCATCGGATTCCTAATCCGGGGGTCACAGGTTCGATTCCTGTCGTGGACACCACTTTTTGTACTGGGGGTAAATAAGGTTTTTGATTGATAGAGATGGTATTACTTTATTGGAGATTGTAGTAAGTATCTTTATTTTATCTATTTTTATGCTAATCTCTTTTGGTAGTCTATCTCGTTCTCTAATTATAGAAAAAGATTTACATATATACAACAAAGCTCTTGAAATTGCGCAAAGTAGTTTTGAGAGAGCATTATCAGACAAAACTAATCAGGATTTAAATATTGTAGAAACTTACTGTTTTGATAAAGACTGTTTTAAAGTAAATATTAAAAAGACAATTAATTACAGTAAAAAATTGATAATTGTAAATGTTTTTGATAGTGGAATTCCTAAAAGATTTGAAGATGTTACCTTGCAAACCGAAATTTGAAAATAGTTTTAAAGATGGGGTTTCCTTTTTAGAAATTTTGTTGTCAGTGCTACTTAGTTGTGTGATAGTATTAACTCTAGCAATAAATCTTTATAATTCTTCCAAAGTTTTAACAAAAATACAGGGTAAAGATGAAATAATTTCTGAAAGTTCGTTTATGATGCTAAGAATTGAACAGGAAATTAGACAGAGCGGCTATAAAAATATGTTATTAGCAAAAAATAATATAGTAGATCCGGGAATAGTCATAAACCAGAATGCTATATTCTTTAATCTTGATTTATCTAACATCCCAAATGAAAGTTATCCAGAAGGAGATGGTAACTATGAAAGGGTAGGGTATTTTGTTTCAGATGGCTTTTTAATGAGATATGTAAATGGCAATACCGAACCAATGAATGCTCCTGATGTACACGTATCTGGTCTTGCTGCTTATAGAGGTAGAGTAGAAGAGGGAAATTTTATAGAAGACTCTTCAGGCGATATGGTAAAGATATTAATTGATATTGACGCGCCGGAGAAAACATGCTTTGAAAAATATATTAAACTGCGAAATATCTAAAAGGGGTTTTACTCTCCTCTTTGTTGTGCTTACAATGTTTTTTATAATTATTGCACTATCTATTACGTTTTTTGCTATTAAAAATTCATTAAATACCAATATTGTAGTCAAAACAAACGCCAATTATCTTATTGCTTGTGAAAAGGCTATAAACGATGCTGTTTTGAAACTTTCCCTTGATCCAGAATATTCTGGAGAAAACGTAGTAGTAAATTCAATACCTGTGAAGATTGTTGTAAATGATATCGGCTTATATAAAAAATTAACTGCAAGTTCTATGGGTAAAAGTGTGGAGGTTTTAGTAAAAAAAGAGCTTTCGATTCCCAAATATGCTTTAGCAGTAAGAAAAAGTTTTTCTTCAATAGGCCACGTGAAGGTTATAACCAAAACAAGCGATAGTGCTTTGAGTGGAGTTTTAATTAATTATCTTGATGACTCTTATCCTAATATTTTTTTTGAATCAAATACTGATGGAATATTAAGATTATCTCAACCAACTAAAATAAACTTTGATGAAAGCTTACCATTTTGGCAAGAGTATTTAGAGAATTTAAAAAATTTACCTTCTGGGCTCGTTATCAACTATCTAGATCCTGCAAACAATGCACCTGTAGTTAATTTTCTGAATTGTAACCAGACTTATTTGGTTCCTTTAAGATTAGGTACTAATTTGAAGATAAATAATCTTCAAAGCAATTGTAAAATAACGTTTTTTTCTGATGTTTCTACTTATGGGGACTTATTTCTCCCATCCAATGTTAATTTTGATTTCAATGGGCAACTTTTTGTAAAGGGGAATCTTTTTTTGGGCAGTAAAGAGGTAAATATTAAAAATGGCTTAATTGTTTTATCTGATCTAAACTTCTTAAATTCTAGTACTCTGAACGTTGGTGACTCTCTTTTTGTTAAAAAAAATCTAAACCTGACCAATCCCTCTAAATTGATTGTAAATAATGGAGTTCAGATTAAAGGAGATCTTCAGGTAGAGAATAATTCTTATATGAGTGTAAATAAAGCTTTGAATGTAGAAGGAGATTCTAAGATATATGGACAGTTAGTATCTAACAATTCTCAGTTAAACTTTGATAATTTATATATTTTGGATGCTGGATCTGTTGATTTAGCAGGTTCGAACGTATATATTAATAAGATTTTTAATATTAGCTCGTCAGATTCGAGTTTAAAAGGTTTTCTTAAGAGTTCTTCACTATACGCTAGTTCAATATATGTAGGACTTAACGAAACGGTTAATTCAAACGTTGTTGTGCTAAACTCCGCTGATATATCAGGAAATATTTTGGGATCTTTATTAATTTTGAATGAAGATCCCAATTCTAGTAGTTTGTTTAACGATGGTTCTACAATAACCTTCTCTTTAATAACAGATAATTGGGTTGGTCCACCTCTTGGATTGAGGTTTAAGATTGTAAAAGGATCCTGGAGAGAATTTTAGTTTTTTAATTTATCTGAAAAATTTGAATTGACTTTAATTATTAGATAATTTAGACTTTTTTATATGTTTATGACTTAATTATTGGAGGGTTAATGATGGGTAATTCGAAGGTATCTATGAGTGACTTTTTTAACTCTATTGCGCCTTCTTGTATTAGAAAGTCAAGTATAGTCTTTTCAAATAGGCTTAAAAGTACAGGAGAATATGTAAATGCCATTAATGTTGCGATAGGAAATATTTCCCTTCCTACACATCCGGCAATGTTAAAAAGATTATTGTTTGTAGAGGATGAAAATTTAAAAAAGGGAATATGGAGATATACTCAAACAGAGGGTATTGATTCTGTGAATCAGACTTTTAAAAAGATAATAAAATCTTTTTTAAAACCTGGTATAGATCCTGAACTCTTTACTTTGGTAGATACTGGAGCTTCGCATATTATGAAGCTAGTAATACTTGGAGCTTGTGGTAAATTTGCAGGTGTTAATAAACCTCTTATGATGCTAGACCCTGTTTATACTAACTATATTTCAATTTCTGATGAACTTGGCAGGGACATAGTGGCAATAGATAGGGAATTGAACTCTGACGGGATATTTAGCGATATAGACATCGATACTATCGAAAGGGTAATTAAAGAAAAAAATCCTTCAGCTTTTTTGATAATACCTTATGACAATCCATCAGGAACACTAATGACTCAGGAAACCATAAACAAGTTTGCTAAAATTTGTATTAAGCATAATATATTTTTTATAAGTGATGAGGCATATAGAGGACTTTATTATAGAGATGATATAAAATTTGCACCTTCTATATGGAATATTTCTGAAGATGAAGTCCCTGGGATTACTTCAGCAAAAATAAGAATTAGCATAGAATCTTTTTCTAAGCTCTTTAATGCCTGTGGGCTTCGAATGGGAGCGTTGGTTACAGATAACCAATTGTTTTTTGAACAAGCTAGAGCTGCTAATACTACTTATCTGTGTCCCTCTTCTATTGACCAGTATATAGCTTCGGCAATTAATGAAGAAACTGAAAAAGACATTCAAGGTTGGGTTGCATCTTTAAGATTTTATTATAAAAGGATTTTAAGTGAATTGTATATGGGTCTGAAATCACTTATGCCAGAACTAATAGTAACTCGACCGGAAGCAGCAATATATTCTATGGTAGATGTTAGAAATGTGGTAAAACCTGGATTCGATGCGAACGATTTTGTTATGTATTGTGCTAGTGAGGGTAGTGTAGAAATTAATGGTGTAAATTATACCTTGCTTGTAGCCCCTGCAGAAGGCTTTTATAAAAACAATAATCCATATGCCAATACGCAAATGAGAATCGCTTGTGTGTTGAGTGATAGGGAAATGAAATTAGTTCCTGATCTTTTTGTGAAATTACTTAAAGAATATGAGAATAAAAGAAATTAGATAAATCTATTAAGTTATAATAAATTTTCTAATATTGTAAACAAGGAGAATTCAATACTTTTTTAGTGGGCATGAAAGTAAATTACATAATATCATAATGTTATTAAAAAATTTTAATTTATTTTATAATAATTATTATTAAAACTTTTTTGTTGTAATTTAAGGAGGCATAGACTGTTTGTTTTAATATGTGAATACAGCAAGTTTATATCGAAGTATCTTTATAGTGCTATTAAACAGGATACAGATCTGGAGCCATTAATTTTTAATTCTTTTAAAGAACTTGAAGATTTTATTGATAAAAATGTAGAAAGGATTTTATGTGCTATTTTAGGTCTGGTTTTGCCAGATGCACCAAACGCAGAAGCTGTGGATATTTGTATTAAACATAAAATTCCAACGATAGTTTTTACTTCTACTATAAACGATGATATTAGAGATACTTTAATAAAAAAGGGGGTAGCAGACTACGTATTAAAGGATAGTAATAATAGCCTGGATTATGTTATTAAAATTGTTAAAAGATTATATAAGAATAAAAAATTAAAAGTTCTTATAGTTGATGATTCTTCTGTTGCTAGAAAGTTTATGGAAGATATTTTGAGTTTACATAATCTTCAAGTTTTTACTGCTATTAATTCTGATGAGACTCTATCTATTTTAGAGAAAAATAAAGATATTAAATTAATGTTGATTGATGAGAATATGCCTGGTATGAGAGGTTCAGATCTAGTAAATGAGGTTAGAAAAATTTACACAAAGGAACAAATGGCTATTATTGGTATAAGTTCATATTCAAATAGTATATTGACTGTTGAATTTTTAAAACGTGGTGCTAATGATTTTATTTTAAAACCCTTTAATAAAGAAGAATTTTGTTTAAGAGTAATGCAAAACTTAGAAATCTTAGAAATGTTCGAATCTCAAAGAATTTATGCTACTACAGATTTTCTTACAGGGCTATATAATAGAAGATTTTTATTTGATATTGGTGAAAAGCTATTAGAGAATGCAAAGAGAAATAATCTGTCCATTTCTTTAGCAATAATTGATATTGATAACTTTAAATATATAAATGATACATATGGCCATCTTTTTGGGGATTTTGTGCTAAAAACTCTTGCAAAAATTTTAAAAGATAGATTTAGAGCAGGTGATATTGTTGCCAGATTAGGTGGAGATGAATTTTGTGTTATGGGAGTCATGGGAGAAAGTTCCTATAATGTTTTTGATTCTTTGAGGCAAAAAGTTTCATGTTATGAATTTAAAGACCAGGATAGAAGCATAAAAATTACATTATCAATTGGAATATCAAATAGGCTAGAAGATAAAGTGGAATTGATGTTGAAAAATGCTGATAAAATGCTTTACAAATCTAAGAATTTAGGTAGAAACATTGTTAGTGTAGATATTGATGATTTTAATTAGTACCTTTAAGTTTAATTGGTATATTAAATTATTTTTATATCTTAATGCTTATTAAGAAGGGATATAATATTTTTAACAGTACTTATATATGTCTTAGTTGCTCCTTGATCCTGTTCGATCTTGATCAGGTTTTTATTCTTATTCTTTAAGAGTGTCTTCATCCCTTCTTACTTTATTCCTTTGTGGCAATAAAAGATATTATTATGTCTATATATATCTGTCACTTGTATAAATAAAAAATAATTATCTGTATTTCGAATAGTAATTTTAAATTTTTAATTTAATCAATTAACTTGACTATTTTTTTTAAATAATTTTAAATATAATTATGTATAAAAAGAAAATTAGATATAATATTCATTTTTTATTGTAAAATATTATCAATTGAAGTTAATTTATGGAGGAAAGTAATGAGATTTATTTTTTTTATACTTTTATTTATTTTTTTAACTCCTCAAATTTCTTTTTCAGAACCAATAAGTTTAGACTTAAATGAAGCTATACAGTATGCATTAGTAAATAATCACGAGCTAAAATTTCTTTCTGAGTCTATTATTTCAAAGGAAGCAGATTTGGGAATTGCTCGAAGCAGTTATTTACCTAAACTTTCTTTTAGTGAGACCTACCTGAGGACAAACAATCCTACATACGCATTTATGGCGAAATTAAATGAAGGAAGATTTACACAAAACGATTTTGAAATAAACTCTTTAAACAATCCTTCATCTATTAACGATTATCAGACAACTTTTACTGTCGATCAGTTGATCTTTTCAAAAAAGGCCTTACTGGCTATTGATATGGCGAAAAAAGAACTTCAAGCACAAAAACTTAGTTACAAGAGAAAAAAAGAAGAAGTTGTTTATAACGTTATAAAAAGTTATTTAGAAGTTCAAACTGCTAAAGAATATTTAAATGTAGCCCAAAAAGCTCTTGACGATGCTTTAGAACATGAAAAGATTGCAAAAATTAATTATAAAGTAGGTTTAAGCGTTTATTCAGATGTTTTAAGGGCTGAAACCTCTGTTTTAGCAGCAAAAGAAAGACTTGTAAGTGCCAGGAAGAATTTTGAAATATCACAAAGGACTTTTGGTCTTGTGTTAGGCATTAAAGAAAATGTAATTCCATCTGGAAATTTTGATTTACCCATTAAGCTTCAAAACGAAGATTATTATAAAAATGCAAGCCTTAATCGGGCTGATTTAAGGGCAATTGAATTAAGAAACAAAATTGCAAAAAAGAATATAGAATTGACAACCTCTGGATATTTGCCTTATATAGGACTTTCATTTACTTATCAGATGAACGATCACAGTAATATTTTTGGTTCTGAAGGGAGTAGCTATCAATTTTTAACATATTTAAGCTGGAACATATTTGATGGGGCAAAAAGAGAAAATGAAATAAAAAAGGCTAAAGCTGAACAAAAAATGGTTGAAGAAAATTTAAAGGCTTTAGAAGATGCTATTTCTTTAGAAGTTTATAGTTCTTATCTTGGAGTGAAAGAGGCTAAAGAGAATTTAGAGCTTGCAAAAGGTGCTCTAGCTAGTGCAGAAGAAGACACAAAAATTATTTTACACAGATATCAAAATGCTCTTTCACCTTTTATTGATTTATTAGATGCACAAACAAATTTGGATAACATAAGGGCAAATCTGGTTGATAAAGAGAATAAATATTTTATGTCTTTAGTTGATTTAGATTACAAAAGTGGAATTTTGCTTTCGGAATTGGGAATCAAGTAAGTCTTTTAAAGGGAGGATATAAGATGTTTAAAGATTTGAAATTATTCCGTTTTTATTTCATATTTTTCTTGATATTATTGTTTGCTGTTTTTCTTGTTTCAGGATGTTCTTCAAATCGTCCAGAGAAAATGGAAAATAAAACTATAGAGGGCGTAAAGCTTCAAACGGTAAATGAAGTTGACTTGCCGAAGTATTTAGAGGCTACAGGTACTGTAAAGGCTAAAGTAATAAGTGTTATTACCAGTAAAGTAATGGGAACTATTACTTCTGTTAACGTTAAAGATGGAGATAGGGTTTCGGAAGGACAGGTGCTTTTGACAATCTATGATCAGGATGCATCTGAAAGAGTAAGACAGGCAGAAAAAAATCTTGATGCTGCGAAACTAAATTTATCATTAAGTAATGCTACCTATATGAGATATAAGGCACTATATGATGAGAAGGCTTTGAGCCAACAAGAGATGGATCAAATTACCACACAAAAAGAATTAGCTCAAACTAATTATGAAAGGGCAAAGGCAGCTTTAGATGAGGCAAGAGTTGTAAGAAGTTTTTATACCGTAACTTCACCTATTTCTGGGGTTGTATCATCCAAAAAGGTTGATGTTGGTACTACTGCAATGCCTGGTATGCCTTTACTTAATGTAGAGAACACTTCTAGTTTTGAATTAGATGCTAACGTTGATTCCAAATACTCTCAAGATTTAAAAGTTGGTTCAATTGTAAAAGTAAAAATTGATTCTATGCCTGAAATCGAGGGAAAGATATCAGAAATTGTTCCTTCAGTAGATCCAATGTCTAGGTCCTTTGTGGTAAAAATTGATCTTGGCTCGGGTGATTTTAAAAGTGGAATGTATGGGAAGGCATATTTTAATATAGGTACAAAAAGAGCAATTGCTATCCCGGAAACAGCTATTGTGAGAAAGGGTGGGTTAATTGGTGTGTATGTTGTGGATGACAAAGGGTTGGTAAGCTATAGAATGGTTAAGCTAGGTGAAAAATACAAAAATACGGTAGAAGTATTATCAGGACTTTCAAACGGAGAAAAAATAATTGTTGAAGGCACTGAAAATGCTTTTGACGGTGCGATTGTAAAAGGAAGTTAGGGGAAAAATTATGAAGTTTGGTTTAGCTGGTAAAATTGCACAACTTTTTATAAGATCTAAGCTTACTCCTTTGATAGTTATAACAGCTTTAATTTTAGGCGTTTTTGCTGTAATTGTTACTCCCAGAGAAGAGGATCCGCAAATAGTTGTCCCTATGATTGACGTTTTTGTTCAATATCCTGGAGCCTCAGCAAAAGAAGTTGAGGAAAGGGTAACAAAGCCTATGGAAAAATTTTTATGGGAAATTAAGGGTGTAGAGTATATATATTCTGTTTCTAAGCCAGGGTTAAGCATGGTAACGGTTAGATATAAAGTTGGAGAAGATATGGAAAAGAGTATTACAAACCTTTACACAAAACTCTTTTCTCATCTTGATTTAATTCCTCCCGGAGTTTCAATGCCTATTGTAAAGCCGAAATCTATTGATGATGTTCCGGTTTTGGCTCTAACTTTATGGAGTAATGAGTATGATAGCTATGAACTTAGAAAAATCGCTTTGGAAACTTGTGACTATCTGAAAAAAGATTCTGATGTGGCAGAAACGCACATAATAGGTGGTCCAAAAAGAGAGGTAAGGGTTGATATTGACCCAATAAAGCTAAAATCCTACCATATATCACCTATGCAAATTTCTCAAATGATAAGTTCTGCTAACGTTTCACTTTCTTCAGGATCTTTTCCTTTAAATAACTACGAATATTTAGTTGAAACCGGAACTTTTCTTAAAGATGCAAATGATGTAGGAAACGTGATTGTTGGGGTTTTTGATGGCAGACCTGTTAAACTTAGTGATGTTGCTACTATTACTGATGGTCCTCAGGAAGCAAAAAATTATGTATTTATGGGTTTTGGTCCATCCTGGAAAAAAGATATACCTGGTATAGAAAAATCTAGTATTTACCCTGCAGTTACTATAACGATTGCAAAAAAGAAAGGTACAAATGCTACTGAGCTAGCAGGGAGATTATTAAACGATATTTCTAGATTAAAAGGTAATGTTATACCAAATGGCGTTGTTGTAACTACGACTAGAAATTACGGAAATACAGCCAACGAGAAATCAAATGAGTTGTTAGAGCATATGCTGCTTGCTGCAGTTTCAGTTACAGTCCTTATAGGTTTAAGTCTTGGAATTAGAGAGGCCTTAGTTGTTGCTGTAGCAATTCCTGTTACTTTAGCTCTCACTCTTTTGGCAACTTATTTATTTGGTTTTACTTTAAACAGGGTTACTCTATTTGCTTTGATATTTTCTATAGGTATTTTAGTAGATGATGCTATTGTTGTTGTAGAAAACATACACAGACACTTTAGAGAGAAAGAGGTTTCTGTACTTGTTGCTCTTCAGGCAGTTAATGAAGTAGGTAATCCTACAATTCTTGCTACTTTTACGGTAATAGCAGCACTTTTACCCATGGCATTTGTTTCTGGTATGATGGGTCCATATATGAAACCGATTCCTATTGGCGCTTCTGCTGCCATGATAATTTCACTGCTTATTGCATTTATAATTAGTCCATGGCTTAGCTATATTGTTTTGAAAAACGTTAAAAGAACACAAAAAGAGAAAGAAAATAGGATAATATCATCTTTTAATAAAATATACAGGAAAAATCTTACATTAATGTTAGAAAGTGGTAAAAAAAGAACTACATTTATAATTTTTACTATTGTATGTCTTTTAGCTGCTGTGGCACTTTTGCCCTTAAAAATAGTTATGGTAAAAATGTTGCCATTTGATAACAAAAGTGAAATTCAGGTTTTAATAGACACTCCAAAGGGTACTACTCTTGAAACTACAAATGCTCTTGCTGAAAAAATAGCTGAATATATTAGAACTGTTCCTGAAGTTGAAAATTATCAAATATATTCTGGGACAGCTTCCCCAATAACCTTTAATGGACTTGTAAGACACTATTTTCTTAGAAAGGGCGATGATGTAGCTGATATTCAAATAAATTTGGTACCTAAGGATGAGAGAAGTGCCCAAAGTCACGATATTGCAAAAAGAATTAGGAAACCTATCGATCAAATTGCCAGTGCTTATAATGCGAGAATAAAAATTGTTGAAGTGCCTCCTGGACCTCCTGTATTAAGTACCCTTGTTGCAGAAGTTTATGGCCCTAGTTTTAACGAACAATTAAAGATTGCTTCTAAGATCGAAGATATTTTCAAAAAAACGCGTGATGTTGTGGACGTTGATTGGTTGCAAAATGAGGAACAAACAAAATATATTTTTAAGGTTGATAAAGAAAAGGCTATGTATAATGGTATTTCAACTTATGCTATCGCACAAAGTCTTCAGATGGCACTTCACGGAAGCGATGCAGGACTTTTGCATACCGATCACAGTAGAGAGCCTGTAGAGATTTGGGTTCAGGCTCCTTTGAAAAATAGGGCAAGCCTTGATGGTTTACAAAGTATTTCGCTTCCTTCAGCAACAAATCATATGGTTTCGCTTGCTGAATTGGTGACACTAGAGAAAACTAGTGAAGATCAACCCATATACAGAAAAAATCTTAGACGAGTTGTTTATGTTATTGGTGATGTAGCTGGAAGAGAAGAAAGTCCTATATATGCAATTTTGAGAATGAATAAACCTATTTCTGAGATAAAAGTGCCAGGCAATAATCCTCTTAAGCTTTATTTTACACACGAGCCTCCACTTGGCTTAAATTATTCAGTAAAGTGGGATGGTGAATGGCAGATAACTTATGAAGTATTTAGAGACCTTGGAATAGCCTTTGCGGTGGTCTTAATTATAATTTATGTAATGATAGTCGGTTGGTTTAAGTCGTATATTACTCCTCTTATTATTATGGCTCCTATACCTCTTTCTTTGATAGGTATTTTGCCTGCACATGCACTTTTGAACGCATTTTTTACTGCTACTTCAATGATAGGATTCATTGCAGGTGCTGGTATAGTAGTTAGAAATTCGATTATTTTAGTGGATTTTATAGAGATGAAATTAAATGAAGGAGTTCCTTTGAAAGAGTCAATAATTGAGGGTTGTCTGGTTAGGTTTAGACCGATGTTTTTAACTGCAGCTGCGGTGGTAGTTGGTTCAAGCGTAATACTCTTTGATCCTATATTTCAAGGAATGGCTATATCGTTAATGGCAGGAGAAGTAGCAGTTACGATTTTTTCCTGGACATTGCTTCCTATTCTTTACTTTATCTACAAGGATACTGAAATTAAGATTAAAGAAGGAAAAATAAAGTTTGACATAAAAAAGATTTTTAAGAGGTGATAATATTATGTATAGAGCTCCTACACAGAACTGGTATCTTGAAAGGATTATATTTCT
Organism: Thermodesulfobium acidiphilum; assembly: GCF_003057965.1. Lineage (NCBI taxonomy): Bacteria > Pseudomonadati > Thermodesulfobiota > Thermodesulfobiia > Thermodesulfobiales > Thermodesulfobiaceae > Thermodesulfobium > Thermodesulfobium acidiphilum. The sequence goes on from NZ_CP020921.1 coordinate 779,969, forward strand.
TGTAGCAGGTATATTTGTATTGGTTAGTCTTTTCTTAGGACTTTTTTTGAATCCTTACTGGTTTATATTAACTTTTTTAGTAGGAATTAATTTGATAATATTTGCTTTGACAGGTTTTTGTATAATGGCAAACATTCTTTATAAATTAGGAGCAAAATCTAGATTGAAATAATTTACTATTAGAAAAGGGGTGAATAGTGCAAGAGGTTTTATTTTATAATGAATTAAATATAGCTTTATCTTTAGCTAAAGATGTTGGATCATACTTCGATAAATTATTTATAGAAAATCCAAAATTAGCTTTGAACAAAGTTGAGGATATTGAAGAGAAAATTTACTTATCTTTAAAGAAAAAATTTCCAGAATATGGATTTCACTGTGAATCTATGGGAATAGTATCACAATCAGCCCATGAAAACAATATATATTGGATAGTTTCAGCTCTTTCTGGTTTAGAACCATTTATAAAAGGTTACAGGGGTGCATGCGTTTCAATTGCGCTTTTGTCCAATAAAGAATTGGTTTTGGGAGTGGTTAACTCATTTAATTTTGATGATTTATTTTATTGGACAAAGGGTTTAGATTGTGTGTATAGAAATGAACAGAAAACGAATTGTAATCTTAAATCTAATGTCATTCTTACCTCATATGAAGCTGATAAAAATAGTAGGACTAATTCAATTCTTTGTTATCCTTTTAAATATAAATGTGTTCCATCTTTTTCTTATAGATTAGCTCTATGCTCAGTGGGTGAAGGGGTTTTTGCAATTGATTGTTCAAGTCCAACAACATTTTCATATGCTGCATCTCATGCTCTTTTAATTGGAAATGGGTTAAATCTTTACGACGAAATGGGTAAAGAAATCGTATACTCAAAGCAAGGTTATAGCGGATGCGGCCAGGTGTGTTTTGGAGGGAAGTATGAAGTAATAAGAGATTTTATTGGCAAGAATTGGAAGAGTGTACTCTATAGGCCACTGCTTGAAAATATTCTTAATCTTAATCAGACAGAAGTTCCTAAGCTTGGCAGGAGTGTTAAGGATAAAGAATTGCTTTCTAAGGTTCAAGGTACCCTGATTGGTTTGGTGATTGGCGATTCGTTTGGATATTCTAATAGTAACGAAAAAATTATTGACTTTACTATTGAAAATCAAATGTTAGAACCTGTAAATTCTGAAATTGTTATTATTTTGTCAAGAGTTTTATCAAAATATTGCCTGTATGAGCCTAAAAAAGTTATAGAATCTTATTTATATTGGTATAATTCTGAACCAGTAGAAGTTAGTTTTTCAGAGTCAAGCGCTTTTAGCGTCCTTAATTCTTTGTCTCATATTCCAAAAAACTATGTTTCTGAATCTATTGATGATATTTCGAATTCTTTTTTGTTAAGAGTTATTCCTATAGCAATATTTACTTTAAATTTTTCGTTCGAAGAGGCTTTTGATATCGTGGAAACTGATTGTAAGATAACTAATCCAAATTCTCTTTGTTTAGAGTGTGCAAAAATATTTTTATATAGCATAAGGTTAGCTTTAAAAAGAAAACTATCAAAAGAAGATTTATATAAATATATTGTTAGATTTGTAAGTGAAAGTGATTTTTCTGATAATGTAAAGAATGCTTTGATTGATGCGAAAATACGAGTTCATTCAGATCACAATAAAAACTCTGAAAACGTTTTAGTTTGCATTCAAAATTTGTTCTATGAAGTATTAAACTCAAATACCTTTGAGGAATCAATCATAAAAACATCAATAAGAGGAGGAGACACTTCCAAAAATTGTGCTTTAGTAGGTTCTTTGTTTGGTGCTTTATATGGGTTAGAAAATATTCCTATATATTTTAAAGATAAAATTCTTTCAAGTAGGTCTGTAAAAGGTTTGCCAAAGGTTGCATATCCTAGGCCTCAAGTATTTTGGCCTGTTGATATTCTAATTATTGCTGAAAATCTTTTAAAATGTTGATAAAACTTTTATTATGGAGGTAATTATATGGATGCTATAGAAGCGTTGTTTAACAGAAGAAGTATAAGGATGTATACAGATAAAGAAATTCCTCAAGAAGATATAGAAACTATTTTAAGAGCGGCAATGTCTGCCCCTTCAGCAGGTGGGAGTAATGTTTGTCACTATATAGTAGTGAAGGATAAGAATTTACTAAAAGAAGTTATTAACTATCATCAATATGCTCATATGCTTCTTAAAGCTAATGTTGCAATAGTTGTAGTTGCAGATCCATCTCTTGAAAAATATCCTGGCAGATGGCCTCTAAATTGTTCAGCGGCAATGGAAAACATTCTTATTGCGGCAACAGCGCTTGGTATAGGATCTTGCTGGGTTGGCATTTACCCTGTAGAAGAGAGGATGAACGGTTTGAGAAAAATATTTAATATTCCTGATAATTTAATTCCATTTGCAATTGCTTCATTGGGTTATCCTGCAGAGAAGAAAAAACCTCATGGTGAATTAGATAAGTCAATTATTCACAACAATAAGTGGTAATTAGAATTTATTAATGTCATTACTGGAGATAAAAAATTTGTCTTTAGGAATTTATTCTGAAAAGAAAAAAAGATGGTCAAAAGTTTTAAATAATGTAAATTTTAGTCTTAATCAAAATGAATTTTTAGGTGTTGTAGGAGAATCAGGTTCTGGTAAAACAATTCTTGCAAATTCGATTTTAAAATTAATGCCAAAAAATTCAAAATTATTTTCAGGTTCTATACTTTTTAATGATAAAAATATTTTGAAACTCAGCGAAAATCAAGTTAGGGAAATTAGAGGGAGAGATATTTCAATAATTTTTCAGGATCCAATGAGCTCTCTTCATCCGCTCTTGACTGTAAAAGAACAAATAACTGAAATACTTTTAGCGCATGGAATTTATAAAAGGTCCAAGGCAGTTGAAGTTGCTTTAAATCTTTTGAAGGATGTAAAAATTGATCAACCTGAATTGGTTTTAAGTAAATATCCATTTATGCTTAGTGGTGGTATTAGACAAAGAGTAATGATTGCCATTGCAATTTCTTGTAATCCTAAGGTTGTTATAGCCGATGAGCCAACAACTGCTCTGGACGTAACGGTGCAGAAAGATATTTTAGATTTGATAAAGGCCTTTAAGAAGAGATTGAATTTTTCTCTTATACTTATCTCCCATGATTTAGGAGTTATTTGGGAAAATACAGATAGGGTAGTAGTAATGTATTGTGGAAGAATAGTAGAAAGCGGCAAAACAAAGGACGTGTTAAGAAATCCTTTGCATCCTTATACATTTGGCCTTCTATCTTCTATGCCAAGAAGAATTAATAACAAATTGGAAATTGTAAAGGGAATCAAAGGCAGCATCTTATCTTTAGATGAATTTCCTAATGATACATGCCCTTTTTTGCCCAGATGCGACTTTGCAACAAAAAGATGTAACGAACCTATATCTTTAGAACCTGTAGACAACGATAGATTTGTAGCCTGTTTTAATAAGGCTGCATTCAAGTGATGTTATTCCAAGCAAAAAATATTTATAAAAATTTTTTTAGAAAAAGTTTTTTTGGAATTAAGAATGATAGATCAAATGTTTTAACCAATATAAATATTAATATTCATGATAGGGATATTTTAGGGGTAGTTGGAGAAACCGGATCGGGCAAGAGTACACTTGGAAAAATTTTTGTAGGGTTAGAAAAACCATCAAGTGGTACTCTTTACTACTATAACAATGATATTTTTAAATTAAATAAAAGAGATTTTAGGAAGTTTCAAAAAAACACTGCTTTCATATTTCAAGATCCTTATTCGTCTTTTAACCCTAGGATGAAGGTTTTAGATATACTCCAGGAACCACTTATTCTCAATGGTGTTGAAAGAATTAAAAGGAGAGAGATAATTAATGAAATAATCGATAAGGTTGAATTAAGAATCGAGGATCTTGTAAAGTTTCCGTATCAATTTAGCGGTGGCCAAAGGCAAAGAATAGCAATAGCTAGATCTTTAATTCTTAAACCAAAGTTCTTAGTTGCCGATGAGCCTGTTTCTTCACTGGATCTCTCTGTAAAGGCTCAAATTTTGAAGTTATTTGAAGATATATATACTAAAAGCGATCTTACAATGATGATAATATCTCACGATCTCTCTATTGTTGAATATCTGTGTAACAAATCAATAGTTCTCTACAAAGGTGTCATGATGGAAGAGGCTTTAACTGATATGTTATTTAGAAATCCCTTGCATCCCTACACAAGGCTCTTGATAGAATCAGCTCCATCTTTGTATTCTGATAAAACTAAGGATATAGAATTGGAAACTTTTGAATCATCAAGTAATCTTGAAAGCGCGAAACCAGGATTGTGTCCATTTTTGGAAAGATGTAAATTAAAAGTTGATAAGTGTAGAGAAAATTTTCCTGAGATTATAGAAGTAGAGAAAAATCATAAAGTAAGGTGCTTCAAGTATATTTAATATTCCCAGAGCATAAGCAAATTATAGGGTATACTCTTTACAATCTCCATATCTATCTTTCCAATTTTTGCCATTTTTTCCAATATTTCAATGGCTTCTTCATGCTTTATTCTATCTGTTCTATATGGTCTTTGCTGTCTAAGTGCAGCATAGACGTCTGCAACTGCCATAATTCTTTGTAGTTTACTAAGATCATTCCCCTCCAAACCAAATGGATAACCGCTGCCATCTAAACATTCGTGATGAAAAGATGCTATATCTACAATTTCTTTATCTAATCCCAGAGAGTTTAAAAATGAATATGTATAATAAGCGTGCGATTTCATGGTTAGCCATTCACTTCCTGTTAATTTATCAGGTTTTTCTAGAATATCAAGCGGGATAAAAATTTTTCCAATATCGTGCAAAAAGCCAGCGGTTTCTAATTTTTGGCAATCCGCTGGAGTAAATCCCATTGTTTTAGCAATTGAAACAGCAGTATATGTTACATCGATTGAGTGAGATTTTGTAAATTCACTCTTTGCATCGATGAAGTTTTTCGCAATAGCTTTTACCATGCTTAATAATTGTTCATTATTCAATATTTCAAATCTATCACCAACTAATAAGGAGTTTTCCTTCTTTAATTCATCAATATTGTTCATCAGAATTAAAAAGACATCGTTTTTTGATATTTTATTAAATGCATCAAACACATCTTTAAATGATTTTTTATCTTTAAAAAGGGAATAGGTTTTTAGACTGAGCTCCTTTGTAGTAGTAAACTTGTTATTTCTAAATAAAACTTCAATTTCATCAGCAAAGTAAATAATTTTTGAAAGTAGGTTTTGCGTATTTTCATTGTGATGATCTTTTATGATAGGTGCGAAGGTTTCGAAAAAAGGTATATCACGTAGCAATTCATAACCAGCATATGCATGCCTTCGAATATTTATGTCTTTCCTTTTGTTAATTTCAAGTAGCAAAGATCTTTCTTGAGTATATGCTCCTATGTCGTGCATTAAACAAGCATGATTCAGGTTTATTCTATCTTGCTTTTCTAAGTTCATTTCTTTAGATATTAAATTTGCGATGAAGCTAACCCTTAAACAGTGTTCGTATAGCAAAGTATTTGAGAAAAATAAAGTTTGTGTTTGTGAAATGGTTTCAACTAATTTTGTTAGATTAATTTTTCTATTATTAATCATTGTTTAAGATAGAGATTATGTCTTTTGGCTGATTAATATTTAAGACATTTTTTTCTTTTAGAATTTCATCTGGTCTGAATCCCCAAAGAACGCCGATTGGTAAAATTTCCGCATTTTTAGCTGTACATATGTCTATAAAGGTATCACCAACCATTGACCAATTTTCTTTCTCCAAATTTGAAAGTGAAATTATCTCGTAAATTGCTTTTGGATGTGGTTTTTTTGGTATTTGTGGCCTTGCTCCCAAAACTTTTAGAAAGGGAAAATTAGGAAAAAAGAAATCTGCCATCTCTTTTGTGAAAGAATCTGGCTTGTTTGAGAGTATTGCAACCCTATAGTTTTTTTCTTTTAAATAACCTAAAACTTCATATATTCCTTCATATGGCTTGCTGTTTTTTGACCAATTTTTCATATAGATTTCGCTGTAGGCTTTAAGTAATTTTGACTTTAACTCTTCTGAATATAGCTTTTTAGGGATGATCCGTTCTATTAAAACTTCCGAACCCTCGCCAACAAAATCTTTATAACTTTCTATTGGATATGGATCTAAATTATTTTCTAAAAGGGCTTGATTTGCACTTGTTGCAATGTCCTCGAGCGTGTTCACGAGCGTTCCATCAAAGTCAAAAATTATACCCTTAATTTTATTTTTTAGAGGCATATTTATTATAGTGTACTATATTAATAGTTATACTTATAAATCTCTATAAATAGTTTGTTTGCAAGATCTGGATTTAGACTCTTTAGTATCCTTTCTTCTATCATTGCAAAATGTTTTTCTCCAAGCTTTGCTAGAGCAACTCCCACATAGTAGTGATAATTTGCATTATCAGGATCAAGCCTTATTGCATTTTTATATGCTTGAAAGATTAAACCGTTATCTGATCTTTTCCAAAAGATCTCTCCAAGTCTTGTTGACGCTAATAAATTGTCAGGGGCTTTAATTAAAACGTTTTCATATAAAGTTATAGCCCGGTCGTAATTTTTCTTTTCAAATGCAGTATTTGCATTTTTTAGAAGTTGTTCAACGCTCTGATCATTAATTACGTTGACTGGATACAAACTTGCTAAGTTTTTTATGGTATATATTTTATCGAAAAGAGAATTTGCAAGAGAGGAATTCAAGTCCTTTAGGGCTCTGAATTGAAGGTATGAATTATACAAGTCATCTGTGGCTAAATATGAAAGGCCAAGCTGATACCTTGCATCCGAAAAGTTAGGATTAAGACTAACTGCTTTTGTATAATTTTTAATTGCCTGAAGATCATCATGCTGATTAGAATAAACTAATCCTAAATTGTAATAAATATTAGCATTTGATGGATCTTTTTGAATAGCATCAGACAAAATAATTATAGCATCACTATTTCTTCCCAATCTCCTTAATGCTATTCCTTTGGTAAGCATTGCATCAGTAAAGTTTGGATCTATGCTTAGGGCTTTTGAGGCAATATCAATGGCAGTAGAAAGTTGATTGGTACCAATGTAACACTTTGCTAATTCATCATATGCTTGAACATAAGTTTGATCCGTGTCTATTGCTTGCCGGAAAAACATTTTTGCTTTATCAAAATTTGACTCACTTAAATATTTTTCACCCAATAAAAAGTATTCTTTTGCAAGATCACTTTGAACAGATGCAAAAGAAGTGCTTGCAAAAACAAATAAAATCGAAAATAAAATTAACAAGGTTTTCTTAAGCACTCTTAGTCCTCCTATCATAAAAATAATTTAAACTACTTTATTAGTGAGTGTTCCAATGTTTTCAATTACAACGCTCACCTCGTCACCAGCTTTCATCGGACCTACTCCAGAAGGTGTTCCGGTCATAATTACGTCTCCAGGCAGTAGCGTCATAACCGAACTAATAAAGCTAACTAAAAAATTTGGTTTGAATATTAAATTTGAGGTATTAGATCTTTGTTTTATTTCATTATTTAGAATCAATTTTATGTATAACGAATTGGGATCAATTTCTGTTTCAATCCAAGGACCAATTGGAGCAAATGAGTCAAAGGATTTTGACCTTGTCCATTGAACATCCTTTCTCTGCAGGTCTCTTGCAGTAACATCATTACCGCAAGTATATCCTAATATATAGTTGTTTGCTTCTTCGATCTTAACATCTTTTGCAGGTTTTCCAATTACCACAACTAATTCTGCCTCGTAATGAAGTTCTTTTGTTTGTTTAGGATAAAAAATTGGATATTCGGGATGATTAACTGATGTAGATGGCTTTAAAAATAAGACAGGTTCTGAAGGAAGAGGTTCTTTCATTTCATTTGCATGATCCATATAGTTTAAGCCTACACATACAAACTTTGAAGGTAAAACGGGAGAAAGAAGTTCAACTTCATTAAGACTTAATCTAATCGAAGTTTTTTTAACAGAGTTTAAAAAATTTTCTTCCAAAGTTACTATTTCATTTCTTTCCATAATTCCGAATTTTATTTCGTTGTTGTGTTTAAATCTAAGTAATTTCAATTTTTTGCCTCCTTTAGTTTTGAAATAATTTCAATCTTACTTAGGAAAAAGTTTTTTCCACCAGGATTTTTGCCCCTCTTTATTTTGTTCTAATTTTAAATTGTTAAAAAGTTCCATCAAAGTATTGTCTGACTCCTTTTTTAGTTTGTTTAATTCTTTTTCATAAGAATTGATTTTTTCTTCTAACCTGTTCAAATATTCTTTTAGCTCAAAATTTTCTCTTTTTAAATTTGCGATTTCAACTTCTTTTTTGCTAACTTCTCCTTTTAGAGAATCAATATCTTCTAAAACTTTTATGTTATCTTTTATTTCTTCGAGAAGTAAAATCTGTTTTAAAAGTAAATTTTTTAAACTTTCTTCTGTATTACACTTTTTTTCACATATAAAACTTTCTAATTGGGCATTAGTTATTTTATTTTTGTTAACTAAATTAGTTTTATTCTTAACGTCAATATTAAGAGATTTTTTTATCTCTTCTGTAGTAAATCCCTTTTTATACATTTCGTTAATTTTAATTAATTGTGGGATGCAACTTTTGTTATATCTTTTAGATCTTTTTTCGTTATTAATGTCAAAAAGAGATTCGAATTTATTTATATATCTTCTAATCGTAGATTCCGCAATATTGGTCTCCTTTGAAAGCTGTTCTAAAGTTATATAATTTTCCATACTTTAATTATATGATCTTTTTTAAATATATCAAATTTGCAAATTTTTTAAAAAACATTTATAATACAAAAAATTGTATGGTATAAAAAATTTTATTTAAAATATATGTATTTTGTTATTTGTGAAAGTGTTAAAAGAATATTAGAATGTAAGATGTAAAGAAGAGTTTTAAGGCTTAAAATATAAGGAGGCGGGTAAGTTGAACTTTATTAATCCGTTTGAAGTTGTTCAAGATCAGCTAGACGAGGTTATGCAGATTTTGAAAATAGATAGTAATGTAATGCAAATTCTAAGAACTCCTATGAGAGAGATTCACGTGTCTATACCTGTAAGGATGGATAATGGTGATCTCAAAGTTTTTCATGGCTTTAGAGTTCAGTATAACAATGCTCTGGGTCCATGTAAAGGAGGAATAAGATTTCATCCTGAAGAAACTATTGATACTATTAGAGCTTTGGCTGCTTGGATGACGTGGAAAACGGCATGTATTGGTTTGCCTCTTGGAGGTGCAAAAGGCGGTGTAATATGTAATCCTAAAGAAATGTCCGTTAACGAACTTGAAAGATTGGCAAGAGGTTATATTGACAAAATTTGGCAGCTTATAGGCCCCGATCAGGACATACCTGCTCCAGATGTTTACACTAATCCTCAAATTATGGCATGGATGATGGATGAATATTCTAAAATCATTGGCAAAAACCAGTTTGGAGTTATTACTGGCAAACCAATTAAGATGGGAGGGTCATTAGGTAGAGAAGATGCTACAGCAAGGGGTGGGATGTCTGTTTTAAGAGAAGCCGCAAAATATTTAGGACTTGACCTTGCAAAATCTACAATAGCTATTCAGGGGTTTGGTAATGCAGGTTATTATACAGCTGTGCTTGCTAAAAAAATGTTTGGCATGAAAGTAATAGCAGTTAGCGATAGTAATGGCGGAGTCTTTAACTCAAATGGTATTGATATTAAGGCTTTGAAAGAGTATAAAGAAAAAACTGGTCATGTAAGCGGTTTTAGTGGTGCAAAAGACATAACAAACGAAGAGCTTTTATTATTGGATGTAGATGTTCTGGCGCCATCTGCTATTGAAGAAGTTATTACAAAAAATAATGCGAATGATATTAAAGCAAAAATTGTTCTCGAACTCGCCAATGGACCAACTACACCTGACGCTGATAAGATTTTGTTCAAAAAGGGAGTTCATCTTGTGCCTGATTTTCTTGCAAATGCTGGAGGTGTAACTGTATCTTATTTTGAGATGGTCCAAAATTTTTATATGTATTACTGGGACGAAGATCTGGTTTATAAAAGACTTGATCACAGAATGACTGAAGCCTATAGAAATGTTTTAAAGGCTGCAAAGGAACATAATATTAGCATGAGACAAGCTGCTTACTTAGTGGCAATTAAAAGAATTTTCGAAGTAATGAAATTAAGAGGGTGGTGGTAAGTGGTTTTTTATAAGCTTTTAAATTTTTATCTATTTTAAAATTCTTAATTAAGAGTATGTAAAGGAGAATTTGCGTGGATTATTTGTCTTTTATTGGAAACAAAAAAGCAGAATTTTTGGAAGACCTAAAAAAAATTTTATCTTATCCAAGTGTAAATCAGGAAAAGTCTGAGGGAGCACCATTTGGGATTGAGGTTAGAAAGTGTTTGGATGAGACTTTAAATATTGCTAAGAGAATGGGTTTTAAAACTTTTGTAGTTAACGATGCTGTAGGGGTAGTTGAGTATGGAGATTCAGAAGAGTATGTAGGTTGTTTAGCGCACCTTGACGTTGTTCCTGCTGGAGAAGGCTGGGATAGTGATCCCTTTGTAGCTAGAATTGACGGGGATAGGATTTACGCAAGAGGCGCAATTGATGACAAAGGACCAGCTATGGCATCTCTTTATTCACTTTATGCCATAAAAGAGTTAGGAGTAAAAATAGGAAAAAAAATTAGGCTTTTGTTTGGTACAAATGAAGAAGAGGGTTCAAAAGATATGCCTTTGTATCTTGCAAAAGAAAAACCACCTATTTATGCATTTTCACCTGATGCTGAATTTCCAGTGGTTCATTCTGAAAAGGGTATGGTTTTTGCCAGGGTTTCCTGGAAGTTCGATCAAAGTTCTGATGGAGTGATTATAGAAGAAATTACTGGCGGTACTAAAGTTAATGTGGTTCCAAATAAAGCAACTGCAATTTTAAAAAATGCTGATGAGAAAATTGTTTTTGAACTCATAAAAAAATTTAATTCAGAAAGGCCATTTAAATGGAACGTTAAATATGGTAAAGGAATGTTTGTCGAGTGTATTGGTAAAAGTTCTCATGCAGCGCATCCAGAACTGGGTTTAAATGCAATTATGGGTTTAATTGAGTTCCTTTCAAAGTTATCTTTAAATTCTAAAGTAAAAGGTACAATTGATTGGCTTGCTGCCTATATTGATGGTGAGACAGATGCAAAAAAATTTGGGATCTTTTGTGAAGATAAATATGGTAGGCTGACGTTCAATGTCGGCATTGTTAGTTTGAAAGATAATGTATTTTCTTTGGATATCAATTATAGAACACCTGTAACTTTAGATTATGATGCAATTAATGAAAAATTTGTGAAAATTTTTGAAAAAACTGGCGCAAAGGTTGAGTTTTTATTAAGGGATAGACCATTGTTTTATCCTGAAGATCATTTTTTGGTTAAAACCTTGCTGGAAGTTTATAGAAAGTATGTTAATTCGAACACACCTCCTCTTTCAATAGGCGGTGGTACCTATTCTAAGCATATACCGAACACTGTTTCTTTTGGACCACTCTTTGAAGACAAGCAAGACATGTGTCATGAGGCGAATGAATATGCAAGTATTTCAGACTTAATTACGTGTTCTGCAATATATGCTGAAGCCATGGTGAAATTATCTGTTAATAAATAGTTTGTAGCTTTTAGTAAAAATCTATTAAAAACTAGCAGTATATTATTATGAAAGGTGATTGATATGGAAGAGAGAAAAAAGTTAAATTATCTTAATGTTTCAGGGGAAGACTACGTACCTTATATATCTGCAGATAAGGTTATTCCTGAGTTTACTATAACTGCTATTGCCATTGGTGTTTTTTTGGCGATATTATTCGGAGCTGCAGATGCGTATCTCGGAATGAAAGCAGGATTGACAGTTAGTGCGAGTATCCCTGCTGCAGTAATGTCTATGGGTGTTCTGAAGGGGATATTCAGAAGGGGTACTATTCTTGAAAATACTATTGCTCAGACAATTGCATCTGCTGGTGAAGCAATTGCATCAGGTGTAATATTTACATTGCCTGCTTTATTTATTTGGGGATACAATCCAGGTCTTTTAGAGCTTAATACTATGGCTCTATTAGGTGGAATATTGGGCGTTGTTTTAATGGTGCCTCTTAGAAAGCTTTTGATAGTAAACGAACACCACAACTTGCCTTATCCAGAAGGCACAGCTTGTGCTGAGGTTTTGGTTGCTGGAGATCAAGGTGGAAGTAGCGCAAAAACTGTATTTTGTGGCATCGGAATTGGTGCATTGTACCAATTTCTAATGGATGGTTTAGGACTTTGGAACGAGAGCCCTGACTGGGGTATTCCTGGTCTTAAGGGAGCTGGTATCGGTTTTGATACGCTGCCTGCTCTTTTAGGCGTAGGATTTATTATAGGTCCTAAGGCATCTTTTTATATGTTTGCAGGCGGCATACTTAGCTGGCTTGTGTTAATGCCTTTGATTTCATATTTCGGTAGTGGTTTGACAACCCCAATTTATCCATCGACAGTGCCTATATCTCAGATGGGTTATTGGGCTCTATGGAGCACATATATTCGTTACGTAGGTGCTGGAGCTGTTGCAGTAGGTGGCTTTATTACTCTTATAAGGTCCTTGCCTACTATACTTGGTTCTTTTGACGCTACAATCAAAGGTCTAAGCAAAAATAAGGGAACTAATGTTGTAAAAGACATTCGTACTCAAAGAGATACGCCATTTTTGATACTTCTCATTATTGTGGGTATCATATTTTTCTATACTGCTCTTACCCCTCAGTTTAACATTGGATTCTTAGGCGCGTTCCTTATGCTAATATTTGCTTTCTTCTTTACGACTGTGTCTTCTAGAATCGTAGGCATTATCGGTTCATCTAGCAACCCTGTGTCCGGTATGACGATAGGAACCATTATTTTGGTAGCTGTAATATTTAGGTTATGCGGATGGATCGGAGATACTGCAATGGTAGCAACCCTTATAACAGGCGCCCTTGTCTGTATTTCTATTTGTGTTGCGGGTGATACATCTCAAGACCTTAAAACTGCATTCCTAGTAGGTGGTACTCCAAGAGCACAGCAATATGGAATGATCATAGGCGCTATTGCTTCATCATTTGTAATCGGTTCAGTCTTGGTTATGCTTGGTCATGCATACGGTTTTGGTACGAAGGACTTGCCTGCTCCTCAAGCTATGCTTATGGCTTTGATTATCAAGGGAGTAATCGGTGGCACTATGCCTTGGGCTCTCGTAGCTATAGGTGGTTTTGTCGCAATTGCTGCTGAGCTCTTAGGAATTTCTGTATTAGCTTTTGCTGTAGGAATGTATTTGCCAATTTCAACTTCTGCAGCAATTGCCACTGGTGGCTTTTTGCATCTGATTCTTTCTAAAACAGTTAACAACAAGGAGAAGTTAAGAGCAAAGATAGAAGAAGGTGTTCTCTTGAATTCGGGATTAATAGCTGGCGGTTCTCTAATGGGTGTAATCCTTGCATTCTTGGTCTATGAAAATATTAATATTTCAGTTAACTTTACCTGGGGTGGCTTTGTGAATCCTATTTCTCTGCTATTCTACTTCCTTTTAGCTATCGGTGTTTATGTCTATTTGATGAACAAAAAAGTTGAGGTAGAGTAAAATATTGTTTGGTTTTAATAAGAATAAAGGCAATCTTTTAACGATGTATCCTGTTAAAAGTGTAAATGTTTCAGATGAAATGATAGACGGGCAGCTTCGGCTGACCGTCTATCATGCTGGTTTCTTCCGTAGAATATTTGAGAAATGGTTTCCAAATTATGGAAAGAGCTTTATTAATTTAGATAAATACGGTCAATTTGTTTGGCAACACTGCGATGGAAATTTTACTATAAAAGATATCCTAATTGATATGCAAAAACAATTTGATGACAATTCAGAATTTGCCCTTGAAAGGCTTATCGTTTTTATTAGGATTCTTGCTAGCAATAAACTAATTAAGCTAATCAGATCAAAATGAGGTATGCGTTATGAATATTGAGGTGTATATTTTAGGGACTCTTTCTTTTGCCGTTATGGGTGCGCTTCTTTATATATATGGATATAGGCGTTCTTATAAAATGCCGCAAGAGCTTCAAAAGCAGATTGCTATAAAGCTCGAAAAAAAAGCTATGTCATTTATCACTAAGAACGCTCAAGGAGTTACGGCAAAGTCTATTGCTAATGAGATTAAAGATGTAAAAGTTGGGAGTCATTTTCAAGGATATAAGTTTAGCGTAAAAGATTCGTTGGTTACTGCTCAGGCAGTTCTGGACAGATTGCTGGCAGCCAATAAGATTAAAAAAGTGATTGATGGTAAAATAGTGAAGTATTATCCTATCAGCGATGAGGAAGAAAAATAATGTTTATGGAGGGTTAAAGAGTGGATATCGCTTATACCTTGAAAAACGCATCTGAGAGAAGAAATGAACAGTTTAGGCCTGAAGGACAGCTTTCTTTTGGTCAATTAAGAACAGATCATATGTTTTTGCTAAATTATGAAGACTCAAAATGGCAAAATGCCAGAATAGTACCATATTCAGATATTCCAGTTTCCCCGGGTGCAATCGCAATACACTATGGACAAGCTCTTTTTGAAGGAGCAAAAGCTTTTATGCATGAAGATGGTGAAATATATTCATTTAGAATCGATAAGAATGCTAAAAGGTTAAACGTATCTGCTGAAATTCTTTGTATGCCTCGGCTTGACGAAGAAATACAAATAAAAGCTATTCATACTCTTATAGATGTCGATAGATTATGGTTTCCGCTCCAAGAAGGAGCTTCACTTTACATAAGGCCATTTATGTTTGCGACTGAAGATTCCCTTGGGGTACATCCATCTAGTAAATATATTTTTGCTGTTATACTTTCGCCTAGTGGTCCTTATTATCCAGCTGGATTTACTAAGCCCATAAAACTTTTAATTACAAAAAAATTTCATAGGGCTGTAAGTGGAGGAACAGGTGCTGCAAAGGCTGCAGGAAATTATGCTGCTTCTTTAAGAGCTGGAGAATTTGCAAAGAAATTTGGTGCTAGTCAGGTATTGTATTTGGATTCTGAAAACAAATATATAGAAGAAGCAGGAGCGATGAACCATTTTCACATCGAAAAGGATGGCACGGTTGTTATACCTGAATTTACAGATACTATTTTAAGAAGTATTACTTCAGAATCTATTCTTGAACTGCAAAATGCTTTAGGTTTAAAAGTTGTACAAAGAAGGGTTTTATTGAACGAATTTGTTGATAAAATTAAATCAGGTGAAATAATAGAAGCAGGAGGATTTGGTACTGCAGCTGTTATTTCACCAGTTGGAGAATATGTTTTTGAAGATGGTTCGTCGATAACAGTAGGTGATGGGGGAGTAGGGAAATATACGAGGAAAATTTATGAATATTATACTGGCATACAAAACGGCAAAATAAAAGCTCCAGATGGGTGGTTAAGAAAAGTTGAAAGGATCAGTAAAGATTAATAATTACTTTGTGTGGATAGTATTCTTTGGAAGATGAAATAAAAAGAGTATGTAGATTACAAAGAGATGATGAACTAACTTTCCCTCACTTTTATATAGTAAGTGCATCTGCAGGTTCTGGCAAAACTTATACTTTGTGTATGAGGGTTTGCCAGTTTTTGTTATCAAAATGTATACAATATAATGACCTATCAAATATCCTTGCTTTAACATTTACAAAAAATGCTGCAAATGAAATGAAGCAGAGAATTTTAGAATGGTTGAAAAAAATATCTTTAGGTTTGTTAAGCGAAAAGGATAAAAATAATTTGATTGAATTACTATCTCTTTCCTTTGAAGAAATTGTTGTTCGATCTGAAAAAATAATAGATTTAATATTTAATAATTTTTATGAATTTCAAGTAAGCACGATCGACAGCTTTATGTCGAAAATTTTTAAGGTGATGCCATTTGAGACCAATATTTTAGCAAGTAATATAAAAATTGATATTGAAGAAATAATTGATTTTGCTATTGATAAATTCATACAAGAGATTGATTTTCTTGAACTTGAAGAGTTTATAAAAGTTATTTCTTTAAACAACTTTATAAGTTTCAATCCAAAGGAAGATTTGAAAAAAAATTTATTAACTTTATTGAATTTAGAAAATAAGAAACTAGGATATTTTAAAGAAAACAAAGATATCGAACTTACTTTAGATAAAGTAAAGTTGTTGATGAAAAATTTAGCTTTATTGGCTGAGGAATCTTTAAAAAGGAATTTCAAATTAAATGGAAAAATTAAAGAAGAGAATTTTTATAAAATTATAGAGAAATTAAAAAAGCCTGAAAAAAATATAATCAATGTCATTAAAAGTATTTATAAAACCTTCCCCTTTAATAAAGAAAATGGCGATGATTACATCCATTTGAAATCTGAATGGGAAAAAAATATTTCTGAAATATACGCATATTTACCAATTTTGAGTCAAATAAGATTTCAACCATATATTAAATTGTTTAGCAAATTCAAACTATCTTTGGAAAATTGTTATAAAGATCTCGGTGCTGTTTATATTGGTAACATGAATAAGATGATTTTTGAAAATCTTAATGAAGAAAATATTGTAAAGGTTCAGTTTTGTTTAGGAAGTCATATTTATCATATTTTAATAGATGAATTTCAGGATACAGATGAAGTTCAATGGGCCTGTATAAAAAAATTTTGTGATGATCTTTTGTCCAGAAATGGTTCGGTTTTTACTGTTGGCGACATAAAGCAATCTATTTATAGTTTTAGAGGGGCAGATTATAAGATTATGAAGGAAACAATAGAGAAGCCAATTAAAAATACTTTTTTGTTAAGTCTTGAAAAGAATTTTAGAACTGATGGAGTTATAATTGAAAATATCAAAAATTTTTTTCAAAAAAATATATCTGACAAAGTATTGGAAACAAATAATATTTCAGGTTTAAAAGATTTTACCCAGCTGCCATCAGAAGAAAGAAAAAGTTCAGGATTTTTTAAAAGTCAAATAGTTTTTTTTGATGAGCCTGAAGATAAAGAAATTTTAGGCAATAAAGATATTAAGGTAGGTACTTTAAAAACTGAGTTACTAAATTTAGTTTATGAATTAAGTAAAAGATATAAATTAAGCGATATTGCAGTATTGGCTAGATCAAATTCCCAGGTAAACTTGGTTGCCATGTGGCTTATAGAGAATGGATATAACGTAGTTTCAGAAAGTTCAATGGATATCAGAGATAGAAAAATAATTCAAGAAATTATTTCGTTACTAAAATTTATAGAATCGCCTACAGACAACTTGAATTTTTCTATTTTTATTTTAGGCAAGATAATGAATAAAATTTTTTTTGATAATAATACTTCTCAAGACGAAATAAGAGAATTTATATTCTTAAACAGGAATAAAAATTTATTTAATTCATTCAAGAATAATTATATAAATTTATGGAACGAATATTTTAAAGAAATATACTTTAAATCTGGCCATATTTCAATGTATAGTCTTATTGTTTTAATTTATTCAACTTTTAAAATTCCCGAAAACTTTCCAGAGGAATCAGCTTATTTAGTAAAATTGTTAGAAATTATTTCTGAAATAGAATCGAAAGGGTATGTAGACGTAAATAAACTATTATATCTTATTGAAAAAGATAAAAACGAATTTTTTAAAGTTGAAATTTCTAATTTTACTGATGCAATAAAATTAATGACCGTTCATAAAGCGAAGGGCTTAGAGTTTCCTGTTGTAATTAATGTGATTGATGCTGAAAATAATTATGCCCTTCTTGATAAGAAAAAATTGGACTATAATTTCTTTATTTATGAAGAGAAAACTAATTCTGAAATAAGTAAGAACTTGCTTTCACTGCTTCATATTACAAAAGAAATGGCGCAAAAAAATAACTTTTTAAATGAAATTTTTTGTGCCAAAGAAGTTGATTGTATTTTAGATGATTTAAATCTTCTATATGTTGCAATGACGAGAGCAAAATTTGAGCTTTATAATTTTATATGTGTTAAGAAAATAAAAAATAGCG
The DNA here is from genome assembly GCF_003057965.1 of Thermodesulfobium acidiphilum. Classification (NCBI taxonomy): domain Bacteria; kingdom Pseudomonadati; phylum Thermodesulfobiota; class Thermodesulfobiia; order Thermodesulfobiales; family Thermodesulfobiaceae; genus Thermodesulfobium; species Thermodesulfobium acidiphilum. The sequence goes on from NZ_CP020921.1 coordinate 798,046, forward strand.
AGAGTTTATATAACCTGGAAAGAGAAGCTGGGGAAAAAAGGAATGTAATTGATTTTAGAGCAAATAAATTTGAGTTTGATAATTTTAAAGTTGATTGTGAATCCCTGTCTGAACCTTTAGATATAGAAAAAAATTGGAAGAAAAAGGATATAGCAAGTATTAAAAGAGGGATCTTATTTCATAAAATTTTGGAAAGAATAAGGTATAAAGAGGACCTCTTAAATTTGGATAATATAACCGAACTTTATAAAGATGATATTGAACTTTTTGAGCCAGAAATAGCAAGAAAAATTTCATCTATAGTGATGAACGAACAATTTTCTAAATTTTTTAGCTCTCTTAACGAAGTTTTTACAGAAGTTAATTTTATTGATAAAAGGGGCAATCTTTTTAGAATCGATAGATTAGTAATAGAAAAAGATACTATTTATGTTGTTGATTATAAAACAAGTTTGAAGGAGTATTACAAAAATTTTGAAAGAGAATACTATCTTAGACAAATTAAGTTCTATATGAAAGTTGTGAAAAGCTTTTACAGAAAAAATACTATAGGAATAATATTAGATATTGATAATATGTCACAAGAAATTATAAAAGATGGATAAGCCTAATTTTTGGATAAAGAATCGTGAAAGAATAATATGGGTCAAAGAAAAAAGCGATCTAATTGATGAAATAGTTAATTACACAATTAACAATTTAATTTCTGAAGACTGTATGGTTATTTTCCCTAATAGAAGAGCAATTCATTATTTTTACTCAAAAATTTCTAAGCGTTTGAAAAAAGCATTCAAAGTTCCATTAGCTTATTCTATTGATGATTTTATTGATTATATATATGAAAAAAAGTTTAGTGCTTTTAGAAAAATCAATATTTTAGAGTCAATTGATGTAATCTATTTGTTATTAAATAATACAGAAAGATTTGATTCTTTTAGAAAAATTCACAATTCTTTTGAAGAATTTATTCCTTGGGGTGAAGAATTTTTTAAAAATTTTGAGGAACTCTTAATTAATAATGTAAGTTTTAATAGCTTTGATAAAATAAATATTTTTTCTAATTCTAATTTATATAAAAATTCTTTAATTTATAAAGTCCTAGAAACTGATTTTGTTTATATTATTAAAGATTTCTTTGATTTATATAAAGACTTTTATTCAGAACTGAAAAACAGAAAACTTTCTACAAGGGCATCAAGATATAACTCTGTCCAGAGGGTAGATTTGCCAGAAAAAACTTATATAATTGGTGGTTTTTCGTACTTAAATAAATGCGAAGAAGAACTTTTTAGAAATATATTAAGTAGTAGAAAATCACACTTTTTTGTGAAAAGAAGTTTTAATTTTTATGATTTGGAAAACAAAAAATTTTATATATATCAATCCCAAACTCTCAATGGTCAGGTTATTAAGTTAAAAGATATATTAGAGCAAAAAAAGCCTTTAAGCTATAATGATGTTATTGTATTAACTTCTGAAAATAGTTTATTCCCTGTCTTATATAACGCTATTCCCAAAGGGGAGAAATACAATATTTCTGTAGGATATCCTCTTTCAAGAACGCCAATATATTCCCTGTTTGACATGATTTCAGTTTTGTTATCCAGAATGAATAACTTAAAATTTTATGCTAAAGATTATGTAAATCTACTTTTTCACCCATATATAAAAACTTTAAAATTTGATAAATTCCCTATCACATCTGAAAATTTTCCAAATATAGAAAATTTTGTTGCCAGAATTATTTTTCAAAAAATTCAGGAAAATATTAAGTATAAAAACAAAATTTTTGTTTCATTGTTTGAATTTGAAAAGAATTTAGAAATTTTCAAAGGAGTTCTTGATGTTATCAAGTCTTTTGAAATAGAAATCCATTCAGAAGATGATTTTATATCTTCTTTAAGTGAGTTTTTAGTTGAAATTCATGATAAAGTAATTAAATTGTTCTTAAATATAAAAAATTTTCCTGATTTTATAGAGAAAGCAATTGATTTATTAGACTATATATCAATAAAATCTTTAGGACACCTAAATCTCTATGGGAATAACTTTTTTAGGTATACATATGAAACTCTCTTTGATTTATATTCTACCAAGATCTCACACGCTAAGTTTAAGAATTTTAACCAATACTTTGATTTGTTGAAATTTTTTATGCAAAATTCCAGGATTCCATTTTCTTCTTCTATCCTGGAGGGTATTCAGATTTTGGGTGCGCTCGAAACAAGAAATATTAACTTTAATAGAGTTTTTTATATGGATATTAGCGACGATAAATTGCCAAATGTAAATAAGGAAGAACTTTTTTTGACTCAGGATATTAGAAAAATTTTAGATCTGCCTACTGTAAAAGAAAGCGAAGAAGTCCAGAGAGCTAACTTTGTTGATTTAATAAACACAGCTAAAGAAGTTTATTTTTTCTATTCCAATTCCGATGCCAGATCTATTTCGAGGTTTGTAGAAAACATAATTTGGGAGTTACAAAAGATAAGAAAGTCTGTAGAGATGCCTATTGATAGTAAAGGTATAAATTTTCAGGCTTCATTCGCCCAAGAAAATCCTGTTTTTATCGAAAAAAATGATAATATTATAAGGTTTCTTAAAAACTTTGAGTTTAGTCCTACATCTATTGATAGTTATTTAAGATGTCCACTTTCCTTTTACTTTGCTTACGTGTTGAATTTGAAGGAGTATAAAGAGATAGAAGAAGATATTAGCAGCGTGGAAATAGGTAATATAGTTCATGATGTTTTACACCTTTATTTTAAAAAATGGCTTAACGTTGAATTTACAAATGTTGATTTTGAAAATGAGTTAAAAGAAATATATAAAATTTTAGATAAAAAATTTCAAGAGAATGATTCAAAGGGAGTTTTGCTTCAGAAGGAGCAGTGTAGATTAGCATTAAGGAATGTTTTAGAAAAAAATATTAAGGAACTTACTAATATGAAGATCTTATTCCTTGAAAAGGAATTTACTAGGGAAGTTTCTCATAATAAATTGAAGGTAAAGTTGATTGGAAGAGTCGATAGAATACATAAGTTAAAAGATGAATATTTTTTGATAGATTATAAAACAGGTGCATCTAAAATCCCTAAATCAAATTTTTTGCCAACGATAGAGAATAGAAAGTTGTGGTTTGAGAACGTTAGGTCTTTTCAGTTACCATTTTATATATTTTTGTTTGAGAAATTTCAAAAAATAAACTTTGAACAAATAATAGCTGGTACATGGAGTTTAAAAAGTATTGATGAGGAGAAATACTTTAAGTTTAATGATGAAACTTACGATGCTTATTTTAAAGCTTTGAAATATCTCATTTCAGAAATTTTTAATAAAGATATACCCTTTTTCCCTGTTTCTAATAAAATTGAACAAAGATGTGCTTTTTGCTTGTACCAGAGTATTTGTTCAAGACAGTGGGTAAAAAATAGAAAGTTTTATTAAAGTTTTTTGTAAAAAATATTTATGATATAATGACAATTATAAAACATTTAGGAGGGTTTAACTTGGGGAATTTTAAAACTCTATCATTTCTTTCTATTTTTCTATTTTCATTTATATTTTTTCAGAATACAGGATTTGCTATTCAAAGTTCTGCTACCGATCCCAAAACAATTGCCAGGTGCTTTGGTCATCTGACAGCTATAAAATTATTTCTGTTAATTGGGATGGTGATTGTGTAAATGGTAAAGCTCAGGGTAAGGGTAAGATAAGTTTGATTTTGCAGGATAATAAAGGTTTAGGTTACAAAGGAAGTGGTGTCGGCGAATTTGATAATGGCTACCTCAACGGTCACGCTGTTATGAATTTTTCAAATGGTGACTCCTTTAATGCAGATTTTAAAAACGGGCTGATGAATGGAAACGGAATGTATAAATTTTCAGATGGGGGTACCTATGAGGGCGAGTTCAAAAATAACAAACTAAATGGACAGGGCACTTATACCTGGGCTGATGGAAGAATTTATAAAGGCGAGTGGTTAAATGGCTTTATCGCAAGGGATTTAAATGGTTTTATAGGAATTCAATGGGGTTCATCTATCAAAGAAATGAAAGATGTTATAAAGAATCGACCAAATACAAATCTCATGCATGAGTGGGAAGATGATAGTGATAAAACTTCTACTTACATTTATCATACAACAAATTTTTCAGGTAAAGGAGCAAATTTATTTTTATATTTTATCGACAACAAGTTTTATTGTGGCACCGCTTTAATTAATATTAGCACAAATGAAACCACTCAGAACGATATAATGGATTATTTTTCTAATTTAAGAGATTCTATAACTCAAAAATATGGTCCTTATGATTATTGTACAGGCAAAGATTTTGATACTTTTTGCATTTAAAACTTTGCTACAAAGTCAAATTTTCCAAACGCTATTCATTTGAGTTTCCATAAGATAGAGCCTTCTACTTTGAATTTTCCATACGAAATAAGATTAGATTATGTAAATGGTGAAATGTACAATAAAATTGAAAAAGCTACTTCAAAACCTCCTAGTGATTTGTAAATTTTAAATTTTAAATTATTTTATAAATAATTTTTGCTCGTTGAATATCTATTTTTATTGAAGAATCTGCTATTGTTGGGTCGACTGTAAGTTTACTATTTATTGCATTATTTATCAGGATTTTCAAAGTATCTTAAAATAGCATTGACATGACCCTTTGCTCTGACATTTCGCCATGCTTTTTTCAATATCATGTCAGGTGTAATTAAAAATGTAGATCTAATAACTCCCATACTTGTTTTTCCATACGTTTTCTTTTCGCCGTAAGCGCCAAAAAGATTTAAGATTTTTTTCTCAGGATCAGAGAGAAGAGGAAAGTTTAAACCATGCTTCTTTTGAAAATTTTTGTGTGACACAATGGAGTCAGGACTAACCCCAGCAACTGCAGCATACTTTAATATGAAGTTCATATTATCTCTAAAATCGCATGCTTCTGTGGTGCAGCCGGGCGTATTGTCTTTTGGATAGAAGTAAAGAATAAGATTTTTTCTATCTTGTATTAAGTCTTTAAAACAAAAAACTTTTTCATTTGAGCCTTCATCTATTCCATTAAGACAAAAATCATCAATTTTATCTCCTTCATTAAACATTTATAAACCTCCCTTTTTGATATTATACTTTTTCTTTACAAAATATTTATTTTGTTGTAAAATTCTGACAATTTGATTCTCAATGATATACCAATAAGTTAATTAATTTTCTAAAAATATATTTTAGGAGGTCTAAGATGTCTATTGAAGCTAAAAATGAAACTTTAAATATGATTAAAGAAAGTAAAATAATATTGCCAAATAAAGATAAAGTTAAGAATACTAATGCGGGCAGTATTGATGGTTTTAATAATCTACTGAAAAAATCATGGGTTGACCCTGAAAAATTTTGGGAAGAAGTGGCAAATGAATTATTTTGGTTTCACCCATGGTCAAAGACAATGGAAGGAGATTTCCCAAACTTTAAGTTTTTTATTGGTGGAATAACAAATCCGGCTTATAATATGTTGGACAGGAATATTGAGAAAGGATATGCAAACAAACTTGCACTTATATGGGAGGGTGAAAATTATGAAACAAAGTTTTTCACATATAAAATGCTTCTTTGTGAGGTTAATAAATTTTGTAATATTTTAAAAAACTTTGGTTTGAAGAAAGGCGATAGAGTATCGATTTATCTTCCGAACCTTGCCGAAACGGTTATTGCGGTTCTTGCTTGTTATAGAATGGGAGTTTTGTTTAATACTGTATTTTCAGGATTTTCTGCTAATGCACTTAGGGAAAGACTAAATCATTTTGAACCGCAAATATTTATTACTGCAGATGGAATTTATAGGAGGGGAAAAGTTATTGCTCTCAAAGAACAGGCTGATATTGCGATTGAAAAAGTAAGCAGTATAAAAGCAACAATTGTGGTTAAAAGGGCCGGAAACCCTATTAGTATGAAATCTGGTAGAGATTATTGGTGGAATGAACTAATGAAAAAATCTGATGCTGAATTCCAACCAGAACTTATTGAAGCAAATGAACCCGGTTTAGTTTTTTATACAAGTGGAACTACCGGTAAACCGAAAGGCGTGGTTCATTCAGGGAATGCTTTTGTAATAAACAATTATATTTATGCTAAGTACCACTTAGACTTGCATCAGGATGATGTTTTTTGGTGTATGGCAGATATTGGTTGGTTGACAATGCATATTTGGGGTATAGTTGGGGCGCTGTCAAATGGTATTACAACTATTTTTTATGAAGGAGCAATAGATTATCCTGAACAGGATAGAGTTTATCAAATTTTGGAAAAGTATAGGGTTAATAAATGGTGGACTTCTCCAACTGCTACTAGAATGTTGATGAAATTTGGGGAAGAAAAATTAAACTCTTACGATCTAAATTCGTTAGATGTAGTTGCTTTTGTGGGAGAGCCTTTAAATCCTGAGGCCTGGAAATGGGTTTATGAAAAAATTGGAAAGAGGAGAATATATCTTAATAACACTTATGGCCAAACAGAAACTGCAGGATGTCCCTTGGCAGGTGCTGCATGGCTTACCCCTATGAAACCAGGATCATGTGGTATCCAATTTTTAGGAGCACACTTAGATATAGTTGATGATTTTGGCAATCCGGTCGGACCTATGACAGTAGGAAATCTGGTCTTTAGAAAACCAATCCCAATGTTGATTAGAGACCTTTGGAAAGATCACGAGAGGTATCTTGATACTTATTTTTACAAGGTGCCAGGTACGTATTTTACGTATGATGCTGCTGTGAGAGATAATGATGGCCACATATGGGTGCTTTCTCGAACTGATGACGTTATAAATGTATCAGGGCATAGAATCAGTACCATGGAGATTGAAAGTGCAGTTATGGAGGTTGAAGGTGTGGTAGAGTCGGCGGTTATAGGCACTCCTGATGAAGTTAAGGGTATGATGCCTGTTGTTTTTGTTACAGTTAGAGAAGAGAATAACGAAGAAGATATAATAAATAAAATTAAATCAAAAATTGTTGAAAAAATTGGTAAGATAGCTCTTCCTAAAGATGTTTTTTGTGTTCCAACTACTCCGAAAACTCCTAGTGGAAAAATTATGAGAAGGTTTTTAAGAGAATTGGTTATAAAGGGAAAAATTGTAAGCGACACTACAAGCTTAGAAAATCCTGATAGCATAGAGATTATAAGCAAAATAATTTCAGGGATATAGGATATTTTTTAGTTTTTTTAATAAAAATATTTTCTACTGATTGTTTTTAGTTTTGTTATTGTGTCGTGATTTGTTAAAATATAGTGAACTTAATTTATAAAATTAATTTTTTTATCTAATTTTAAATTTAGGAGATAATATCGTGGATGAGAGAATTGTTAAATTTATGAGAGACAACGATAAGGTTGCAGTATGGCTTAATGTTAAAATACTTGAAGTTAGAACTGGATATTCAAGAATTTCTATGATTGTAAGAGAAGATATGTTAAATTCTGTAAAGATCTGTCAGGGAGGGGCTATATTTTCATTTGCAGATTTTGCTTTTGCCTTAGCTTCAAACTCTCATGGCAAAATTGCTGTAGGGATATCTGCAAATATAAACTACTTAAATCCAGCCTTTTTAGGAGAAGAACTTATTGCTGAATGCTTTGAATCGGGCAGATCGAGAAAGTTAGGTCTTTATGATGTTAAAGTATATAAGGATGAAAATAAAAAGTTTGTTGCTTCTTTTACTGGGCAGGTGTATATAAAAGAAGAGAAATTTGAAGTATAATTTTTATTTATATATTTAAAATCTGTTAATGGTGCTATAAATTCCCCAGGTAGGGAGCTTTTAAATTCCCCACAATAAAATATAAAATACCTCCTATGTTAAGAGGTAAAAAATGGTTCTTTGCTAAGAATATATGATAAACACTTAAGAGAAGTTGCGGTCCACTTGATATCTTTATCTCAAGGTGAATTCATAACAAACAAAATTTACAATCCAAAGCTGGAACGCTTTTTATCAAGGCCATATGAATACGAAGAAGATATGAGAGAAATTGGTAAAGATGTCAAAGATTTTTTCTTCAAATTAAAATCTTTAAAACCTAATAGCTATCATAGAATTATCTCTGGTATCTTACACCTATAAAAGATATATACAGCAATGAAGTTATTAACAAATCTTTAAAAAGAGCAAATCTCTATGGCATATATAACTATCTATCCATTGCAATTGAATCTAATTTAAGCTATATAGATTTTTTGTCTCTATTAATAAAAGTTATTATGATACACACGAGCGATCTTTTAAACAAACTCTTAATTGCAAAAAAAGATGGTACTTATTACAACACTTTAAAAGAGCTACTTGATGTTTATCTATTAATTATTGACGAAATAGGGTTTAAAAGGATAGATACAAATGCAGTAGATGAGTTCTTTGAAATAAATAAGAAAAAGGTATGAGAATGGCTCAATTATAATAACCACGAATAGACCGTTTGAGGAATGGGCAAATGTATTTGGGGATGCAGTTCTCGCATCTGCTATAGCAGATAGAATCATACAACACTGCTATTTTTTTAAAATAACTGGTAAGAGCTACATGATGAAGGAGTTGATAAAAAAGTAAGTAAGACAAACTGGGGAAAATAAAAGCTCCACAGGTGGGGAATTTAAATTGACTTTAACAAAAATTCGCTTTCTATATCTTCTGTAGGTTTTTTACACTAGTAAGGTGAAGTTTTCTATTTTATTTTTCTTGCTTCCTTTTCAAATAGATAATTTCTAAAATATCTCTTTGCTTAAATTTTGTAGACAATTCTGAATATTTATATAAGAAGTTTTTATATTATATATAAGTAAAATTTATTGTATAATAAAATCAATAAAGGGTAAAGGAGGGAGAAGGATGAATCTTTATATGGTGTGTTTAAAGTGTAATCCTGATATCTGTGTGGTTGTGAATGCACAAAATGAAGATTTGGCCAAGTTAAAGGGATTGGATATAATACGTTCTAATGGTTACAAATGTGATTATGCTTCTATTGAAGTTTGTTGCTTAAACACATTTTCACCTGATGGAGAGGAATATATGGTAATACCCTTTGCATCTTAAGTTTAGTATTCTTATTGAGCTGAATTGATCATTTAAAAGTTTAAAAAGACAGGCACAAAATATATATTGTTGCTTGTCTTTTTTTTCTGTAAATTGCATAATTTAACTATTACTATGAATATTTTTTCAGGAGAATAATGTATATATAGAATAATGTATATATGAATAATTTACCTATTAATAGAAAATTAAGAGAATCAGTTAAAGAGCTTATTAGCATTTCAAAAAAGTTTGAGTTAGCCAAAACTTTTTCTTTTGAAAAGTATGATATAAATAAAATTTTAAAAAGAGAACAAAATCTTCCAAAGAATTTATTATGCTTTTCAACTAAAATTATAAAACACGTTTTTAAGTACAATTTTCAAGTTGTAAATGAAAAAGATAGTTATCTAATAGGTTTCTTAAGCGAAGCTGGTAGGGATAAATTAAATTTTGCAAACAAACTTTTAATTAAGTGTTCTGAAAATCTTAAGTTGCAAAAGGACTTAAGTCTTTCCAGGTTTGAAAAAAATTATTTTTCTTTTGATGAAGAGTTTAGACTATTAGCCTATCTGCTAATAATTTATAAAATTGGGTTAAAGGTTGAATTATTTAATTTTTGTAAAAATTTTCCAATTAAATTAAATGAATTTAAAAATTATGAAAAAATAAATATTTTAGAACAAATAAAAAAAATTAACGTTAATACTGATAAAAGTATAAAAATGCCATTTATTAAAGATCTTATTTTCTGAGAATCTATTCATTTTTATAAATATTTTCCTTTTTATAAAATATTACTATTTAAAGCAATAAAATATTCTAATAGTAAAAAACTTTTTAAATATTACAAATATTTGTTAAAATTTAATAATAATATATAACTAGTATATTTCAGAAATAGGAGACAGAATATGACTGACTATGAAATTTCAAAAAACGCTAAATTAAAAAAAATTTTTGATATTGCAAAAAAATATGAAATACCTGAAGATTCATTAAGGCCATATGGTGATTATATAGCAAAAGTAGATTACAGACTTCTGTATGAGTCTAAAAAAGATTTTGGAAAACTTATATTTGTTACTGGAATTACACCTACTCCATATGGTGAGGGTAAAACTACTACAGTTATTGGATTAATAGATGCTCTTAATAGATTAGGGTATAAATCTGTCGCTTCTATAAGACAACCATCACTTGGTCCAATTTTTGGAATCAAAGGGGGAGCTGCAGGTGGAGGATATGCCCAGGTTGTGCCCATGGACGATATAAACCTTCTTTTTACGGGTGATTTTCCTGCTATAGAGTATGCAAATAATCTTTTGGCATCTCTAATTGATAATCATATTTTTCATGGAAATGAGTTAGGAATTGATTCTAGAAAGATTAGGTTTAGAAGGGCTATAGATATGAATGACAGGTCTCTTAGAAGTGTAGTTGTTGGTTTGGGTGGAAGCGCTAATGGATTTCCTAGAGAAGCAGGTTTTGATATTACTGCAGCTTCTGAAATCATGGCTATATTTGGTCTTTCATTAAACATCAACGATTTAAAAAAGAAATTAGGAGATATTTTAGTTGGTTTTTCATATGACAAAAAGCCAATTTATGCCAGAAATCTAAAAGCTGAAGGTGCCATGGCAGTAATACTAAAAAGAGCAATTAATCCAAATTTGGTTCAAACTCTTGAAAATAGTCTCGCTTTTGTGCACGGTGGGCCATTTGCAAATATAGCTCATGGTACTTCTTCTATTTTATCTATTAAACTTGCTTTAAAATTTTCAGATTATGCTGTAGTAGAAGGGGGATTTGCTACTGATCTTGGTGGCGAAAAATTTTTAGATATTATTGCAAGGCTTGGAGATTTGAAAGTATGTGCAGTGGTGATAGTAGCTACTACTAGAGCACTAAAATACCATGGTGGCTTAAATGTAGATTATATTGAAGATGGCAGTAAAAATCTTATAAGAGGTTTACAAAACTTAGAGAAACATATTGAGAATATGCAAGTATTTGGGTTAAAAGTCGTTGTTGCATTGAATAAGTTTAGTGAAGATACACAAGAAGAAATTAAAATCGTGAAGGATTTTGTTGAGTCTATGGGAGTTGGATTTGCTCTTTCAGACGTTTGGGCTCAAGGTGGTAAAGGAGGAGAAGAGTTAGCTAAGAAAATTATTGAGGTTGAGGAGGAGAGGACTCCAAGATTTATATATAAGCTTGAACAATCTCCAAAAGAGAAAATTGAAAGAATTGCCAAAACTATTTACGGTGCAAGTTTAGTAGAATATTCTCAAGAAGCAGAGGCAGATCTTAAAGATGTTTCTTTAGTGGGGATGGATAATTCCTTTGTTTGTATGGCAAAAACTCCTTTGTCGTTATCAGCTGATCCAAAGTTAATTGGTAGACCAGAGGATTTTAAGATTATGGTTAGAGAAGTTAGAATTTCTCATGGAGCCAATTTTATCGTTCCAGTGCTTGGTAAAATAATGACTATGCCTGGTCTTCCAAAAGTACCCCAGGCTGTAAAATTCGATATATTTGAAAGTGGCGAGATACAAGGAATATATTAATCTTAAGGTTTTTAAATATTTTGATTCATTTGGCTAAAATAGCAAGTTAAAATTTTATAACATATCTATACTTTCAAAGTTTTGTTTTATTAAATCTGTTCTTCTAATACTCTTTTTAGTAAATGATATTATTACAGCTATTATGCATACTACCAAAAGACTTATCATTGTTACTGAAAAACCTTTCATAAAGGCTATCTTATAGATTGTAAACGGAGCTTTTGATTCAATAATATACCCGTGTTGTGCAAGAGTATTTAGTTTTAATGATGTAAATATCATACTTGATATGTCTACTCCGAATATAAGACCCAGTGCTCTCATCATGTTTAACACTCCACCGGCAACGCCAAGCTTGTCTTCTGGAGCCGAAAGCATTATTGCGCTGTTGTTGGGTGGAGTGAAAATGCCCATTCCTAAACCAAGTATTACAAATACAAATGTTAAAAAATAAATATTAATATTATTATTTAAAAAAGATAAAAGAAAGGTCGCTACTACACACACCATCATTCCAATAGTAGTCATAATTCTCGATCCAATTTTATCTGATATGGCTCCTGCGAATGGAGCTATCAAAGCCATGGCAAGCGGTATAGGTGTTAATATAGATCCTACGATTTCTGCATCGTAGTGCATAATATCTTCAAGATAAAATGGCATCAAGAATAGAACTGCAAAAAGCACATAGTATGATAAAAAGCCTGTAATGTTTCCAGTAGAAAAATCCCAATTTTTAAAAATTCTTAAGTCTAACATAGGATTAGCAGTTTTCAATTCCCTATATATAAACAAAGGCAGTATTATAAGGAAAGCTAAAAAGCAAAATATAATAAATGGTGATGTCCAACCTATTTTAGTCCCCTGATCTATTGCCAGTACAAGAGATCCTAATCCCAAAGCACACAAAATAACCCCGAGAAAATCAATTTTGTTGTCCTTCTTTAAGCTGGGCTTGCTGGCTGGCAAGATAAATAGTGCCATTAATGTGCCAATAATTCCTATTGGTACATTAATGTAAAATATCAGCCTCCAATTTAAAAGAGAGATAAGTATACCGCTGATAAACGGACCTATAGACATTGCTATAGCTTGGACTGCTCCCTGTATTCCTATAGCTCTGCCTAATTCATTCTTTGGAAATGACTGTGTAATGATCGCTACTGAGTTTGCCTGGAGCATCCCAGCACCTACTGCCTGAAGTACACGAGAGAATATCAAAAAATAAGCATTTGGAGAAATTCCACAAAGAGCTGAACCTATTGTGAATATGATAAATCCTATGTTATACATCTTGGTTCTTCCGAACATATCGGCAAGTCTTCCAAAAAATGGTAGAAAAACCGTTAAGGTTAACATATAACCCATTACGACCCATTCAACTAATGCCATTGGAACTTCAAATCTGTTTTCGATTGTTGGAGTAGCTACGTTTACTATACTTACGTCTAATGCAGACATTGTAGCACCAATTAGAACGGTTAGTAGGATAAACCATTTCCACTTTGGATTTGAAGAAAAATATGGATGAGGAAACACTATCTCTTTTGTCATAAGCATTGTCCCCTTTTGTTTTGTTTAGATTATTTTAAAACTAAACTATGTTTAATGTATGAAATTTGAATTATAATCAGATTAAAATTAATTTAACTTCATATTAGAAAATATAATTTATTTTAATAATATTTTAATTATTAAATTTTAATTGGTTTTACTAATAATCTTAATCAAAATCAAATAGCGAATTTTTGACTTTTGGATTTTTGATTGAGTCAGGCATAGTGAAAAAGGCGATAGATAATAGAATCCATGATATGAACATTCCAATAAATCCTATAGCTAAAATTGTTAATATTGCACTCCAGAACATTACGTCTCCTGATGTTTTGAAAAGTTCAGTGTCCGTAAATAAAGCTATTAGAATTAAACTCTTTCGAAAAAAAACAGCAGAGGCAATTATAAATGAATAAAAAATTATAAGACTTAAAAAAATATTTGTTCCAAAATACCAATGCTCAGAAAATACTGATAAAACGGTATATAGACCAAGAAAGAGAGAGATAGTAACTCCTATAATGCTTATTAAAAAAGATTTTATAATATTTGAGTAAATTTCACCTTCTTTTAGGAGTCGTGATATATTGTATATTGATATCATAAACATTATTACACCAATTATGAAAAATATATGACCTATACCGGGAATTAGAGCAAATGCAATTAAACCAGAACCTAATCCGCCAAGTATTTTTTCTTTTGAGAAATTTAGCATTTCTACTCCATAAAAATTTATAAAATGTTATAAAGTATATTTTACTATAAAATTTATATGATAATCCTTTCGGAGAGATTCAAGAATAGCTATATTTTGAATCAATATTTTGATCCTTATTCTTATGTTTACTAATATGTTAAAATAAACTATATATCTTGAGAGGAGAAGTTTTCAGTTGATTTGCAAAAGAAAAATTATCACGCATCCTAATTCACTTTTAAGAAAAAGAAGTTTTCCAGTATTGCAATTCGATAAAAATCTTGAGAATTTGGTTGAAGAGATGGAATATCTGATGGTTTCAAATAATGGTGTAGGTCTTGCTGCTCCTCAAGTTGGAGAATTGAGCAGATTATTTATATACAAGATTAATGATATACTACAGGTAGTTGTGAATCCTGAAATAATTGAAAAAGTAGGTTCAGAAGTTGATGTTGAGGGATGTTTATCTGTCCCTGGGGTTTTTGGTCCTGTAGAGAGAGCTTTTAAAGTGATTGTTCAGGCTCAGGATATATATGGTGATACAATAATTCTAAACAAAGAGGGTTATGAAGCTAGAGTTATTCAACACGAACTTGACCACCTTAACGGCGACCTCTTTATTGATAAGGCAAAATACTTAGAGACTGCTGAAGAAAGATCGAGAAAAGAAAAAGAAAAACTTGGAAAGGATTAGTTATTAAAGTTTTTTGGGAGGAAAATTTTTTTTGGATTTATTTTTTTTTGGCACACCTACTTATTCTGTGAACGTTTTAGAAAGGTTGAAACGCTCAAAACATCAAATTGTAGGGATAGTTACGAAAAAACCTTCTTTTTTTGGGAGAAAAAAGATTCTAAAACCGTCTCCAGTGGAAGCATTTGCGAGGCAGAATTATATCCCCCTTTACAGTGGGAAAACTAAAGATAAAGAATTTATAGATTTTTTTAAAGAATTAAACCCTGAAATTGGAATAGTAGCTTTTTTTGGAGAAATAATTCCAACGAGAGTAATAGATTTATTTAAATATAAGATGATTAATCTCCATCCCTCTTTATTGCCAAAATATAGAGGTATAGCTCCAGTGCCAAGGACTATTTTAAACGGCGAAGATATCTTTGGGGTAACAATACATGAAGTTATTAAAGAACTGGATGCGGGGGATATATACGATCAGATTTCATTTAAAATTCATGAAAAGAAGAGTTCAGGGGAGTTATTAGATTTTTTGTCAAAAAAGGGCTCTGACCTGCTTGTTCAGGTGTTAGACAATATTGAAAAAGGTGATTTAAAAAAGATTCCTCAAAATAATGAAGAGGCAACATATGCTGAAGTTTTAAGATTTGATGAAGTAATATTCTCTTTTAATGAAAAAGCAATCGAAATTGAAAGGAAGGTTTTAGCAGCAAATCCAGATCCTATTGCTAGAACAAAAATTAGTAAAGGCGATCTTTTAGTTTATAAGGCTTTTGCTATTGAGGGGGTGGGGGAGCCGTCTAAAATCGTTGGTATTGAAGGGGATGCTTTAAAGGTTGGAACTGGTGAAGGAATTATTTTGCTATTAGAAGTTCAATTTCCAGGGAAAAAGAGGATAAAAGGAAAAGATTTGTTAAACGGTTTAAGATTGAAAATTGGAGATTTTCTTTAGAGTTTGAGCATTACAAATTCAAGACTTTATGCATTCAAAACTTTAAAAAGAATAATTTATCAAGGTGCTTATCTACACCTAGTTACAAAATATGTTAATTTAAGTGGTAGAGATAGGGCCTTCTTTAAATTAATAGTTAATTTAGTTTTAAAGAGTGGATATAAATTATTTGAGAAACTTTCCAAAGAAAAATTATCAAAAAGTGAAATAATAGCACTAATGATGGTATTTGTTGAACTCAAACTTCTTAGAAAAGAAAGATATGTTGTATTTAGTCAATACAAAACACTTCCAGAAAAAGATTTTAGTGAAAAAAGATTTCTTAAAGCATTAACAAAATTTGAAAATGAAAAAAGCTTAATTAAAAACGATATTAGCCTTCCCAATTTCATAGTCGACCAAATAATCAATTCAAAACTAGATATAAGCGGTTTTACTCGCAATTTTATATCAACTCCATTAACCGGTTTTTTCATATTATCTAGGACTGAAAAAACTTTAGATTTATTAAAATCGTTATCAGGAAAACTTTATCCAGGTAAGATTTTTAAAAATTATTATTATACTGAATCTTTTTCTGAAGTATTAGAAATTTTGCCTCAAGATAGTTATATTGTTATCTCTGAGAGTTCAATGTTGTCTGTTTTACTTCTGAATCCAAAACCTGGTGAAAAAATTATAGAAGTAGGCGCTTCACCTGGGGGGAAAAGTGTGTTTTTGGAATATATACTAAAAGATTATAAAGATAAATTAAACAGACTTAAAAAGATTATTTCAGTTGATATTTCAAAAAATAGAATTAGTGCATTGAAAAAAACCTGTGAAAAATATAACTTAAAACTGATTAGTCCAACTTTATACACTGAAAAAACAGTTTTTGACGTTTCTGATAAAATTCTTATAGATGCCCCTTGCAGCGGCCTTTCTACACTTGGTAGTAAACCTGATATTATTTTTCACTTAAAAGAAAGTGACATAAAATTGCTAGCTAAAAAGCAGGAAGATATTTTAAATTTTTACAAAGACTTTATTAAAGTAAAGGGAAAATTAGTTTATTCAGTTTGCACCTTCACTGAAATGGAAGGTAAAATTCAAATTGAAAAATTTTTACATAAAAACAAAAACTTTAAGACTTTTGAGGGCGTTTTGTCTTCTAAGTATATTAATCAGGATATAATTATTAAAAATGGGATGTTAGACATTGACTGGGTTGCACTTTCTCTGGAACCCTTTTTTATTTGTTGTTTGGAGAAAGTAGATGAATAAAAATAATTTTTTTGAATTATCTTTTGATGAGCTTGAAAATTTTTTTACAAATTTAGGTTTTCCTAGATATAGAGCTAGACAGGTATTTTCCTGGATATACAAAAATAATGTTTACGATTTTAAACAAATGTCAAATCTAAGTTTGGATTTAAGGGAGCTGTTGAATTCAAGTTTTGATTTATCATTTCCAAAAATTCAGAATTTAGTTGAATCTGTAGATAATAGCTTAAAATTTTTGTTTAATTTGGGCGAAGACAATTTTATTGAAACCGTTTTTATTAAGCACAGAAACAGGAACACGGTATGTGTTTCTTCTCAGATAGGTTGTCCAGTTGGATGTATGATGTGTTCGACTGGTAAAATTGGGTTTAAAAGAAACTTAAAGGTATCAGAAATTGTTCTTCAAGTTTTAGCTGTTGAAAGTTTTGTTAAGTCTAAAATGGGAAAAATTGACAATTTAGTTTTTATGGGGATGGGTGAACCCATGCTAAATTTTGATAATGTAATAAAGGCCATTAAAATTTTATCAGACAAAAATGGCAAATCTTTTAGTCCTAGAAGAGTGGTAATCTCTACAAGTGGATTTGTAGATGGAATAAAAAAATTAAAAGCAGTTAACCTCCCAATAAAATTGGCTGTATCATTACATGCTACTACTAATGAACTAAGATCTAAACTTATACCTATTAATAAAACCTTTAATATAGATGAGCTTATTAAGGCCTCTGAGGAATATGCATTAGCCTCTAAAAGGCGAGTAACCTTTGAATATGTTCTGATGGAGTCAATAAACGATAGCGATCAAGATATTATTAGGTTAAAGGATCTTTTAAAAGGGCTTCATGCTCATGTTAATCTTGTAAAGTATAATCAATCGTTATCTGATGTTAAAATAAAAACAAATATTCACAGGATAAAGTTATTTGAGAAAATGCTTAATAATTTTGGTATTAAGACTACTATAAGATTTTCTAAAGGAGAGGATATAAATGGGGCCTGTGGTCAGCTGGCTCTTTTGACCGAGTTAAGTAGTAGTCTGGACGATGAACTGTAAGCTATTTTTAGATAATAGAAAAGGGGGTAGAAGGTACAATTATGTCGGGAAAAGACTTTAACGATGAAATGATTTTGCATCAATCTTTTATGAAAAAGGCTTTAGATCTTGCATTAAATGGCAGATATTATACATCTCCCAATCCGATGGTGGGCTGTGTTGTTGTAAAGAACAAAAAAATTATTTCGCAGGGCTTTCACAGAGCTTACGGTGAACTACATGCTGAAGCAAATGCTTTAAAACCTAAAGATATAGATTTTAGTGGTGCTGATTTATATGTTACTTTGGAACCATGTCTTCATTATGGTAAAACTCCATCTTGTACTTCAAAAATAATTTCTTCCGGGATAAAAAGAGTGTTTATAGCCACGCTTGACCCGAATCCTAAAATGAACGGAAAATCCGTTGAAATACTAAAATATGCTGGCATAGAAGTCTATACAGGTATCTTAGAAAAAGAAGCCAGGTTTATTAATAGACACTTTTTTAAGGCAATGGAAAAATCAATGCCATGGTTGATATATAAGTGTGCCATGACTTTAGACGGTAAAACTGCAGACCATAATTTTAAAAGTAAATATATATCTTCTGTTAAATCAAGAAAATATGTTCATGAGCTTCGGGCTGAATGTGATGCAATTATAATTGGTTATAGGACTGCAATCTTCGATGATCCACTTTTAAATATAAGACTGAAGGGAGTACAAAAGAAGATTAATAGAATAATAATAGACCCAAAGGCTGCACTTCCAAAAGATTTATTGGTTTTTAATACCCCTAATGAGGGCAATACAATTCTTGTGATCCAAAAAGGTTTTAGAAATAAGGTTACAGATCAAATAGAAAGTCAGGGTGTAGAAATACTTGAAATAGAAGAAAAAAGTTTTTATATCGAACTAATGAAAGAATTGTTTAAAAAAAACCTTATAAAAATTTTACTTGAAGGAGGAGGCACCCTTGCCTGTCATATGTTGAAAAATAGATTGATTGACGAATTAAACTTTTTCATTGCTCCAAAGATTTTGGGTGGAAAAAATTCACCTACACCTTTTTCAGGAGTAGGATTTGAGATTGATCAGAATACTGTTGTGCTGGATTCGTTGAGGACAAAGAAAATAGGCAATGACATTCTGATAACATCCCTTATAAAATATAATTAATTATGAAAAAAAGTTTTGAGTTAATAGTAGGTATTGAAAATGGAGGAAAATATTGAAGATAGTTATTGGTCAAGTTAATCCTACTATTGGAGATTTTGAATACAATTTTAAATTAATAAAGAATACCTATAAAAAGGGAATAGAATTTGCTGCTGATCTTGTAGTATTGCCTGAAATGGTAATAACGGGTTATCCACCTAAGGATTTATTAGAAAGGGACAATTTTTGCAAAAGGGCTTTCGAATATAACGAACTAATCGTTGATCTCACTGAAGATATTCCAATCCTTTTTGGTTCTATTCAAAAAAACGATAAAATAGGCAGAAAAATTTATAATGTAGGGATTTTGGCTAAAAATAAAAAGATTGTAGGTTGTGCAAGGAAGATTTTGTTACCATACTATGATGTATTTGATGAAACAAGATACTTTGAACCTGGAGATAGCCCATTTTTTATAAATATAGCAAATAAAAATATTCTTATAACAATTTGTGAAGATTTATGGGGTTTGGGAGAGGGTGGATGTCTATACGGCAAAAATCCTATTAAAGATGTATTATGTAGAAATAAAGATAAACAGAAAATTGATTTAGCAATTAATATATCTGCATCACCATATCACTATATGAAGTTTAATCAAAGAAAAGAAATTTTTTCAAATATTGCTAAAGAATTTGAATTTGACTTGCTCTATGTAAATTGTGTTGGAGCAAATGATGAATTAATTTTTGATGGTGCGAGTTTTTTTATGACGAGTACAGGTCAACTAAAGTTTTTAGCATCATTTTTTGAAGAGAATATTTCATATATAGATACTGACATGTTAAGTTTTGAAAATAAATCTTTTGATGATAATTTTGATGTGACTGAACTAATGTATAAGGCTTTGGTATTTGGTTTAAAGGAGTATGGGAAGAAGACGCATTTTAACGGAGCAGTATTGGGACTTAGTGGCGGAATTGATTCTTCATTGACTGCTTGTATAGCATGCGATGCTTTTGGCAATGAAAATGTAATGGGTCTCATAATGAATTCTCCTTATAACTCAAAAGAAAGTTTAGAAGATGCCTTAGAGCTTTCTAAAAATCTAAATATTAAGTCTGTTATAATTCCAATAGAGCCATTAATGAAATCTTATGATGAATCTTTAGCAGATATTTTTAGGGGTTACGATAAAGACGTTACAGAAGAGAACCTTCAAGCACGAATAAGGGGAAACTTACTAATGGCTGTTTCAAATAAATTCGGAAAAATTTTGTTGAGTACTGGGAATAAGTCTGAAATGGCTGTAGGTTATACGACGTTATATGGCGATTTAACAGGTGGTTTGGCTGTAATTTCAGATGTATACAAAGAAGATGTTTACAAAATTGCAAAATGGTTAAATTCCAAGAAAAAAGTTATACCTGAAAGAGTTTTCACAAAAAAACCATCTGCTGAACTTAGACCTGGGCAATATGATCAAGAGAAATTGCCTCCTTATGAAATCCTGGATAAAATTTTGAAATTATTTATTGAAGAAGCTAAATCAATAAATGAAATTGTTTCTTATGGTTTTGATCGAAATACTGTGAGAGAAGTAGTTTCGATGATTGTTAAGAATGAGTATAAAAGAAGACAGGCTCCTCCTACTTTAAAGGTTACAGGAAAAGCTTTTGGTTATGGCAGGAGATATCCAATAGCAATGAAACCTAAATTAGATGATTTATAAAATTTAAGGAGGCTTTTAAGTGATTAAAATAGCTATCTTGGGATTAGGGAATGTAGGAACAAGTGTCTTAAACATTATTAGAAATAATCAAGATCTAATTTATCAAAAAATTGGGGAAAATTTTGAAATAGTAGGTGCTCTTGTTAGAGATAAAACTAAACATTTAGAAAAAGGGGTATATTTAGCATCTTCTTTTGAAGAAATATTGTCTTTGAGGCCAGATATAATAGTGGAACTAATAGGCTCTGTAAATCCTGCACTTGAATATATCATCAAATCCCTGGAAAACGATATTCCAGTTGTTACAGCAAACAAAGAAGTGCTGGCAAAGTATCCAGATGTTATATTTGCTCTTGCAGATAAAAAAAGAGTCCCTATATATTTTGAAGCTGCTGTTGGAGGCGGAATTCCAATTGTTAGACCATTAAAGGTATGCTTAGCTGCAAATAGGATAAAAGAAATTATGGGTATTTTAAATGGCACTACTAATTATATATTAACAAAATTAGATGAAGGCCTGGAGTTTGAAAGCGCCTTAAAGGAGGCTCAAGAAAAGGGTTATGCTGAAGCAAATCCAGAGTCTGATCTATCTGGTATGGATGCGCTTTATAAAATTGCTATTTTATCGTCTGTATCTTTTGGTGTTCTGGTAGATATCAAGGAACTTTCATCAGAGGGCATAAACAAAATTAGTCTTAAAGACGTTTTATATGCACGGGATCTTGGATATAAAATTAAACTCATTGCAAGATCATGTGTTAAAGATAATAAATATGATATAAGGGTGTATCCAATGCTGCTTCCTTTTTCACATCCTTTAGCTTCTGTTAATAATAACATGAACTCTATTTTAGTAAAAGGAGACTTTGTAGGATCAGTAATGTTTTACGGCCAGGGAGCAGGTGGAAATCCTACAGCTTCTGCTGTTGCAAGCGATATTATGGATATCGGCTGGCATATAAAAAATTCTCATACACACAGACTTTCAGGTAATATTAAGTCAAAAGCTACGATATTGAAATTGGATGAATTGTTTTCTAGGTTTTATTTAAGAGCTATTGTCAAGGATAATCCTGGAGTGCTTGCGAAAATTGCTAAAGTTCTAGCGGATAATGATGTAAGTATAAAGAGTATGGTTCAAAAGACAAGTAATAAAGGATATGCTGAATTAGTATTCATTGTACACCAATGCAACGAACAAAATTTTTATAAATCTATAGAAGATCTGAAATTAGTAGATAGCGTAAAACAAATAGCTTCTACACTTAGGGTATATGAAGATTGAGTATTGTTAAAAAGATATTATTACTCCTTGTCTTCCGGTAACTTTATCTCTGCGATATGAAAAGAAAAGGTCATCTCTTTCGTAGGTACAAAGTTTTAAAGAACAAATATCAAAAACGTCATATTTTCTAAATATATGTTCAATTCCACCTGCTATATCGATAAAATACTTTTCTTGATATTTTTTTACGTGGAAGGAGAGATCTTCATGGGCTTCAAATGATTCTGCAATATCTTTATCAACTTCAAGATGTTTCCACGATATTCCTGGTCCGATCGAGACAATAAGATTTTTAGGTTTAATTCTTCCAAATTTTATTATGTCAAAAAAAGATTCTATTATGCCTTTATATAAACCTCTCCAACCAATGTGAAGTACTGCGATAAAACTTTTCCTCTTTTCTGTGATGAGAACAGGATAGCAGTCGGCTGTTCTTATAAAGAGTGGCAAATTACTTTTTGAAGTTATTAAACCATCTGCTTTTTTTATAATTCCTGCACTAGAAACTTGTACAACATTGAACGAGTGAATTTGCTCTGCCTCACACCAACTTGTTTCAACCTGTGTTTGAGAACTAAATATTTTGCGATTTTTGATAACATTTTCAGGCAGATCACCTGTTTGAAAAGATAAGTTCAAACTATCGTATGGCTTTTTGCTTACTCCGTTTAATCTAGTTGAAAAGCCATGCTTTATTCCCAGGTGTAAAAATCTTTCATCCTGTATTATTGATTGAGAATTGAAAAAAAAAGGATAATTTAGTTTTTCACTCATTTTAAAAGCTCCTTTGCGTGTTTTAGACCATATTCGCTAACATTTCCAGATAGCATTCTTGAAAGTTCTTCGAGTCTGTCGTCTTTATGTAATTCTTTTACTATTACTCGAGTAATATTATTTTTTTGCTCTTTTATAATTTTATAATGTAAATCTGCACATGCTGCAACATTTGCTTGATGTGTAATTATAAATATTTGATTGAATTTTGACAATTCTATTAACTTTTCTCTCAATTTAACAGCAGCAAAACCACCTATACCAACATCTATTTCGTCAAAGATAAAGGCTTTAAAATTTTTATCCTTTTCGTTTTTTAATAATTCAAGAGCGATCACAATCCTTGAAAGCTCACCTCCTGAAGCTACTTTGTTGAGCGTTTCAAGAGGTATTTCTGGGTTTGCACTAAAGTAAAATTCAATTTCTTCTGCACCATATTTTGAAAAAAACTTGTCATTTATCTTTATTTCGCTTGAGGGTTCGATAAAAATTGCCATAAATTTTGCATTAGGAATATCAAGGTCTTTTAATTGATTTTCAACCATGTGTGAGAAAATTTCAATATTTTTAAATCTTTTCTCACTAAGTTCACTTGATAATTTTAGGATTTCTTTTTTAGAATTTTCTAGTTTGATTTCTAATAATTCCTTCTCTCTTTCTAAATCTAAAATTTTATTTATTTCTGATTCAATATTATTTCTTGCCTCTTCTATTTGTGATATTTCTTGAAGTCTTAAGATTCTTCTAATTTTCTCTGCTGAAGATAGCCTATCATGTATATATGTAAGTCTGTTTGTAAAGTCTGGCATCTTTTGAATTCTTGCCTCTACTTGTTCGCAAAAATTTTCATATGAGGATTTGAAATTTGTAAAAGAATTTAATAAATCATCAATTTCTTCATATTTTGATAGTTTCTTTATCTCAATTAATACTGAAGACATATAGTCAGAAAAGCTTGATGGATACGAAATGATTTCCAAGATCTTTTGGAGTCCTTCGTTTATTAATTCATATTCTTCAAGACTATTTTTTTCTTGTATTAACTCGGCAATTTCTCCAGGATAAAAATTTTCCTTTTCAATTATTTTTAAAAGATCTTGTAAAACCTCTTTTCTATTTTTTAGTTCATCTAAATTTGAATTTATTTTTGAAAGTTTTTTTGATAAAGTTTTATAGTTTTCAAAAGATTTTTCATATAACTTTCTCAACAAAGTAGTATCTGAAAAGGAATCAAATATTTCATTTTGATAAGACTTTTTGAGAACCGACTGATTTGAATGTTGACCCGTTAATTCAACAAATTCAAGAATGGATTTAATTGTTTTTAGATTTGACACTTTATCATTAACATAAAAGGTACTCTTACCATTTTGGTTTGTAATTTTTGTTATTTTAATATCTTTTTGTTTTATTTCATCTGACTCATTTTTATAAAATCCTGTAATTTCTAAGACTATAGTTGAAGGACTGTCATTTTTTTTGGGTATAAATACAATTTTTTCTCCCAACAAAGAGGCTATTGCTCCAGTTATCAAAGATTTCCCTGCACCTGTTTCTCCAGTTAATGCACTTATTTTTCGGCTAAACTTAATTTTAATGTTGTCAATTATTATAGTGTTATCAATTATCAATCTTTTAATTATTCCTGAAGTAAAATTTAGATCTAATATTTCATTTTGCATAAACTATACCTCGAACTTATATATGTTTAAGATCACGTTCCCCATGTAAGCTTTTCTTTAAGTTTTTTGAAAAACGATGGCTTTTTATTAAATAAAAGGGTAATATACTTTGAAGAAGGTGTTATTATAGATTTTTCAATGCCTTTTAAGGGAGTTATGCATTGTCCGTCTACACTATAATAAAGTGTATCATATCTAGGATCAAACTCTATCTCTATAGGTTTTTTTTCAATAACCATAGATTTACAACGAGGATCTCTAGGTGAAATTGGAGTAATGATCATACAATCGAAAAAGTGTTCTACTATTGGACCTCCTGCCGAATAAGAATAAGCAGTGGAACCAATTGAGGATGAAACTATAACTCCATCTGAAAAAATTTTGAAGGTTATGTTATCAATTTTAATTAGCCATGGGACCATTAATGGATCAGATCTTGAAAAAATTATTTCATTAAGCGCATATTTAATTTTATCTAAAGTCATTATCTCTAAAAGATTTACCTTTTCTGAGTAAACAGAAGGAAAATTTTCGAGAAACTCTTCTAATTCGTCGATAGATCCAGTAGATAAGAAACCAAGTCTCCCAAGGTCTAAAGCATAAATGGGTATTTTTTTTCCAAGATTAATTTCATGAATCAATCTTAATAACGTTCCATCCCCACCAAAAGTAATTATTGCATCAGCCTCTTCTTTAATTGGGAAATTTGTAATTAAATTTGTTTCTTTATCAATAGAAAAAAAATTATATTTTTTACCTAACTGATATAGAAAATCTAAATTATATTGTTTTTTTGGATTTACTTTAATTAAAAAATTATAATTTGCCAAAACTTTTCCATCCTGGATTAGAATTTTTTTGCTATATTTTCTAATTTCTTGGTTGTTTTTTCTGGATTTAAAAAACTGTCTATATATTTTAAAATATTTTCCTCATCAAGCCCAATTTGTTTTAATATAGATTCATTATCTCCATGTGGCATAAAATAATCAGGGAAACCTAAAACATCTAAAAACTTATCTGCTAGCCCCAATTTTGATGCTACAGACAAACAATATGAACCAAATCCACCTATAGCGGAATTTTCTTCAACAGTAATAACCTTTTGATGTGTTTCCAATATTTCTCTGAAAAATTTTACAGTTTTTTCAGTCCAGGGCTTTATTTTTTTGAATGCAAATATGCTCACTTCTTTTGTTAGATTGTTCTTTTCTATCATATCAAGACATCTCCAACAGATAGGCCCTATTGATAGGACAGCAATTTTATTTCCTTTGTTAATTGATTCTGGTTCTTCAAAATCTATTGATGCGCTGTTTCTTTTTCCAATAATTTTTCCCTTTGGGTATCTGATTACTGCTGGCTTATTGAGATCTATAGAATGCCTTAACATATTCTTTAGATCAATTTCATCAGATGGAACGAATATATGTAAATTTGGTATTGGCAGTAAAAAAGATATATCGAAGGCACCATGATGAGTTGGTCCATCTGGTCCACACAATCCAGATCTGTCTAATACAAATACTACTGGCAAATTTTGTAAAGCTACGTCATGAATTACCTGATCGTAGGCTCTCTGTAGAAAAGTAGAATAAATTGCAACAACAGGTTTTAATCCTTGAGTGGATAAACCTGCAGCAAAGGTTACTGCATGTTGTTCTGCAATTCCAACATCAAAAAATCTCTCTGGAAATTCATTTGCAAATTTTGTAAGACCAGTACCGTCTGGCATTGCAGCCGTTATAGCAACAACGTTTTTATCATTTTTGGCAATTTCTACAATTTCTTCGGAAAATATTTTAGTAAAGGATATATCCTTACTAATGGATTTGCCAGTAGAAATTTCAAATTTAGGTGCGCTGTGATAAAAAGTAGGATTCTCTTCAGATTTCTTGTATCCATAACCCTTTTTGGTTACTACATGTAATACTTTTGGACCAGGATGATTAAGAGTTCTTTCTATGGTATATTCTAGAAGTTTTATATTATGACCATCTATTGGTCCATAATAATTTATGCCGAGTTCTTCAAAGAAACATTTTCCAATAAGAACTTCTTTGAAAGCATCTCTAAATCTTAATGCAAAGTCTAAAAATGTTTTTCCGTTTGGTAATCTATTGCTAAGAGTTTCTATTGTTAATTTGAAATTTTTGTAAAAAGGATGGGTTCTAAGTTCTAATAAAGTTCTTGCTAGCGCTCCCACATTTGGTGAGATCGACATTTCATTGTGATTTAGTATCACTGTTAAATCAGATTTTGTATGCCCAAGATAATTGAAAGCCTCAAGAGCCATTCCACAAGTCATAGCACCATCACCAATAATAGCTACCACTCTGCCTTCTTTGTTTAATAGCCCTTTTCCAATGCAAGCACCTAACGCAGCAGATATTGAAGTTCCAGCATGTCCTGTTCCAAAAAAGTCATAGGGACTTTCTTCTCTTTTAGGAAAACCGCTTATACCGTTGAATTGTCTCAATGTTGAGAATTTATCAAATCTATTTGTCAATAATTTGTAAGGGTATATTTGGTGTCCGACATCAAATATAACAAAATCTTTTGATAAATCCAATTTGGACAAAAGCGCTATTGTTAATTCGACAACTCCTAAATTTGAAGACAAATGTCCACCATTTTTGCTAACAGTCTTGATTATCGTTTTTCTAATTTCCTTTGCTAATTTCAACTTTTCATCTATGTTTAATTTTGAAACATCTTTTGGATCTTTTAAATTATTTAGAATTTCCATAGGAATGCAATCTCCTTTCATCGCTGACAAATAACTTTTTAATATTTCATAAGTATCAAACTAACAAGTATCCCCAAAAAACAACCAGCAATTACTTCAACAGGGGTGTGCCCAATAAGTTCTCTAAGATGCTCTTCTCTAAAGTAATATTTGTGACTAAGTTCATTTATTATTTTATTTAAAACTTTTGCTTGTTTTCCAGCTGCCTGTCTTACACCAGCGGCATCGTACATTACAATAAAGGCAAAGATTATAGTGACAGCAAATAATGAACTATTTAAACCCTCTTTGATGCCTATTACGGTAGCCAATGAACTAACAAGTGCGCTGTGAGAAGACGGCATGCCACCAGCTTCAGTGAGGTGTCTTAAATTGATTTTATGATTTTTCCTCCAATAATAAAACATCTTTAAAATCTGAGCTATAAGGCTTGCTGTGAATGGTATCCATATTAATTTATTTGCTAGAAATTCATTCAAATAATTCTCCATTAAAACCTAATTTATTAATTAATAGCCACTTGTACCTTTTAAAAAACTCAACATCAAAGTTTTCTTTCATCTTTAATATTATAGAATTAATAAGCTGAGTTTTTAATCTATTTATAGTTTCTTGACTGGCATATTTAAATATATTTGCTTTTTCTCCGCTATCCTTATCTTTCTCATCGTCAAATATTTGAAAGAGCAAACCAATATTTTTTCCTATCTCTTCAAGATTTATTATTTGTTTGTCTTCTAATTGCCCAATAACGCCGCCCATCATAAAGCTTGCTTCAAATAAAGCTCCTGTTTTTAGAGCCATTATATTATAAATTTGTTCAAAGTTTTCTATATTTGATATATCTAAAATTTGTCCTCCAATCATACCTTTAACTCCAGCTTTGTCAGATAAGATCCTAATTAGTTTGATTGCTAAATCACTATTTTCTATATTTGAAAGTATATTAAATGGCATTATTTGGAGTGCATCTCCTGTTAATAAAGCAAGGCCTTCTCCGTATTTCTTATGTAATGTTAATTTGCCTCGTCTGAAGTCATCATTATCTATAGCTGGAAGGTCATCATGTATAAGAGAAGCACAATGCATCAACTCTATGGCTAAAATACTTTCTTTAAGACCGAGCACATTATCGTAATTTAATTTTGGTATAACGTTGATCAGAAAAATAGGCCTTATTCTTTTACCGCCACTCAGGATGCTATATTTTATTAATTCTTTAGTTTTATCGGGAATTTCTTCTAACTTTGCTAAAAAATTGCTTATAACATTGTCAATAAAATCGATCTGTTTTTGAAAGATTTTTTCTATCTTTTCGTTGTAATACAGCTTATTTCTCCCTCCATATTTTTTGAAATACCAATCAAATTGTCAGCTGCTTCCATTGTAATTCGTTGATGAGTAACTACGATTAACTGTTTTTTTTCTTTTAAAATATTTAACAAGTTTACAAACCTTGCAAGGTTTGCTTCATCTAATGATGCATCTACTTCATCAAAATAACAAAAAGGTGTTTGATTATTTTCCATCAGAGACACATAAAGTAAAATTGAAATCATTGCTCTTTCTCCACCGGACAACATGTTCATGTTTAAAAACTTTCTTCCGGGTATTTTTATCTCCAAAAATATGCCATTTGTTATGGGATTTTTGGTAGATACTAATGAGGCATTTCCATTGAAGATCTCTTTAAAGTAAGATCCCAATTTTTCATTTATTTTTTGCACTGAATTGATAAGTTCATTATTTACATGGCTATCCAATGATTTTATAGTTAAATTTGATTCTTTAAGAATTTCTTTAATACTTTTTATTTTTGTTTCCTGTTCAGCAATTTCTTCTTTTAGCTGTTCATAATTTTCTTTAACTTTAAAATTTATTGGTCCTAATTCATCTCTTTGTTTTAAAAGTGTGCTAAAGGTACTTTGGAGCTCTTCTGTTGAGTAATCTTTATAGTTTTTATTTTTAAACATTTCTATATTTGTATTGTTAATATTTTTTAAAAATTCATTATTATTTATTAACTCTTCTATTTTCACATTTAATGATTGCATTTTATTATCAATTTCAAAAACCTTTTTTAAAAGTTCAGATTCCTTTTGTGCTAACCTACTAGATTCTACTACAAAATTCGTTTCCTGATATCTGATTTGTTGTTCTCTTAAGAGTTTGATCTCTTTTTCAAAAAATATTTTACGGTTTAAAGATTCTTCTTTAGATTTTTTCTTCTTTTGAAATTCATCTTTTAAAGTGTATATTTCTTTATTTATTTCTTTTACTTTATTTTCTAAGTCCTCTAGTTCTGCATTAAGTGTAGTAATCTTCTTTTCATTAGTTGAGATTCTTTCATTTATTTTACTAAGTTCAAAAACTATTTGGAAATTTTCTCTTAAATCGTATAAATCTTTATCTAATTGAGAAAAGGATGTTTTAGTACTATTTAAGTTAGATATCGTAATTTCTAATGACTTGATTTCTTTTTCTAATCTTTCTTTTTCTCGTAAGATAATATTTATTTGAGCATTAAGTGAATTTTGTTCAAGAACTAACTTTTGGATATTTTCCTTTAATTTTTGAAGTTTTAAGTTTAATCCTTCTGTTGAAATTTTTAATTCTTTATATTCAATTAAGTTTGCTGGTTTTTTAATATTTTTTTCTAAAAGTTGTATTTGACCATTTGTTGAAAAAATTTCTCCATCCAAAGTTACTAGTCTAAACTTCCAAAACGATTCGTTATTTCTTAAATTTATTGCCTCTTCAAAAGAATTTAATAAGAGAGTATTACCAATAAGATTATAAAAGAGTTTTGTTAATTTACTATCAAAATTAATTAGTTCAATTAGTCGTTTTGAATTATATTTTTTTAAGATTTCTTCTTGAATAGTATGATGGAAAACATTTGGTACAAGATCTAGAACGAAAACGTTTAAATTTTTATTTATTTTCATTGCAGCGTTCTTCAGATTGTTCAATTCGCTTTTGCTTTGCAAAACTAAAGATCTTTTAAAACCGCCTAGCGCTACACTTACTGCAATATTATATCTTTCTTCTGTATTATATAAATCTTCGAGAAAACCTAAAATGCCACTTACTTTAGTTGTTAAATAATTAATAAGTTCAGCTTTTTCGTTTAATCTTTTTTCTTCAAATATTTGATCTTTTTCTAATGTTTTACTTATATTTTTTAGTTTCATAACATTACTATTAAATTGTTCTTCTAAAATTGAAAGTTCCCTTTGTTTTTCGCATAATTTAGTTGATATCTCTTTTAACGCAGTGTTATTAAGGCTTAGTTCATTAGTGAAGTGATTGAGAGTTATTTTTTTAGACTCAAGTTCTTTCAATAATGAGTTATTTTTTTCAATTTCAGAAATATTTTTTTCGAAAATATTAAGTAGTTGTAAAATTTCATTAGGTTCTTTTTCTTTAAGCATATCTGGTAAAAGGTCTTTTAAATTTTTTAATTTTTGAACGTTTTCTGAATTAATTAAGTTTATTGTTTTTATTTTATCTTTTTTTGAATTGATATTTTTAATGGTTAAATCGAGTTTTGATTCAAGCAGTTTAATCTGACCATCTAATCTTTCCAGAGAAATTTCGTTTTCATGTATTTCTTCGTTAATTCTTTCTAAAATAGAATTTTTTGCATTCATTTCACTTTCAATATTTTTATTTAGTTCTTTAAATTTTAAATACTTATCTTCAACTTCTTTTTTATAACTTAATAATTTTGCATACTCTCTCTTAATATCTATTTGTTCTTTTTCAGTATTTAACCTTTTCTTTATTAATTCATCGTATTCTCTAAGTACTAACTCTTTTCTTAATAAATCGATTTTGTTAGAAATTTCAATGTAAATGTTGTATATCTTTAAATCTTTGTAAAGAATTTCTAGTTTTGATTTGTTTTTTTTCAATTCTGTATTGAATGTTTCAATTTGTTCTTCCTTTTCTAAAATTTTTGATTCTAATTCAGCTTTTTCTGCTTTATAGTTTCCATATCCTAAAGATTCTAAAAATATCTGACAAAGTTGATCAGAATTTAAGTTTAAAATTTTGTCAACTGTACCTTGATCTATAATTAGAAAAAGAGTTGAACCAAGACCAAATGGTCTAA
This sequence comes from Thermodesulfobium acidiphilum, assembly GCF_003057965.1. Classification (NCBI taxonomy): domain Bacteria; kingdom Pseudomonadati; phylum Thermodesulfobiota; class Thermodesulfobiia; order Thermodesulfobiales; family Thermodesulfobiaceae; genus Thermodesulfobium; species Thermodesulfobium acidiphilum. The sequence continues at coordinate 829,383 of NZ_CP020921.1, forward strand.
GTATTTCTGTCATTTGTTTTTTTTGGACTTCTACATTGTTTATATAGTAGCTATTAATTCCGCCTCTTGACATGTATCTTTTTATGTTTAGCTCAGTATTGTTTTTTTCTAATTCATTTAAAAAGTTTATTTCAACTTCACAATAATTTACAGGTTTAAAATTTTTGTATCCTGAAAACAACAGCTCAATCGATGAATCTGCTCTGATTGAAGAGATTCTACCACCAAGTACCCATTTTATGCTTTCTCCAATATTGCTTTTACCAGAACCATTTGGGCCTATTATTACATTTAATTTTTTGTCAAATTCAAATATAAATTCTTTATAAAAGCTTTTAAAACCGAATATTCTTAAATTTTGAAGATAAATTTTTTTCCTCCAAAATTATATGTTTTGATATAATGAAATATAATGATAACATATAAATGAGGTATATATTTGAACGTAAAAATCAATTTTAAATCTTATATATGTGTTGGTTGTGATTCATGTGTTTTAATGTGCCCTGTTAGCGCAATAAGCCTAGTAAATTTTAAAGTTTTTTTTGATTATAGTAAATGTATAAAATGCAAATTTTGTGAATTTGTTTGCCCTATGGGCGCCATAGAAATTGAAGATTAAAGCTTAAAGGCTTAAGGAGGAAAATTTGGCAAAGGGGATAGCTGTAGTTTTTTCAATAGATCCAGATTTGTGTGAAGCGTGTGGCGCTTGTGTTCTTATTTGTCCAACGGGAGCTATTTTTATAAGCGAAAAGGACATTGAATTTTCAGTAATTGATCCGGATAAGTGCCAAGGTTGTGGAGTTTGTGCGATTGTATGCCCAAATGGAGCTGTTAAAGAAAAGTTAAATGAACCTTAACTTTATTTTTTAGGGTTTAACAATCGTTTCAGTTCCTTTTATAAAATATGTTGGATACTTGATTATTTTTCTATTATTTTTTATTATTAGAGAGTTTACTTATATCCAAAATAAAGTTAAAGAGGCTAAATTTTATGTTAAAATATTTCCTTATGATTAAGAGTGATAGATTATTTTTCGAAATATAAAGGAGGATAGCTAATAATTGTTCCTATTCGATAAAGTTAAAGAAGCACTAACCAAAACAAGAAGAGTTTTTAGCTCTGTTGTAGGGATGGAAAGTATAGATTGGGATGAAATACTTGAAAAATTTTTGCTTGTTGATGTTGGTGCTGATGTTGCTCAAGAGATTGTTAGAGATGCTAAAAAAAGGTGGTTAAATGCTGCTCCTATTGAAATTGCACTTAAAGAAGCGATAGAGGATTTTTTACCGGAAGGAAAACCACAACTTTTTTTTACTGATTCGCATCCTTGTGTTTGGCTTCTAATAGGTGTTAATGGGAGTGGAAAAACTACTACATGTGCCAAACTTGCAAAATACTCTATAGATGAATTCAAAGCTAATCCTTTACTTGTTGCTGCTGATACTTTTAGAGCTGCTGCAATAGATCAGTTGAAAATTTGGGGAGAAAAGCTAAATATTGACGTTATTTCTCAAAAAGAAAATTCTGATCCTGCAGCTGTGGTTTTTGATGGTTTAAAAGCTGGTAAAAGCAGGAGAAAAAATCCTATTATTATAGATACTGCAGGCAGACTTCACACAAAAGATAACTTAATGGAAGAGCTCAAAAAGATAGAACGAGTAATAAATAAAGAGATAGAAGGTGAACCATCTGAAGTTTTACTGGTGTTAGATGCCTCTACAGGATATAATGCTGTAAAGCAGGCTGAAGTTTTTAGTAAATCTTTAAATGTAACGGGTATAATTCTTACAAAATTAGATAGTTCTGCAAAAGGTGGTTATGTGTTAAATATTACAAAAAAGTTTAATATTCCAGTTAAATTTATTGGCCTAGGAGAAGGTATAGAAGATCTTGTGCCTTTCGACAAAGCTCAATATGCAGAGGGGTTGATCCCATAAAATGCTTTCTGATTTTAGTGAAAAGATTCAAAGTCTTTTCAAAAAATTTAGAGGTTATGGTAAACTAACAGAGAAAGAGATTAATGAAATTTGCAGAGATATAAGGCTTTTATTCCTTGAGTCTGATATTGCATTATCAGCTACTAAAAAAATTGTAGAAGAGATTAAAAATCGCTTAAGTACTTTAGAATTTACTACTGAAACGTCTCCTGGCACTTTAGTTTCTAATATAGTCAGAGAAGAATTAATCAACCTTCTTGGAAAACCAGGTGGTATTGATTTTTCGGAAAAACCTACTTTAGTAATGATGGTAGGTATTCAAGGAAGCGGAAAAACAACAACTTCTGCAAAGATTGCTAATTATTTTGCCACAAAAGAAAATAAAAAACCCTTGCTCGTTGGTGCTGATGTGAGAAGACCTGCTGCACAGCTACAATTAGAAAAATTATCTCAACAGATAAAGGTTCCCTTTTTTACAGATAAAGATCCATTTTTAGCTTGCGAAGGAGCTTTAAATCTGGCAAGATCTAAAGGATATGATTTGATAATAGTTGATACTGCTGGTCGTACACATGTTGATGAAGAACTTCTTGATGAGCTCAAGGCTTTAAACGAGAGATTTCATCCAAAAAATAATATCTTAGTTATTGATTCTATGATGGGACAAGAAGCAACAAAAGTTGCAAAAGCTTTTTTTGAGACTATTCCTTTGACGGGTGCAATATTAACAAAGTTTGATGGTGATGCAAGAGGTGGAGCAGCTTTTTCTTTAAGAGAAGTTACTGGTGTACCACTAATTTTTTTAGGTGTAGGAGAGAAAATACAAAACCTTGAAAAGTTCGATCCTGTAAGGGTAGTGAACAGGATTGTAGGTATGGGCGATATTGAGGGCTTAATTGAAAAAGTGTCAGACATTAAAATTGATACTAGTAAAAAACCTCCAGAAGAAATAGAAAAGTGGAATTTTGATACCTTTTTAGAAAGTATGCGTCAGATTAGAAAAATGGGACCTCTGGAAGAGCTCTTGTCAATGATACCTGGTTTTTCGAGTATTAAACAAATGAAAGATATGATACCAGATGAGAAACAAATGAAACGGATTGAGGCAGTAATGTTATCTATGACTCCAAAAGAAAGAAAGAAACCTGAAATAATAGATGCAAGCAGAAAAAGAAGAATTGCAAAAGGTTCGGGAACTTCAATTCAAGAAGTTAATCAACTTTTGAAGCAATACGAGATGTTTAAAAAGATGTTTAAATCAAAAAATTTAAAGAAGGGCATAAAATTACCAAATTTTCCAATAGGAAGGATTTAAATTATAAAATTTAGTAGGAGGTTTATTATTAGTGGTTAGAATTCGTCTCCAGCGTGTAGGTTCAAAAAATAGGCCATTGTATCGAATTGTGGTTGCTGAGAAAAGAGATCCGTTAAATGGCAAAACCCAAGATGTAATAGGATTTTACAATCCCTTACCAGAAAAAGCATTATTTAAAATTGATGTTGAAAAGTATAATAACTATATTTCGAAAGGTGCTAAACCTTCAGAAACAGTTGAAAAGTTGTTTGCAAAGTTTATTAATTCTAAGGGTTAAGGTTGACTGATTTTTTAAAGATTACAATAAAAAATTTGGTAGAGCATCCTGCAGAGGTATTAATAAATGAATCTGTAGAGGAAAATAACGTTTTTTATGAAGTTTATCTTAAATCAGAAGACATAGGAAGAGTAATTGGCAAACACGGTCAAATAATAGATTCAATAAGACAAATATTAAAAGCAGTAGGAAAGAAGAAGGGTATTAATTATTTTGTAGAAATCAAAGAACTTTTAGTTAAAAATTGAGGGTTATGAATGAATTCTTATTATGTTTTAACGCTATTTCCTGAGATATTTAATACCTATTTTAGTATTGGTCTTGCAAAAAAAGGTTTAGAGAAGGGTCTATTTAGTATAAATATTATTAATCTTAGAGATTTTACAAAAGATAAGTTTAAAAAAGTCGATGATTACCCGTTTGGAGGATCTTCAGGCCTGGTTTTACAAGTTCAACCTATTGTAGATGCTATTAATTACGTTGAAAGTATGTGTCCTGATGTGATCTTTTTTTATCCTTCTCCAAGAGGCGAAGTTTTAAAACAAAAAATGCTTTTTGAAATTTCCAAAAAGTTTGATAAAATATGTTTTTTGTGTGGTCATTATAAAGGAGTAGATGAAAGAATATTCAAGTTAAAAGAGATAAAAGAAATTTCTGTTGGTGATTATGTTTTGAATTCTGGTGAAATAGCTACAATGGTTTTGTTGGATGGTTTATTGAGATTAATACCAGGATTTATAGGGAATGAAAAGTGTATAATGGAAGATTCGATTTCAAGTTACCTTTTAGAATCTCCAAATTATACAAGGCCAAGAGAAATTTTTGGCAAGGCAGTTCCAAATGTTTTGTTAAGTGGACATCACAAGAATATTAAATTTTGGCAAATGAAAGAATCTTTCAAAAAGACTATAAAGTCTAAACCTTATTTAATTTTAGGAAAAAGCTTTGACAAGAGTGAAAAAGCAGCTTTTGCACAAGCGAAAGAAGAAATTTTAAAAGAATTGTATTCAGGAGGCTAGAAATGTCACAGGAACTTATTAAAAAAGTAGAGTCAAAATTTCTTAAAGAAACTGTGCCAACATTTAACGTTGGTGATACAGTGAAAGTTTATGTAAAGGTAAAAGAGGGTGAAAAGGAAAGAACTCAGGTATTTGAAGGAATAGTTATTGCAAAGAAGAATGGTGGATTACGAGAGAGTTTTGTTGTTAGAAAGATATCATATGGAGTAGGTGTAGAGAAGAGTTTTATGCTTCACTCACCTAACGTTGAAAAAATTGAAGTAATTCGAAAGGGTAAGGCTAAAAAGGCAAAACTTTATTATCTTAGAGATAAGATCGGAAAACTTGCATCTCATGTAAAAGAGAAATTTTAAGGTAGAAAATTGAAAAAGAAACCGTTCTGGAGAGAAACTTTAGAATCTCTTGTAATTGCTCTTGTTTTAGCTTTTTTTGTTAGAACTTTTCTTTTCCAAATATTTTATATTCCTAGCGGTTCAATGGAGCCTACTTTGATGCCAGGAGATAGAGTTTTGGTTTCAAAAATAGATTATCATTTTGTACCTATTCAAAGATTTGATGTGATAGTTTTTAGATATCCAGTTGATCCATCAAAGGATTTTATAAAAAGAGTTATTGGTTTACCTGGCGATGTGGTTGAAGAGAAAGATGGTGTTTTTTATATAAATGGTAAAAAATTAGTTGAAAATCATCCTATGTATAAAGATAACTTTAATTATCCACCAACAAAAGTTCCTGAAAATTATTATTTTGTGCTAGGAGATAACAGAGGCAATTCTGATGATTCAAGGTTTTGGGGTTTTGTCCCAAAACAGAATATTATTGGAAAGGCTTGGTTGATTATTTGGCCACCTGGAAGGATAGGTTTGATTCCTCAGTAATAGATTTTTTCCCATCCTTAGGTATAGATGAGGTGGGGCGGGGTGCTCTAGCTGGTCCATTGGTTGTAGGTGCTGTATACTTTGATAAAGATTATATGATTGAAGGGTTAAAGGATTCGAAGCTTCTTAAAGACCTGGAAAGAAGGAGGCTTTGTGATATTATCAAAAAGAAAGCACCTTATTGGTCTATTGGGTGGGCTTATCACTGGGAAATTGACAAATTAAATATTTATAGCGCTCTTGTACTTGCATGCAAGAGAGCTATTTTAAATTTGAATTTTTTGCCAGATACAATTTTTTTTGATGGTTCTTTAAAACTAAAAACTTTTCCACTGAAGCATATAGTCTTTCCTAAGGCTGATAGACTAGTTCCTTCTGTTGCTGCTGCATCTATTATTGCAAAGGTTGCTAGAGATGATTATATGATTAACATTTCAAAATTTTACCCCGATTATTTATTTGATATACATAAAGGCTATGGCACAAAATCTCATTTTGAAGTGCTTGAGAAAAAGGGTCTCTCAAAAATTCATAGAAAAACTTTTTGTAGATTTTTAGGCAGGCAGAGGCTTTGTTTTGAGTAATCGTGATAAAGGAAACATATACGAAAGTATTGCTTGTAACTACCTTATAGGTAATGGGTATATAGTTTGCGATAGAAATCTTTCAGCTGGAGTTGGCGAAATTGATATACTGGCAAAAAAGGACAATATATTGGTTTTGGTTGAGGTTAAGGGTAAAAGTTCGGAAAAATTTGGTCATCCTCTAGAGTTTATAACTAAAAATAAGTTGTTAAGAATTAAAAAAGCTTATAATCTTTTGCTCTCTCAAGGTATTTTGCCTGAACATGAGATAGTCAGAGTTGATTTAATATACTTTAAAGCTAATAGCGAATATGTACATATTATTGGAGATGATTGGATTTTATGATATCAAAGGTTAAAAGCGTTACCTTAAATGGACTTGATGCTTATTTGGTTGATATTGAAGTTAGTTTTACTACTGGATATCCAGGTTTTACTATTGTAGGACTTCCTGATACTGTTATTCAGGAATCAAGAGAAAGAATTAAAACAGCACTCAAACATGTCTATAATGAAATACCTGTTAAGAAGATTACAGTAAATCTTGCTCCTGCAGATTTAAGAAAAGAAGGCTCTTATTTAGACTTGCCTGTTGCAATTGGCATTCTAGAGGCAGCAGAAATAATTAGAAAGGTTTCTGAAAATATGGCATTTATTGGAGAACTAGGGCTCGACGGTCAGATTCGTGGCGTTTCAGGTGCTATTTCTTTAGCACTCGGAGCTAAAAAACTAGGCATTGAATCCTTAGTTCTTTCTGTAGAAAACGCACATGAATGTGCAATAGTCCCAGAAGTAAAAACTTATAGTTTTTCTAATCTTAATCAGGTTATAGAAGTCTTTAGAGGAGATGTTTCAATTGACAATTTTCTTACAAAAAGAGAATTAGAAGAAGAGATCGAGACAAATTTTGATATTGACTATTCTGATGTAAAAGGGCAAGAAAGGGCAAAAAGGGCGATAACAATTTCTGCTGTAGGGAGACATAACATACTTTTGATGGGTCCTCCAGGTTCCGGAAAGTCTATGTTAATGAAAAGATTTCCCACAATTCTACCCCATCTTGATGATGAAGAGAGTATCGTAGTAACACAAATTTATAGTTTGATAGGGGAGATGAAGAATAGAAAAAGTCTTATAAGAAAAAGACCTTTTAGAAGTCCTCATCATTCAATTTCGCTCGCGGGTCTTACAGGTGGTGGATCGCCGCCTAAACCAGGGGAGATGAGTTTGGCTCATAGAGGAATACTGTTTTTAGATGAAATTCTTGAATTTAGAAAAGATTTGATTGAATCTCTCAGACAACCCTTAGAAGATGGGAAAATTACAATTAGCAGGGCTTCTTCCTCTTTAACCTTTCCTGCACAATTTTTGTTGGCTGCCTGTTCAAATCCATGTAAATGTGGTTATTTTAAAGATAGATTTAATCCTTGCACTTGTACTCTAAGCGATATTAAGAAATATAGAAGTAAACTTTCAGGACCTATTAGAGACAGATTCGATATTATGCTTGAGGTTCCCAGACTTTCAAATGAAGAACTATTGGGAATGAAGCCTGGCAAAACTTCTGAAGAGATGAAAAATGAAATATTAAAAGCAAAAAAGTTTCAGTTGGCAAGAACCAAAGGAGTCGTCAAAAATAATTCTGAACTTAGTCCGAAAGAAATAAAAAAATATATAATTTTGGATGATAAGGCAAAAAAACTTTTGGCTACTGCAATAGATAATCATCATTTTTCTGCTAGAGCATACGATAAAATCTTAAAACTTTCAAGAACCATAGCTGATTTAGATGAAGAAGAAATTGTTAAACCACAGCATATAGCAGAGGCTATTTCTTTAAGAAACATAAAATGGGATCCATATGACTGATATAGAACTATGGTTGGCTCTTTCTATTTGTAAAATACCATTTAAGAAAATTAGAGACAGATTAGAAGACACAGAATTCCTTGAATTTTTGGTTAAAGAATTTTGTGATAAAAGTAATCTTCTTAAACTAGATAAAAAGGTTAAATCAACTATAGAATTTGCAGAAAAAAATAATGTTGAATTAATTCCGTATTTTTCAAAAAAATATCCTGATAACCTAAAGCATTTAAATGATCCCCCAATCTTACTCTATTGTAAAGGCAATGTAAATTTATTAAAAAGTGAAAAAATGCTATCAATAGTAGGTTCAAGAAGGGCAACTGCATATGGGAAATCTCAGGTAATAGAATTTTCTAAGCAACTTTCAAGTTTTGGTTTTACAATTGTTTCTGGCTTGGCAAGAGGTATTGATGAGTATGCTCACAGATCTTGTTTGGAAGTAGGCGGTAAAACTATTGCAGTGCTTGGTAATGGCTTAGATATATTTTATCCTACTGAAAATAGAGAACTTCAAATTGAAATATCAGAAATGGGACTATTGGTTAGCGAATATTCCTTTAAAGAAGGACCAACACCTTATTCTTTTCCTAAAAGGAATAGAATTATTGCAGCTCTTTCTAAAGGCACATTGGTTGTTGAAGCAGAGAAAAAGAGCGGTGCACTTTTGACTGCAGGTTTTTCTTTAGATCTTGGAAGAGATATATTTTCTCTTCCTGGTCCTGTAAATTCTCCAAAAAGTTTTGGGACTAACACTCTTATCAGAAACGGTGCTATTTTGGTAAGGTCTTTCGAAGATATATTGGATGAGTTTGGATATACAATTGTAAAGGAAAACTATAAACTTGAACAACTTGAAATTCTAACACCCTATGAAGAGCGAGTTTTATCGTGTTTAAATTCTATTAGTTATACGCCCTTTGAGTTAATTTCTTCTAAAATTGAAGATTTAGAACCTCAAGATTTGATACTCATACTAACAGAGCTTGCACTTAAAAATAAAATTGTAGAGTTTGGGGGAAGTTACAAAATTCTATGAAGAATCTTAAGAATAATTCTTTAATATTTTTATCGTTTGTAATTACAATTTTTATAATTCTTTTTATCGCATTATTATTAAATAAAAAGAATAACATTATTTATTCAGGAAATTGGTTACAATCTGGTTACGACCAGGCTGGTACAAGATATTCTAATGTAAACATTCCTCTCCATCCTAAAGCAAAGTGGATTTATAATGCTAAGGGTTGGATCGTTGGCAGCCCTGCCGTAAAGGATAGCTTTGTTTATGTAAATGTTTTAGGGGGGGAACTTCTTAAATTAGACTTAAACGATGGTAATTTAGTTTGGTCTATGGGTGAAGGTGGATTTAGTTCTGTGGCCCTAGAACATGATAGGGTTTATGCTGGAATGGTTGGTAAATATGGGCTTTCATCTATTGATCCAAATAACGGAAATGTATATTTTTCAAATCCCTTATGGAGAGGGATTCGTTCTAGTCCCGTTATAGATAGCAACATGGTATTTATAACGTCGCTGGACGGAAACATATATTCATATAATTCAATTAGCGGGAAGAAAATTTGGTCAAGATTTTTAGGAGAACATGAAATGGCTACCCCAGCTGTTTCGCAGGGTAGAGTAGTTGTAGGTAGTGAAAATAAAACTCTATACTGTTTATCTGAAAAAAATGGCGAGATTTTATGGAAAATAAAATTATCAAATATTATTAGGGCAGATCCTGCTATTTTTGATAATAAAATTTATATTGGTGATTTTTCGGGCAACTTTTATTGTATTGATCTTCAAAACGGAAAAATTTTGTGGACTTATAAAACTGGTGATGCAATTCTTAATTCTGCTGCAGTTACTCCTGATGGAAATATTTATTTTCCCTCTTGTGACGGCTACATATACGCAGTAAACCCTTATGGCAAACTACTTTGGAAGTTTAAAACTAATAGCTATCCATCTTCCTCTGTTACTGCTACTAAAGATAGTATATTGTTTGGTACATATGATGGTGGGATTTATGCATTAGATATAACTGATGGCAAACTGATTTGGAGACTGTATGCAGGTGGGCCAATTAGATCGAACGTTGTTCCAATAAACAACATGATCATTGCAGGTTCTGATGATGGTAAGGTTTATGCTTTTACTGATAATGGAACCCTTCCTGCGGACAAAAAAATAGTATCTTATACTCAAGATAAAGCCACATTTGCTAAATTAGAAAACGATAAGGTGATTATTCCTTCTGAAGATCTCAAGTGTTCTGCCAAGGTTGATGTCTTAATTTTTGGTGGTTCTATTAGTGCTCTTACAGTGGCAAAGCAGATTAAGGATTCTGGAAAAAGCGTAATGATAATTGACAGTGCCCCCTTCCTTGGTGGTAGGTTTACCCAGGGTTTCTCTCCTTTGCAATATTCTGAGCTTACTAAAACTTTTGGAAATTTTATAAAGCATGTTCAAAATACTTACTATAAAAATGTTTCAGATGACAAGTATGTTGATACAGAAATATTAAAATTTGCTCTTGATAAGTTTGCTAGAGAAAACAAGATCCCGGTTTTATTTCACTCTTATCCTTTAAACGTGTTTAGTAAAGATGGTTATAAATATACATTATTTATCTCTAAGGGTGGTCATCAGATAATACGTTCAAAAGTTGTAATAGATGCATCTAATAATTCTCTTCTTTTAGGAACAGCAGATCCTTCAATTTTAAATTTTGATAGAGCAGTTCTGAACTTTTCTGTAATAAATTCTAATTATAAAAACACTAACACTGCTTTTAATAATCAAAAAGTTTTATCTTTTAGTTTGGGAAAACCGATAAAAAATTCTAGCGAATATATTGACACTGAAGAATATCTAAGAAACATGTATGCAAACTATATCCTTTCAAATCATACATTTATACCAGGAGTATCTCCTATAAGTTTAGTTTTGAAAAGACCTAATAATGAATTTAAGGAAGTTAATAGTGATGAATTTTTATTGCCTGATAATCCATATACTCCTGAAAGGGATATAGAAAAAATTCTAACTTCACTAAAAGATACAGAAGCCAACAACCCCGAAAATACTTTTCATGTAAATCAGGAAGAGATTCGTATTTTAAAAAAATATGATGTGGTTATTGTTGGTGGAGGGCCTAGTGGTTTTGCTGCATCAATTATGGCTGCTAGAATGGGCATGAAGGTAGCTCTTATAGAACAATATCCATTTTTTGGTGGAATGGGTACTGCAGGAGGGGTTAGTTATTTTGAACCTGGTTCTGTTGGAGTAATTTTTAAAGAAGTGAGAACAAAGCTTTATGGATCAAAAAATTTGCCAAATGTAGGTAGACTTTTTGATACTGAGATTGCTAAATCAATTTATCAGAATATGGTTCATAATGAAAAAAATATTACAGTTTATTTTGACTCTTTTGCTCTAATGCCTGTGATGGATTCAAAGAAGGTACTTGGGGTGGTAATTAAAAGACCATACGACTGTGTGGCTATTTTGGGAAAAAGAGTAATTGATGCAACGGGTGATGGTGATATTGCTGCTAAAGCAGGTGTTCAATACGTTTTTGGCAGAACATGGGATCATAAAATTATGCCATTAACGACAATGTTTACAATGTATCCAACAGGTCCAAAAAGAGAAAAGGGAGTATGGGTGCTTTCAAATGGGAAAGTTTTAGTAAATGAAACTAGAGTATATGCAAATCCACTTAACATTGACAAGTTTTCTAATGCAGAAATGATTGGTAGAGAACAAATGTGGGATATTTTTTCTAATATTGAGAAAAGATATAATTATAGGATTTTATCTTCAGGTCCTCAAATTGGAGTTAGGGAATCAAGACATTTCCTTGGTGAATATACACTTCAAGAGAAAGATATTCTGGTAGGAAGACACTTTTATGATGGTATTGCGTTATGCTTTTATGGAGTTGATATCCATAATCCATACGGAGGACCAGGAGGTTTTCAATTACCGATTATTCCTTATGAAATACCTTTAAGAACTTTGATTCCTCAAGGAGTTGATAATCTGATAATTGTTGGAAGAACTATTAGCGCACAGCCACTTGCAATGGCATCATTTAGAGTGCAATCAACTATGATGAGCGTTGGTGAAGCCGGTGGCCTTTTGGCTGCAGAGTCGATAAGATCAGACTTACCTGTAAAAGATGTAGATGGAGCAAAGATTAAACATATCCTAAGAAACATGGGGGTATATCTTCCATAGAATATGTTAATATTATCAATGTATGACGTTAAAAATATTAAGTGAAACGGAGATAATATAAATGTATACTCTTATAGTTGAAGATAGTTTTTCTTCTGCTCATTTTTTAACCAATAATGGAGAAATTGAATTTGAGCCTCTTCATGGACATACATTTAAAGTAAGTGTTGAAATTTCTGGTAATACGCTTGATGATTTTGGAATGTTAATTGATTTTAGAATTATAAAAAAGAAGTTGAAAGAGATTTTAGATATTTTTGATCATAAACTTTTGAACGATGTTGTAAAGTTTAGCCCAACTTCAGAAAATTTGTCAAAGTATATATTTGATGAGTTTGAAAAATTTTTAGAAAATTATAAAGGAATAATTGTTAGCTCTGTTACAGTTTGGGAATCACAAACAACTTGTGCAAAATATAAAAAAGAGGTGTCTAGATGAATAGAAAATCTTTTTTAGACTTAACAGTCTTTGACAACCATTCTTTGAAAGAAATTATAAAACTTTCAGATAAACTTTCTACAACTAGGTTTTTACTTGGTGATGTTTTAAAACAAAAAGTCATAGCTTTAATTTTTTTAAAGCACTCTACCAGAACAAGAGTCTCTTTTGAAGTTGCTATTAGAGACCTTGGTGGAAGCACTATTTTTCTTGGTAGAGATGAGCTTCAAATAGGAAGGGGTGAACCCATAAAGGATACCGCTAGAGTGCTAAGTGGTTATGTTCATGGTATAATTGCAAGGCTTTATAGTCACGATTCTTTAATAGAACTAGCAAATTATTCGACTATCCCTATTATTAATGCTTTAACTGATTATAATCATCCTGTTCAGATACTTGCAGATCTGCTCACAGTTTATCAGGAATTTAAAACCTTAAATGTAAAATGGGCTTATGTTGGAGATGGAAACAATATAGCAAGGTCTTTAGTGGAAGCTGCTAGTATAATTGGTTTTGAGTTGTGTATAGCATCTCCACAAGGGTATGAGCTTGAAAAAGAATTTAAAGAAAAGTATAGAAATTTTGATTTTATTAAATTTACAAACGATCCTGTTTTATCTGTAAAAGGAGCATCGGTAGTATATACTGACACCTGGATTAGCATGGGTCAAGAAGCGGAAAAGGAAAAAAGAATATCTGATTTCAAAAGGTTTATTGTTAATAAAGAACTTTTCTCTCATGCAAGAGAAGATGCTATATTTTTGCACTGTTTGCCTGCTTATAGGGGGCTTGAGGTTAGTGAAGATGTTTTAGAGGGAGAAAGATCGAGAGTTTTTAAACAAGCTCACAACAGATTGCATAGCGAAAAGGCTCTTTTGTGGTCTATATATAGTGGTTATTTATCTGATAAAATTTTGTTAAAGTAAACTATTCTGGAGGTTATTAACTCATGAGATCTTTAGTTATTTTGCTCTTGTTTTTAAGCTTATTAATTCCGGGTAACCTTGCTTTTGCTGAAAAGAATTTAAAGACTGAAGTGGATTTAAAAAAAGAACAAAATGCTCCTGATGTATTCAGCAAACTTGAGGATGTGCCCGATATGACTTTTAAAATTAGCTTTGATTCGTTTAAATACAAAAAAGCAAAATCGGCAGACATTTATCTTAAACCTGGAAAAATTCTAATAAGCTTTAATGGTCCTTTGTTTTTAGGACAACAAACTCAAATTCTTGCACTTAGTAAGGATAGGTCGGTATACTTTATGCTACCAGTTTTACAAAGAGCTATAAGGTTTGAAGCAGACAAATTCCCAAAATATACCAAAGAGCTAAATGAATTTTTTATACTTCCTACTTATGGTGAACAAGTAATGAAAGACGACAATTTTAAGAAGATTGGTGAAGAGGAAGTAGAAGGAGAGACTTGCTATGAAATGCAGAAAAAGATTGAAGGCAAAGAGCTTACTGTGTGGGTTGGCAAGTGGACACATTTTATTAGAAAAGCGGATTTGACTTCTTCTAAAGGAACTACTCATATTACAATAACTGATTTAGTTTGGGGATTTCCTGTCTCTGACGACTACTTTAAAATTCCATCTAACATGGTAGTTTATGACTGGAAGAAATAGAATAAAATGTACTTTCCTTTCTTAATAAACTTAGATGGCAAAGCTATATTAGTTGTTGGCGGTGGAAAAGTGGCCTACAGGAAAGTTTTGCTATTCAAAAAATTCTCTAATGATATTACTATTATTGCGCCTGAATTATGTTCTGAGTTGGAGGAAGAAATTAAAAAGAGCAATTTTGTTTACTTAAAAAAATATTTTGAAAATGGTGATACTTTTAAATTTGATGTAATTATAGCCGCAACAAATAGCAGAGATGTGAATAGATTAATTTATTTAGAATCAAAAAAAAATAATAAACTTATAAATGTAGTAGATGATCCTGAACTTTGTGCTTTTATAGTGCCATCTATAATATCTTATGAAAATTTTTTAATTGCTTTTTCTACATTTGGAAAGGCTCCATCGTTATCAAGGGTATTCAGAGAGGAACTTGAAAGGGATTTCGATTCTAGTTTTAATAGTATTATTGGATACTTAGAATCTTTAAGAGAAAGTATTAAGAATAAAAATTATCTGCCGAAAGAAAGAGAAAAAATTTTATTAGATTGTTCCCGTAAAGCATTTAAGTATTTTAGAAGAGGTAAAAGCCTTTCAGAAATTAAGGCGATGATTGAAAGTTGCAATTAAGATTGTTGGGCCTTAACTATAAGAGCGCAACGGTAGATATTAGAGAAAAAATCTCTTTTCCAGGTCACAATGATTTGATTTCAGGTTTGAAAATTCTTTTTTCTATTGTTGAACCTGACGAAGCAATCATTATTTCTACATGTAATCGAACTGAAGTTATATGTGTAAATCCGAAAAAAGATATAATAGAATTTTTCTCCTATATTGCGAATATTCCCAAAGAGTCTATGAAAAAATTTACTTACTATTTTGAAGATATTCAAGTTGCTAAGCATTTGTTTATTGTAGCATCCAGTCTTGATTCTTTAGTAGTTGGTGAAAGTCAGATCTTATCTCAGATTAAAGATGCTCAAGAAATTGCGAGCACAAATAAGTTTAGTAGTTTGATATTAAATCATTTGATCTCTCAAGCTATAAGAGTTGGGAAACGAGTGAGAACAGAAACTCAAATAGGAAAGGGTAATTTGAGCGTTGCAACTGTTGCTATTGATCTTGCAAATTCAATCTTTGGATCCATTGAAAAAAAGAAAATTTTGGTAGTTGGTGCTGGCAAAATGTCAAAACTTTTTTTAAAAACTTTGAAAAATCATGGCGTTTCAAATATATTTATTAGCAATAGAAGTAAAGAAAAGGGGATTGAAATTTCAAGCGAATTTAACGCTAAATTTTTGGAATTCGAAAGAAGATTTGAAATATTAAATGAAGTTGATATTGTTCTTACTTCTACGGGTTCTTGTGATTATATCTTCCCTTTTGAGTTGGTTAAAAAAAGTACAAGTAAAAGAACTGAGTCTTTATTTATGATTGACATTGCTATTCCCAGAGATATAGATCCAAAAATTAATAGCTTAGAAAACGTTTTTTTGTATAATATTGACGATTTAACTAGAATTGTTGAAAAAAATAGAAGCAAAAGGTTGAAGGAAATACCTAGGGTAGAAGAGATAATCGAAGAAGAACTAAAAATATTTAATCATTGGTGCTATCTTAATAAAATTATTCCTACTATTTCAAGAATTAGAATAGCTGCAGAAAAAATTAGAAAAGCTGAAGTAGAAAAGACTCTTTCTAAGTTGAATAGCAAACTTTCAGAAAAAGAAGTTGAACAAATAGACGCTATGACTAAAGCTATAGTGAAAAAGATATTACACAATCCAACTGTTCAATTAAAGCGACATATTAATGATAATAATTTGGAGAACATAATTAATATAACTGAACTTTTATTTAACTTAGATTCTGATTTATTATTGCCAGATTTTGGTAAACATAAGGAGTTAAAATGATTTTAGTGGCTATTGATTTAATAGTACTATCTATCTTTTTCTCTGTTTTAAATATTTTCAAAAATAATAAAATTAATATATACCTTTCTGTTATTTTTGCTTTGCTTTGTTTTTTTGATTTAGGAATTTACATTATAAAATTATTTTTAAGTTCACAGTTTTTTTATATTAATATTTTTATTTACGAAAAATTAATTAGTACCTTTTTATTACTTGTTTTTATATACTTTAGCTTTAAAAAAAGCTGGAGAATTATAGCTCTATTTGTTATTTTATTCTCTTTATTTTTTCTTATCCATTCAGATATATTTGAATTTTCAAAAATAATTGTTCTTAGTAACATTTATAACAAAAATTTCCCACATATTCTTTTGTTTTATCATTATATGTTTGCATCTATTGCTCAAACTTTATTTTTGTCTTCCTTTATAATTTCTTTCTTTTTCTTTTATGAAAGATGGAGAGTGAAACATAAAAAATTTGGTCCGTTTATAAAGCTTTTACCTTCACTACCAGAGCTTGATAAAAAGATCTTGAGCTTTATATCTTTGGGATTTTGTTTTTTAACCCTGTCAATATTTCTTGGTTTTGTAATTTTAAAAGAAACGTATAATGGTTTTTACTTAATTGATCCAAATAATGTGCTTAATGTTGTATTATGGATAATGTTTTTAATATATATAATTATAAGGAAAAAAACTAAAATGATGACTGAAAAACTTTCATGGTTGGTCTTAATTTCAACAATTTTAACCTTTTTATCTATTTTTCTTAGTTATTTTACCATTACATTTCATAATTTTCGGTAAAGGAGAGAATATTTGAGAGGAAAAATTATAATTGGTACTCGCGGGAGCAAGCTCGCTCTTACTCAGGCAAGATATGTAGCCAATCTTATTAATAAATTTGATAGTAATATTAAGATTGAAATAAAGATCATAAAAACTACTGGAGACAAACTGATGGTTGCGCTGCACAAAGCGCCAGAAAAAGGATTATTTGTTAAAGAAATTGAAGAGGCGCTCTTGAATAAAGAAATAGATTTAGCTGTACACAGCATGAAAGATATGCCAGCAGAAACTATAAGCGAACTAGAAATTTTCGCTGTGCCTATTAGAGAAGATCCTTCTGATGTAATTGTGCCTAGAAACAAATTAAATGTTGGGAGTTTAAAAGATATCGATTCAAACTCAGTATTTGCAACCAGTAGTCTAAGAAGGATTTCTCTTATAAATAATTTTTTGAAGTGTAAAGAAATTAAAGACATAAGGGGAAATATTGATACTAGATTAAAAAAACTTGATGAAGGTTTTTGTGATTATATTATAATGGCAAAAGCTGCTTTAGATAGGCTTGGAATTAAAAGAAATTTTATTACACTTGATCCATTTAGCTTTGTTCCTGCTGTAGCACAGGGTGCACTTGCTATTCAGGGAAGGAAAGAGGATTTTAATAAGTTTGCTGAAATTATAAGATTTTTAGATGACTCTGATACAAGAATTTCGACAGATATTGAAAGAAGGGTTTTAAGACTGATTGGTGGTGGCTGTCAAATCCCCTTTGGCTGTTATGTCTGTCCTATTGAAAACAAATTTTTTAAAATTTCTGCTTTTATAGAAAAAGATGATAATATAATAAGAGTTTTATTTGAAGAAGACTTTAAAAAGGATAAAAATGAGGTTGCTGATGAAATATATAAAAGACTTTTTTTCTAATAAAGTTTTTAGACATCTTGTTTATTTTTTTATTTTTTTATTTTTAGTTAACTTTGTCTTTCTTAAAACAAATGCCTATTCACAGGAAAGCACTTTAAGTTTAAGACTAGGAAATGGAATGGTTATTGTTCTTGGTGAACAATCATCTTTAAGTAAAATTAAAGATTTGATTCTTACAAGTAAAAGGAAGTTTGAAACGATTCAGGATTTGGCTGATTTTATCTCCAGTGAACACATAAGTGGGATTAAAGAAATTGGATTATTTGTTTCTGATAATTTACAACCTAATGAAAATATAAAAAAGGTGTTTGATGGAACATTAAGAGATGCCATCGAAAAGGGTGTAATACCATATTTGCCAAATAACATAAAGTTCTCTCAGGTAAGAGAATTTTTGGAAAGTTTTGGATATAACGTTATCTTTGGCCCAGGTGTTTATCCTTTTTCTGATAAATTAAAATGTGAAGTGAAGCTTGCAAGTTATGGTCTTAAAAGTGGAAGTTATATTGAAATTAATTGGAAAAAATATATTCCTAAAAAATTGGGTTATTTTTTGATTGCGATTGATCCAAATAATGGCAAAATTATTAGCGAAGGCAATTTTAATACCTCTTTCCATCATCAAGAGAATGCCGCTTTAGTTAATTACCTTCAATCTGTGCCAAAAAATGCCTTTTTGCTTGGTGTAATAAATATAGAAGCTATGAGGAAAATGGATAGTGATTCATATACACTTCTAAATCAAATGGGATTACATTTAGTTCCTTTTGGATACTATGGATATAGCCATGCATTTATTTTGGATGTAAAAGAAAAAAAAGCGCTGGAAGAAAGATCTTCAACTATATCAGAACTATATTATGTTCCTCCAGAGAAATTGGATGAATCAAGTTTTATTAGATTAATTAATAAAAAACCACTTCCAACAATTTATCTTGACGGTTTAAGCCCTGATTCAAAAGTTTTAGTTTTTTCACTGCCGCAAAATAGGAGGTTTTGATGTCTGAGAGTAAGAAAAAAGTAATGATTGTTGAGTCGCCATCTAAAACAAAAACTCTTTCTAAAATACTTGGCAAGTCTTTAAAAATTTTAGCGTCAAAGGGTCACGTTCGTGACTTACCAAAAACAAGGCTTGGCATTGATATAGATAATAATTTTGATCCTACTTTTAGGATTATGAAAGAAAAAAGCAAGCTTATAGAAGATTTAAGAAAAGAGGTAAAGGATGCAAAAATAGTTTATCTTGCTCCAGATCCTGATAGAGAAGGCGAAGCAATTGCATGGCATTTAAAAGAAGTGCTTAAGTTAAAAGATGGTCAGTACAAAAGGGTATATTTTAATGAAATTACTGAAAAAGCTGTTAAAGAAGCAATGAGGCAACCAAGAGATTTAGATACAAAACTTATTGAGGCACAAAAAGCAAGAAGAATTTTAGATAGAATAATTGGTTATAAAATATCTCCGTTCCTGTGGAAAACTCTCCAAAGGGGACTTTCTGCTGGCAGAGTTCAGTCGGTTGCGCTAAGAATGGTGGTTGAGAGAGAAAGAGAAATAAGAGATTTTGAAGTTAAAAAGTATTATACCTTTCAGATTAAATGCCTAGATGACAATAATAAAGAGTTTACTTTAAAGTTATGTGACAAAAAATATAATCCAATAAAATTTTTTGATGAAGATGAGGCTAATGAGGTTCTTAAAAAATTAGAAGGTGCAAAACTTGCTATAAAAAGCCTAGAAATTAAGGAAAAGAAAAAGAATTCACCATTTCCCTTCATTACCAGTACCCTTCAACAGGAAGCACAAAAAAAACACGGGTTTAGCTTAAAGAAAACAATGAAATTGGCGCAGTCACTATATGAAGGTCTTCAGATTGGTCCTGAGGGAAGTACTGGATTGATTACATACATGAGAACAGATTCCTTCAACGTTTCTCTTGAGGCACAGGAAAATGCAAAGGAGCTAATTGTAAAACTATTTGGTGAAGACTTTTACAAAAAATATCATCCAAAAAAGAATAAAAGCAGTCAGGAAGCACATGAAGCTATAAGGCCTACATCAGTTTTTAGATTACCAGATGAAATAAAGCAGTATCTTGGCAAAGAATATTATCTTTTATATGATCTTATCTGGAAAAGATTCATGGCAAGCCAGATGGCGAATGCTGTTTATGATGCGCTCGAGATCAAAGGTGAAGCCGAAAATTATAATTTTTTTGCTAGATTTTTAAATTTAAAATTTCCTGGATATATGGTTTTGTGGGATGAAGAAAAAGAAACTGATGAAAATGATGAAGTTTTCCCTAAATTAACTGAAGGTAAACTTTATGAAATAGTTTCTATTGATAAAATTGAAGGATTTCTTTCTCCGCCTCCTAGATACACTGAGGCTACCCTTGTAAAAAGATTAGAAGAGCTTGGAATTGGAAGACCTTCTACATATGCTCCAACTATTATTACTCTTCAAGAGAGAAATTATGTCAAAAAAGAGGGGAAGGTTTTAATTCCTACAAAAATTGGCGAAGAAGTAACAGATATACTGGTAAAATATTTTCCTGACATTGTTGATTATGAATTTACTGCAAAAATGGAAAGCGATCTGGATAAGATATTTAATGAAGAAGATAGAATAAAACTCCTAAAGGATTTTTACCAGCCGTTTGAAATGAGTCTTCATAATTTTGAAGAGAATTCAATTGAAATTCTTAACTCTTTGGTTTCTGAGAAAAAATGCCCATTATGTGGTTCTGACATGAAATTAAGAATTAGTAAATTTGGCAGATTTTACTCATGTTCAAGATATCCTGAGTGTAAAGGTAAATTACCCTTTGAGGATTCTTCTAATAGTGAAAAAAATAATAATGAAGAAAATTTGAATAAAAACGAGGATGATGCTAAAGAATCGGATGTTGAGTGTCCAATATGCGGTAGTAAAATGGTTGAGAAAAGAAGCAAATTTGGAAGGTTTTTAGCCTGTTCAAGATATCCAGAGTGTAAAGGCACCCTGCCTTATGGGAAAAGGGTCGAACAAAGGTGCCCAAATTGCGGTGGTCAATTAATTAGGACATTTAGTAAAAAAGGTAAACCTTATTATAAGTGTGTAAATAAAGATTGTAATTATTATAGTTTCAAGTTACCGAATAATGGTAAAAATCATAAGGTTGAAAAATCTACAAAGGAATAGAAAATGTATTTTAATAAAGAAAAAGACAGAATAAACATAATAGGTGCAGGATTGGCCGGAAGCGAAGCGGCTCTTTTTTTGCTTGAGAGAGGATATTTATTAAACATTTATGAAATGAGGCCGAAAGTTAAGACCCCTGTTCATAAAACAGATTTATTTGCAGAACTTGTATGTAGTAATTCATTGGGAAATAAAAGTGTTTTTTCAGCTTCAGGTTTGCTTAAAGAAGAAATTAGAATCCTAGGATCCACTCTAATAAAATTAGCTGAAATTTCTTCAGTAGAGGCAGGACAAGCGCTTGCAGTTGACAGAGAAGAGTTTTCCAGGCGAGTTACTGATAAGATAATCTCTTATCCAAATGTTAGTGTTATTAGGGAAGAAGTAAGAGAAATTCCAGAAAACACTTTTACTATAGTGGCAACTGGGCCTTTAACATCTGAAAATTTATTTAAATATTTTCAAAAATTTTTGGATAGCAAAGATTTGTATTTTTATGATGCTACATCGCCTATTATAAGGTATGATTCTATCGATTTAAATTTTGCATTCTGGGCAAACAGATATAATAAGGGAGATAGTGCGTATTTAAATTGTCCAATGTCAGAAGAAGAATACAATATTTTTTATGAAGAACTGACAAAAGCTGATAGTATAAGAAGTCATTTTCCGGATGAGGAAAAATATTTTGAAGGTTGTATGCCAATAGAAGAATTGGCTAGGAGAGGTAGAAATACACTTTTGTATGGTCCATTAAAGCCAAAAGGGTTAAAAGATCCAAGAACAAATAAAGAACCATATTGTGTGGTTCAGCTCAGGTCTGAAAATAAAGATAAAACATTATTTAACATGGTTGGATTTCAAACAAGGCTTCCTTTTAAAGAGCAAGATAGGATATTCAGATTTATTCCAGCTCTAAAAAATGCTGAATTTGTAAGGTATGGAGTAATGCATAAAAATATTTACTTTAATTCTTCCTCGTTAATTAAAGAAAATTTAGAATCAAAAAAAATCAACAATCTTTTTTTTGCAGGCCAGATCATTGGGACAGAAGGTTATATTGAGGCGATTGCAACAGGATTACTGGCTGCAATAAATTTACACCTAAAAATTCAGGGAAAATCTTATCTTATTTTACCAAGAACCACAATGTTAGGTTCTTTGATAAATCATATTATTAATGTTTCAGCCGAAAAACCTGCTCCAATGAATGCGTCATTTGGTTTATTGCCACCTCTTTTTGAGAAGATGAACAAGAAAAGAAGATATGAAGAGTATGCAAAGAGGTCTTTACGTGAATTAAATAAATATCTCTCTGATTTCAAATACTATTATGAAAATTAGGAAAAATCAGATTTTTGATTTTTTGGATTATTTACAGTTTAGTAAACTATGCTCTAATAATACTATTAGAGCATATAGGAGCGACCTTATTAACTGGTTTGGATTTTTAAAGAATTCAAAAAATAATTTAAATGAACTTGAAATAATAAAGTTAACTTACGATTGGTTAATAAAGGATCAGAATTCAAAGTTACTAAAAAAAACTTCTATTTCAAGAAAAATTTCTGCAATTAAATCATTTTTAGATTATCTTTATAAGATTGACGTTATAGAGAACAAATTATCTTTGACTTTAAAAAATCCAAAAAAAGATAGAATGTTGCCAAAGTATTTAAATTCTTCAGATATAGCTGATGTGATTAGCAAAAATTTTACTTCCAATAACTTTTACAATATTAGAAATTCTCTTATTATTCTTTTACTATTCAACACAGGCATAAGAATAAGTGAATTAGAAAATATTAAGATAGAAGATATAAATTTTGATAGAAATGAAATTAGGATAATTGGGAAAGGAAACAAAGAGAGAATTGTCTTTTTTACAAATTTTACAAAGGATTTCTTAAAAAAATACATTAATGAAAGACAAAAACTAAAAACAAATTGCCAATATCTTCTCCTTTCGAGGTTAAAGAACAAAATTAGCGAGAGAATGATTAGATATATTGTATCTAATATCTGGGAAACCCAAACCGGGAAAAGGATTACGCCACACCAGCTTAGGCACTCTTTAGCAACCTTTTTACTCAATCAAGGAGTAGAATTAAAATATATTCAAGAAATTTTGGGTCATGAAAATATTAATACTACAAATATTTATGCTAAATTAACTGAAAAAACTATAAAAACAGAATACTACAAATCACTAGATAAATTAGAAAAGTAAAATTCGAGAGGAGTGTTAAAAATTAGGCTTGATAAGACGAGAAAAAATGATGAATTAAGACATATTGAAATTATTAAAGATTTTTTGATTTATCCTGAAGGGAGTGTTTTGATCTCTTTTGGTAATACAAAAGTTATTTGTAATGCTTCAGTTGAAGATAAAGTACCACCCTTTTTAAAGGGTTCTGGTAGCGGATGGATTACCAGCGAGTATAGCATGATACCCCGTGCTACTCAAGATAGAAATGTTAGAGAGAGCACTTCTGGTAAAGTTTCTGGTAGAAATCAAGAAATTCAAAGAATAATAGGTAGGTCACTAAGAAGCGCTGTAGATCTAAGCCTTCTTGGTGAAAGAACAATATATATAGATGCAGAAGTAATACAAGCTGATGCAGGAACAAGGTGTGCGAGTATAACAGGTGGTTTTGTTGCTCTTGTGCTTGCATTAAGGAAATTAAAAGAATATGGACTAATAAAAGCTAGTCCACTGAAATATTATGTTGCTGCTGTTTCTGTAGCAATTTTAAACGATGAAGTTATATTAGATCCAAATTTTGAGGAAGACGTTGTTGCTGATGTAGATCTTAATATAATTGCTAACGAAAATAGAGAAATTATAGAAATTCAAGGAACTGCAGAAAAAAAACCATTTTCCAAAGAAAAATTAAATGAGATACTTTATATTGCTTATATTGGGATAGAAAAGATAATAGCTATACAAAAAAAAGTGTTAAAGCTTACACGTTAAAATTGAAATTGAGGTGCCAATGATGAAAATCAAGGCTCTAAGCGTGGGGTTTATTGGTGCGAACTGTTATATTATTGACTTTGATGACAACAATATAGCTCTCATAGATCCTGGTGACGAAGGCGAAAGAATTTCAAGAGAATTTGATGGCAAAAAATTAAAGTGGATTCTTTTGACTCACGGGCACGCAGATCATATTATGGCTGTAAATATGTTAAAAGAAAAATTTAATCCTAAAATTATTGTATCTATCAATGAAAAAGAGATTATTGAGAATCCTGAACTTAACCTTTCAAAGCAGTTTGGGATACCTTGTAGTGTCAAAGCTGATCTGTATGTTCAAGAAGGTATAATTAAACTAGATAGTCATAAAGTAAGAGTGCTTGAAACTCCTGGACATACTCCTGGATCTGTTATTTATATAATTGAAAATTACATGTTTACGGGAGATACTCTTTTTAAGGACTCTATTGGTAGAATGGATTTGCCTGGTGGGGATAAGGCTTTGATGAAGAAAACCTTAAGAAGACTATCTGAAATAGAAGTTGATTATACTGTATTGCCAGGGCATGGACCATCAACTTCTTTGAAACGTGAACAAAAAAATAATCCTTACTTTATTTCATTTCTATAGTGTTGAAAAGTATATTTGGGGGTTATAGAAAGTATGATTAAATTTTTAAAGCTATCATCTTTTCAAAAAGCTTTAAACTTTTGCGATCTTTTTTCCCCTATAGAAGATTGTGAAGAATTAAATGTTTTTGAATTGAATAATAGAGTCTCCTTTGAAGATGTTTTTTCAAAATTTTCTCTACCATTATCAAATCGCTCAAGTGTTGATGGTTTTGCGGTTTTTTCTGAAGAAACCTTTGGTGCAAGTGAAAACACTCCTGTGTTATTAAAGCTTCTAGGAGAGCAAAGGGTAAATGATTCTCCCATAGATATTGAAAAGGGGGGATGTGTAAGGGTTGCTACTGGAAGTTCACTTCCAGGTAATTCTGATGGTGTTGTAATGATTGAACATGCAAAAGTTTCTGGTGACTTTGTTGAAATATATAAACCAATTTCTTATTTTGAAAACGTATTAAAAAAGGGCGAAGACTTTATGGAAGGAAGTGTTCTTATAAATAAGGGAAAAAGGATTAATTTTAGAGATAGTGCCCTTTTGGCTGCAGCTGGTTTTGAAAAAGTAAAAGTTTATAGAAAACCTCGAGTGGCAATAATTTCTACAGGTGATGAAATAATTCCTTATAAAGAAGAGATATCAATTTCTAAAGTATATGATGCTAATGGGCCATTAATTGTTAATGGAATAAAAAATTATGCAGAGGCGCTTTTTTTTGGAATTGTAAAAGACAGCAAAAAAGATCTTGAAGAAAAGTTTGAGTATGCATTAGAAAATTGTGATTGTATATTTATTTCTGGGGGAAGTTCAGTTGGTGAAAGAGATTATATTGAGGAGGTAATAAAAAATTTTGGAGAAATTATTCATCATGGTTTTCTTGTAAAGCCTGGAAAGCCACTCTTACTTGGAAAGAAAAATAATATTCCAATCATAGGCTTTCCTGGTCATCCATTACCTGTAATGATTCATCTTAATCTTGTTGGAATTTCGGTTTTAAAAAAACTTGGTGGAGATAAGAATTGCTATCCGAAATCGGATAAAGGAATTTTGGGTGAACCTGTTTTTTCTGTTCCTGGCAGAGTTGATTTGGTTATGGGTTATAGAAAAAACAATTTTATAATTCCTTTATTAAGTAAGTCTGATTATATATCTTTAGCTACTAAATCAGAATTTATAATAAAAATACCTGAGGATAGAGAAATTATTTTAGAAGGCGAAGAAGTAGAAATCTATCTTTGGGACTAATTTAAGAGTTTTTTAGAATAATTATTAATAATATTTAATTTTATTATTTGAGGGGTGTTAATATGGCCAGAAAGCTATATAGAAAGTTAATGGATCCTAAAGATGCTCTTGAGCTTTTGTTAGATGAGGTTAAATTGATAAATAAAAGTCCTATTGGTTCTGAAGAAATAAAAACAGTTAATGCAGGCGGCAGAATTGCAAGTAAGAATATTATAGCTAAAATTACATGTCCTAACTTTCAATCTTCTGCTATGGATGGATATGCGCTTGTCGCAAAATCTACAAAAGAAGCAAGTGTTCACTCTCCTCTCAGGATTAATAAGGATAAGTTTATTGAAGTTGATACAGGCGATTTTATTCCACATCCGTTTGATTGTGTGGTGATGGTAGAGAAAACCAGACAAAATCCAGACGGGTCTATCACTATATTTGAAGCAATGCATCCTGGAGAAAATATTAGGTTAATTGGAGAAGATTTTAATCCAGGAGAAATAGTTGTTTATGGAGGGCAAGAGATTTCTACTTTTGAAATTATGTCACTTTTAGCTACCGGAAACGATATTGTAACTGTAAACAAAAGACCAAGGGCTGTAATAATTGCAACAGGAGACGAAATTACAAATAGTTACGAAAATCTTGATAAAAATATGTACTTTAACTTTAATGGACCAGCTATATCTTATTTTCTAAAGGAACATAAAGCTATAGTAGAAGAGACACCAATATTGCCTGACAATATTAAGGTTTTACAAGAATATCTAAATAAATATTCCGAATTTGACTTAATACTAATGATAGGCGGATCTTCATTTGGCAGAGACGATTATACTGCAAGTATTTTGGAAGAAAATGGCAAGTTACTTGCACATGGAGTTTATTTAAGACCAGGAAAGCCAGTTATACTTGGTTCTATTAATAAATCGATTTTTATTGGTTTACCAGGTTATTCTGCTGCTTGCGCAGTTATTTTGGATTACTTTGTTAAACCTGTTTTAAACACGATGACCGGGAAAGTAGAATTCACTAAAAAGTCCCCTGTAAGTATTTACAAACCTATAACTTCAAGCTCTGGAGAAGAAGAGAGGATACGAGGACAGGTAGCAAAGATTAAAGACAAAATATATTTTTATCCTTTAAATAGGTCTTCTAGCTCGGTTTCTTCTTTATTGTATGCTGATGGTATCTGTATTTTAGAGAAGGGAATACAAGGGAGTACTGAACAAGAAAGTTTTGACTTTATATTTTGGAGAAAAGAAGATCTTAGTGAGAATTCGATTGTAGTACTTGGCAGTAACGATCCCCTTTTACCATATATTTCATCAAAATTATATAAAGATTTTAAGTTAAGAATTGTTTCTTCCCCTTCAGGAAGTTTGGCTGGCATAGCCTCGTTAAAGGATGGATTATGTCACGTTGCAGCAACTCATTTGTTTGATAGTGAGACGGGAGAATATAATATTCCATTTATATTAAAATATTTTGATAAAGGTGATACAATATTGGTAATGTTAGCATATAGGCAACAGGGTATGATGGTAAAAAAGGGAAATCCTTTTAATGTACAAAGTCTTGAAGACATAGTATCGAAAGGCTTAAGAATAGTTAACAGGCAAAAAGGTGCTGGTACTAGAGTGCTTTTGGATTATGAGATGAATAAGTTGGGGATAAAGCCGTCTCAAATTTTGGGCTATGAAAATGAAGTTTTTACGCATTATGCTGCAGCTACTAGCATTCTTAGTTCGGTTGCAGATGTTGCTTTTGGCATTCAATATACTGCTGATTTTTTGGGTTTGGATTTTATTCCCTGGAAAAAAGAAAATTTTGAACTTTGTATTTGTAAAAATAGTTTAAATGATCCTAAGATTTTGTCTTTGATTGACTTAATTAAAAGTAAATCCTTTATTGATGCGAATTTAAATTTTAGCGGTTATGATTTTTCTGATACGGGTAAAATAAGGGAGGTTTAAATTGGTAGATTTATTTGGAAGAAATATAGATTATGCTAGAATTTCAATTACCGATAGATGTAACTATAGATGTATCTATTGTATGCCTGAGGAAGGTGTAAATTTTATTCCTCACGAAGAAATTTTGCGTTTTGAAGAAATAGTTAGGATTATAAAGATTTTAAAGGAATTAGGAATAAAGAAAGTGAGATTAACAGGGGGAGAACCATTAGTAAGAAAAAATGTAGTAGAACTTATTAGAAGAATAACAGAAATCAAACTGGACGATGTGTCCCTTACTACCAACGGTTCCCTATTAAAGATATATGCTGAAGATTTATTTAAATCAGGGTTAAGGAGATTAAACATTAGTCTTGATACTTTAAATTGTGAAAGATTTACAAGTATTACTCGAAAGGGTACTCTTATAGACGTTTTAGAAGGAATAGAAAAGGCTATTTCAGTAGGTTTTAATCCTGTGAAGTTAAACGTAGTTGTCATGAAAGGGATTAACGATCAAGATGATCTGATTGCTCTTGCAAATCTTACAAGGGAGAGAGAAATTCACGTAAGATTTATTGAGATAATGCCTATTGGGGATAACGATCAAAATGATAAGTTTATTAGTTGTGAGGAAATAATGGAAAATATATCGAAGTTTTTTAAGCTTGAAAGCACAAAGGGTCCTTTTGGAAATGGTCCAGCAGAATATTACAAGCTTGAAAACTCAAAGGGTACTATAGGTTTTATTTCTCCACTTAGCAAACACTTTTGTGCGAAATGTAACAGAATAAGAATTACATCAGATGGAATGATAAGGCTTTGTTTGTTCTCTGACGTTGAATATAATTTAAAAGAAAAACTAAGATCAAATTTAACTGACGAAGAAATAAAAAAATTTATTTTAGAAACTTTGTTTTATAAGCCAAAAGGTCATCCGTATATTCAAAAAGCTAGAGAAATTTATCATAGAAACATGTCTGCTATTGGAGGATAAAATGTTTACTCATTTAGATAATAAAGGAAAAGCTCATATGGTAGATATTGGAAAAAAGATTGATACTATAAGAGAGGCTAAAGCTCAAGCTTTTATTAGATTGACCGAAAAAACTCTTAATATAATAAAGGATCAAAATATTCCAAAAGGTGATATATTTTCCACAGCAAGAATTGCTGGGATTTTAGCTGCAAAAAAAACATGGGAACTGATCCCATTAACTCATCCAATACCAATTAATCAAATTAGTATAGATTTTGAGGTTAAAGAAAATGGGATCATGATATTTTCTCAAGTAAAAACTAATTTTAAAACTGGAGTGGAAATGGAAGCGTTGGTAGCAGTTAATTTAGCAGCATTAACGATTTACGATATGATAAAAGCTGTTGAAAGAGGAGCTGTTATCGAGGATGTAAAGTTATTATATAAATCTGGTGGCAAATCTGGCACATATGAGTATACCTAATAAATTAATAAAAAAACTTTTTTGAGGTGTAAACTATGGATAAAAAAGTTACATTTGCCGTAGTAACGCTATCTGATTCTGGATACAAAGGAGAAAGAGAAGACCTTAGTGGGGAAAAAATTATTGAAATTTGTAAAGAAAGGGGTTTTTTACTGTCTTGTTATGAAATTTTGCCAGATGAAAAGAATTTATTGATAGAAAAGCTGATTGAACTTTCTAACCAAAAAATAAACCTAATTTTAACAACTGGTGGAACAGGTTTTTCTGAAAGAGATATCACACCTGAAGCTACTAGAGAAGTTATAGAAAAAGAGATACCCGGAATTCCTGAGGCTATGAGAAGTCTTAGTCTTAAAAAAACCAATAGAGCAATGCTTACAAGAGGAATATGTGGAATTAGAATGAAGACAATAATTTTAAATTTACCTGGTAGTGTAAAGGCAGTAGAAGAGTGTTTAAACTTTGTTATTGATCCTCTTGAACATGGAATTGATATATTAATGGGTTGGGACAAAAATTGTGCAAGAACATAAGAGGAATAAAAGAAACTATTCAGAAATAGTTGAAGAACTTTTAAAATATTTACCTTCTGTTGGTTCACAAGAGGTTTTATCTTCTGATTGCGTAGGCGAAATATTAAGTGAAGACATAATTTTAAAAGAAAATTACCCTAACTGTTTTATTAGTAAATATGATGGATATCTATGCAAAGGCAATTCTCCATTTAAATTAATTAAAGAAATATATCCTAAAGATGAATTGAATTTTTCTATAGAGGAGGGCTGCTGTGTATTTCTTGCTACTGGCTCCGCTGTAAAGGAAATAAAAGAAGAACTGAAATTCTTTAAGATAGAAGATGTAGATGTTAAGGATAGTTATATAATTCCGATAGCTGATGATACTAAAAATAATTGGATAAAACCAGGAAGTGAACTTAAATCTGGTGAAAAAATTTTCTCGCGTGGCAAAAAAATTTCTTATAAAGATAAATTTGCCTTAGAACTTTTAAATATTAGATTTGTTAAAGTTTTTAAAAGATTAAATTTAAGTATAATTAATACTGGATCTGAGTTAGTTAATGAAAGTGATGAACCTAATGTTACACCTCTATCAAGCTGGATAATTGCTCCTATTGCACAGTTTGATGGTTTTAATGTAATTCATTCAGGTCCAATTGCTGATGAAGAATACCTTTTAGAAGAAATTTTAGAAGAAAATTTGAATAGCGATATAATATTGTTTATTGGTTCGACTGGTAAAGGGAAAAGAGATCTTATTAGAGGAGTTTTAAATAAAAAGGCTAATCCAATATTTGAGATTTTCAATACTCCTGTAGGCAAAAATAGTTATGCTTATTTGTGTGAAAATAAGTTAATTTTAGGCTTCTCCGGAATTATACAAGCAAGTGTAGCGCTTTATTATCTAATTTTACGAAATTTGATATTTAAACAAAGAAAGCTCCCCGTGGAAAATCTTGCTGATTTTTGTGATTTTTTAGAAAAGCCTGAAATCGGTAGAAGCAATTGGTATAAAAGCGAGAATATTGAAAGTGGTAGAATTATTTTAAAAAAGTGTAATTTTTTGAATTCTGAATTCTTAGGCTTTTATTTCGATGAAAAGCTATTTATACAGAGAACGAATTTTTTTAATCAAGTTTTTTAATTTCTTAACCGGTTAAAATGATATAATGTTTTAAATTAGCTTTAACTTAGGATTTTTTAGATATTATATTTAGTAAATCTTTATTTAACTAATTTTTTAATCGTGGGGTGAGAGTGAAATGAAACTTTTTTTAGCTTTTTAACTTTAATTTTTTTACTAACTAATGTGGACGTTGCTTATGCTGACATACTGTCAAATGTACAAAATATCTCTTACAAGGCTACAGAAAATGGAGTGGAGGTTTTTGTTTACGTTCATGGTAATCCGAATTTTAATTATTTTAGATTACCTGATGGAAGAATAGTATTAGATATCGATAATTCAATTATTTCTAAGAAGAACAATATAATAACGAAATCTCCTATTGCAAGAGAAATTCGCTTTGCTCAAAATACACCTAATAAAGTTAGAGTAGTTATAGAAAGTGATAAAAATTATCCATATATTGTATCTAAAAGAGCCGATGGTTTAGAAGTTAATATAGGAAATTTTAAAATGCCAAGCAATAGTTCAGAAAATGTTGACAATAATTCATCTGTACATGATTATTTAAACAATTCTACTTCATTTCAAGATATTAGGAGAAATTTCATTGAGAGGCAGCCAGAAATTATTGGAAATACCGATGTCAACAATCCAGGTAATCTTAGATCTAAATATGGTGGGTTTAATAGCTATAAAGATATAAATTCTGGCATATATGCTGCTTACTATAATATTATTAGAAAACCAGGTTTTTACAATGGTGGGAATGAATCTATCAAGAATATTATTTATACGTGGGCACCTCCTAGTGAAAACAATTCCTCACGATATTTAGATGATGTAATAAAGTATTGCAATAGATTTGGTTTAAACATAAACCCTGATACAAATTTTGCTAGTCTATCACTTGAACAGCAAGAAATAGTTTTGTGTGCAATGTTTAATAAAGAAGGAAATAGGGACTGGATAAATATTACAAGAAATCTATCTGAACAGCAAAAAATAGCTTTAATTAATAATTCTATTTTAGAATATTCTTCTTTAAATTATATCGCATCTAACTCTGGTGGATCACAGCATCTTGTATCAAACCCTACAACACAAACAAGCAAAATTAAAGAATCTTCGCAAGGAATAGATAAAATCTTAGGTAAAACAATTGTTGGAATACTTCGAGCTATCTTTTAAACTCTGCATAAATTAAGTTTTTTCAGCAAACTCATTGGATGGTGATAAATTGGAGTCAAAAGTAATAGTTGCACTTGACTTAGAAGATTTAAGAGAAATAGAAGAAACAGTTAGAGAACTTTCAATATTAACGAAGTGGTTTAAAATAGGGTATCAAATGATTTCTTCCATTGGTATAAAAGAATCTGTAAGAATTGTAAAATCATTTAACTGTAATGTGTTTCTAGATATGAAATTGTATGATATTCCTAATACAGTGGCTAGGGCCATAAGAAATCTCACGAAACTAGACATTGATATGCTTACGATACACATAAGTGGTGGCTCAAAGATGATAAAAGAAGCTTTAAAAAGTATTGATGATGGAAGTGATGTCAAGCTTTTAGGGGTAACGCTTTTAACTAGTTTTTCTAAAGAAGAAGCAAAAAAAATTTATAATCAGGATGAAACTATTGATGTTGTTAAGAAATTTGCAAGAATTGGTTATGATATGGGATTGAGGGGTTTTGTTTGTAGTCCTCATGAGCTAAAAGCTTTAAAAAGTGAATTTTCAGACTGTATTTTTGTTGTGCCAGGAATAAGGCCATCGTGGAGTCTTAAAAATGATCAAGAAAGATTTGCAACCCCTTATGAAGCAAAATTGAACGGTGCAACGTATATTGTGGTTGGCAGACCTATAATAAAACCAAATAATAATTTAAAACCATCATATGCACTAAAATCTATCATTGAGGAGTTTAGTAAATGAGTGAAAACAATGAAATATTGACTATTTTAAGAGAACATAATGCTATTGTTTATGGACATTTTTTGTATACATCGGGTAAACATGGTGAAGTTTATATTAATAAAGATGCTATATATATAAAACCAAAAGTGGTCTCAGAACTTTGTTTGAAGATGTCAATTATGGTAAGGGATATAGATTTTGAAGTTGTTTGCGCACCCACAATTGGTGGAGTAATACTCTCACAGTGGATTGCTTATCACAGTTCAAATTTAAAAAACACAGAAATATTATCTGTATTTTCTGAAGAAGTAAACGGAAAAAGGGTTTTGAAAAGAGGATATGATAAGGTTGTTGAAAACAAAAAAATTTTAGTAGTTGATGATATTCTCACTACAGGTTCATCGATAAAAAAAGTAATTAGTGCAGTAAAGGATTGTAAAGGGATTATTCAAGGTAGTGTCTGTTTGGTAAATAGGGGTAAAGTAAATGCTAGGGACATAGACTCACCATTTTTGTCAAGCCTTTTAAGTATTGATTTTAAATCATACGAACCTGAAGAATGTCCTCTATGTAAAAGGAATATTCCTATTAATACCGATCTTGGTAAGGGTAAGAAATTGCAAAATTTATGATATCAAATGAAAAGTGGAGATTTAAATTTATATCAAATGTTTTTAATGTTGAAGTTTTTCTGATAAACTTTATTAATGAGAATAGTTTTTATATTGAGGCAATTATAAATAATAAGGAAACAACTACAGTATCAAAAAAATTTTTAGATTTTGTAAAAAAAAATCGTTATAAAGATTATAAGTTGCCATTTTTATATAAGGAAAAGGGCTACACATATCTCGAAGAATATTACTATCTGGATTACAGTACGTATATTATGTTTAAATTTAACACGAAAAATATACCAAATTTTAGAGAATTTAATGAGTTTAAAGATACTTTGATTCTTCAATCTCTTAATTCAAACCCCTGCAAAAAGCTGTTTGCAAGTGATTTTTCGTCTGAAGATGGAATTGTTGTTTTAGATGAGAACGCTAATGAACTGTATGCCTCTTCTAATGCAAAACTAATTTGTACAAAGGCTACAAATGTTATTGATTTTTATAATAAGGGTATATGGAGGGAATTTCTTTCAAAAAGTAAATTTATATGCCCAAAATTTTTTATAAAAACGCTTAGAAATGAAAATTATATGGCAAATTTAGAATTTCACCCAATTTTTAAGGAAAATAAATTGAAATACTTTATTATAGTCGTAAAGGATTTATCAAAAAAATTATTATTAGAAGTTGAAAAACAAAAACAGTTGAATACAATGAAGGAAATTAATCATATGATTAAAAACAATCTTCAAATAATTAAAAGCATAATGAATATAAAATCACGGAGATTATCTGATAAAGAACTTATTGACGATATTTCAATAAAACTTGAATGTCTTGCAAGGGTACACGAACAATTAATCAAACTTTCTGAAGAATTATCTCTTAAAACGTTGTTAGAAAGTTTATTTAAAGTTCTAATTAATTCTGGTAGGGAAAAGTTGTACGTTTATGGTGATCTTATAGGTGAATATCAGAAAATGTTGCTATTAATACTTGCTCTCATCGAATTAATGCAAAATTCGCTAAAATATGCATTTTTAACTGAAGAAAAGTCCAAAATATTTATCTCAATAGTTAAAAGCTTTGAAAAAATTAGAATTACATATCAAGATTTTGGTGAGTTTAAATCTGAAGAATTCATTTCTAAAGGATATGGCAGCGATCTTATAAGGGCACTCTTAATTAATGGCCTGAACGCCTCCTTTGTGCGAGTGCCTGTAAAGAAGGGGACTTTATTTGAAATTATCTTAGAAAATTTTTGATAATTTTTGATATTATTTTTAATAAAAGTTTTGGAGGTAAAGTATGAAGAGTGATATAAAGTTGTCAGCTAAGAATAAAGATCAGATAAGAATTTTTATTGCCGATGATGAGTTTCTGATTAGATTGGATATGAAGGAGGAATTAGATAGAGAGGGTTTTAAAGTGATTGGGGAGGCTAAAGACGGTGTTGAGGCACTTTCTGAGATAATTAGATTAAAGCCTGATGTAAGTATTATAGATATCATGATGCCACATATGGACGGTTTAAAGTTGGCTAAGAGGTTAAAAGATGAAGATTTAGGTGCTGTTGTTTTTTTGACTGCTTATAATAACAAAGATTTTATAGATAGAGCATCTAAAATTGGTGCTTTTTCTTATTTGTTGAAACCATATAGAATTAGTGAATTAAAGAGCGCTATTCTTCTTGCCTTTGAGAGATATAAAGATAATAAAATATTAAGAGAAAAAAATATAGAGCTCGAAGAATCAATTAAAACAAAGAATTCATTATATCGAGCAAAATTGTTCATAATAGAACAAACTCGCTTGAGTGAAAATGAGATACATAAAAGAATGCAAGAATATTCAATGAAAAATAGAATCTCTTTAAGAGAACTTTCTGATCTGATTTTAAAAACTAAGAATATACCTGAAGGAATCAAAAATCCTTAAATATTTTTGGGTTTACTTCATAACCTATCTCGTAGAGATCTGATCCGATCTCTTCCTGATTAGGATGATATCGTAAATTTGAGAATTTGCTTATTAGTTTTATAGTAATTAGATTTGATAACCAGATATAAATAATAGTAAAAATAAAAATAAAAATTATTCCAAAGCCTTTTATTAAACTTAAAGTAATTATTAGAAAGATCAGGCTTATTGCAACTGGTACTACAAGAAAAAGCGGATCGTCAAACAAAAAATTTACTTCAATTTTGTTTTGTATGTATATATTTATAAATGATACTATAAACGTTAAAACTAAAATAACATAGGATGGGGTAATTAGATTACTGGAAACAGTAAAAATCATAAATGTAAAAAGTGATGAAATTAAAATTAAGGGGTCTACTTTTTTAGCAATAAAGATGGATGAAAGCGAACTAGCTATTATTGATAAAGAAAAATTTGAGAAAACAAACTGTAACCAACCTGGATCATATCCCTGGAAGAAGCTAATTGTAGAAAATATGAAGGTTAATGAGCCAAAATAAATAAAGAGTATATTGTTTCCTGGTATTGCCATAGATCTTCCATCCTTTGTAAATCTACCTATGCGCGGCCCTATAAGTTGACTGACAGAAAAGCTGGATATGGATGAGTAAAGTGCTACCAGAAAAATAAAAGCAAGTTTAAGTGAATTATAAAAGTTGAATTGCTTTGAAAGTAGTAGAAATAAGAAAGAATAAAGTGGGTAAATCAATAAAACTTGAAATGTTGAGTATATTAAAATAATTTTTATTGAAGTTTTCTCAATAAATTGAGTTATGATTATTGATAATGCAAATAATGAAAATACAAAGTATATAATGTTAATTTGTAAGTTTAGTGTGTAAAAAAGAACTATAGGTAAGAAGTTTAGTGCGCTCAAAATAATAAAAGTAGTAATTAGAGTTAATACGTTCTTTGATCTAATAGAACCTACTGCTAAAATTTGAAATCCCAGAAAGGCTATTAAAAATGATATGTAATTAAAATAATTCATGATAATATTTTATATCAATTTTAAAAAAATATCCTGGTTTGTTTACCTCTTAATGTTATATTTAAAAGAAAATTGTTAAAACTGAGTTATAATATTTCCTAAATTGTTTATAAGGAGTTTAACTTTGAAAGAAAGATTAAAAATAATTAAAAAATGTGCATTAGAAGCAGGTGAAATATTAAAATATTATTATTCAAATGAATTACATACTAGATTTAAAGGCAAGATTGATATGGTTACTGATGCTGATATAAGTTCTCAAGAAAAAATTATAAACATTATAAGATCAGAATTTCCTCATGACGAAATAATAGCTGAGGAAAATTCAAAAAATACATATAATTTTAAGTCTACCTGGATTATTGATCCATTGGATGGGACGACAAATTTCATTCATAGGCTTCCATGGTTTGCTATATCTATCGCTTATATCAAAGATAATGAAATAAAAATTGGTTTGGTTTATATACCGCTATTAAATGAATTTTTTCTTGCTATTAAAGGTGAAGGTGCATTTCTTAATGATGAAAAAATTTTTGTAAGTAAAGAAGATAACTTGGAAAAATGTCTTGTCGGGACCGGATTTCCTTATTCAATTCATGAAAACTATGAGGAGATAGTCAGAAGATTTAAAAATATCCTGATAAACGTAAGGGGGATTAGAAGACCAGGTGCTGCTGCACAAGACCTGGCTTATGTAGCGTGTGGCAGATTTGATGCTTTTTATGAGGATGGGTTAAAGCCCTGGGATGTCGCTGCTGGAATACTTTTGGTTAGTGAGGCTGGTGGAAAAGTAACAGATTATGATGGTAACGAATATATAATTGGACAATCAGATCAGATATTGGCATCGAATTTTTTGTTGCATGACAAAATTATGAAACTTCTTTCTTAAGGATTTGGAAGTTCGAAATGAAATCTAAAATATTAACTGGTATTGTGCACAGAACTGATGAACAAGTAATTAGAACTAGAATATGTGTAGAATTAATAAACGGTTTAAAATTACATATTACATATGTTAGGTGAGAATTTAGCAAATCTTACTAATATAAGATACTTTCTTTTAACTTTTTAAATGTTTAATCTTAACTTTCAAACAATATTAATTGAAACAGTAGTATATATTGTAATAAATATTTGTATAAAATTTATTTTGATCAGTGATGATTTAACAAAATTTAGAAGAACATTAATGCTCGGTTACCTTGTCTTTGCCAGTTTTTTTGTCTCTTTAAAAATCTTTTTGACTGTAAGTGCTCTTGTAATAATTTTAGCTTTCGGTATTAGAAAGTTTTTTGATTTTTAAATAAAAGTATTATTGATAATTTTTTAGTATGTTATAATCTTTGTAATTTTCTTTTTTTAATGTTTTGTAAAGGGGAGATGGTATGTTTGGGTCTTAATTTGAATAGAAAAATGATTAGGTGTATTTTATTTACTTTTTTTCTTATCTCTTCCATTTTTAATTCGTCTCTTTCTTATGCATCAAGTGAAAATTTTGGAATGTGGCAAAATATAAAAATTCAAACTTATAATTATAACGTATTTCCACCTAAATCTCTTTTTGCCTTTCTTTTAAAAAACAATGTACCTTATGATAGAGCAGTTGAAATGGTTGGGATAGCTGGGGCAGAAAGCAATTATAATCCTAATGCTATTGTAGACAATCCTAAAGGGGGAATACTTCTAAGTTCAGGGAGGATTTCTTTACCTGAATACTCTGTAGGTTTATTCCAAATTAATTTATTAGCACATAGTAAAACTTTGTGCAAAACTTTTAGTGTATGCGATTGGGATGATCAGGTTAGTTGGTTATTAGATCCATATAATAATGCAGAATTTGCAATTTATATTTCTGGAAAGGGACAAAATTTTTCTCCCTGGAGCTCTTATCGAAATGGCAAATATTTGATGTATGCAGAGCAATTTTATAAAACTTATAGTTTGTCAGAACGTTAAAGTATTAATTAAAGTACTAAATTGAAAATGGATCAGTAATTATAGTGTTTTATACTGGCTTTACTCTAAAAAATTTATATTTCGTGACTTTTAATAAATTATTACTAAATTAATCTGTACAAAAATGGTTCATATCAAGTTTATCCAATTCTAATCTTTTTATTGTTTCAGGTAAAATTTTGCCATTTTCGTCAAGACCTCTTAATTTGTAATAATTAACAAGATGTTTTTCAAAGTCGTAAACAGCCTTACCTTTACGAGGACCAGTTTCAGCAGCTTTGAAAAATCTTTCTGGAAGAGTATCGTCAGTTCTACCAAAACCATAGTTGTTGTTTATCATTCTTTGTAAAATAAAAATTCTTTCAGAAGTTTCCATCAATTCTTCAATATTTGTATTCCATCCAGTTACTAGATTTACACCATTTACAATATCATCTGCTGTTAAATTTCCAAAAAGATGGAAGAAACAGATTGTAAGTGAGTTTAATAAACATGATAGATCTTGTGCTCTAATAGCAAGCAATTCTTTATTTTCCATGCTATCTAGTAATGTTTTAATCTCAGTTCCAAATTGATTTAGAACTCCAGCTCTCTCTCCTACATGAGAAGCGCCTCTTTGGTGACATGCACCTCTGTTACCAGTAGCATAATTTATGGAGAGAGAATAAAAGGCTCTAGGATCGTGGGCAGGTATATCCAGATTTTTTACAGAAACGTTAAACGATTCTGGCATGTTAAAAGTGTTTATTAAATATTTTGAGCCTTCAGAAATAATTTTTCCTATCCCCCTTTTTTGACAGGTAAGGTTGATTAGATTTATTAAAGTTTCAGTATCACCCCATTTTGGTACGAAACCTATATCGCTTTGTTTAATATACCCTGCTTCATATCCTTCTATAACAGTTGCTATTAGATTTCCCATTGTGATAGTATCGATGCCGTATCTATTTGATAGATCATTTGCAATACACACTGCATCAAGATCTTTTATATCTAAATTTGTTCCATACAACGCAAGAGTTTCGTATTCTGGACCAATCCCTTTATAACCTGTTGGCGATTCTACGTATCTATGACATCCAATTACACATCCAAAACAATATCTACTTTTTGCATTAAGATATTCAGTATATCTCGGGGCAGCTAGAGCTTTTGCTCCTTCTTCCCATTCATCTTTAAGCCAGTGATGAATAGGTACATCTCCAAGCCTTTCAATGGCGGCCATTACAGCAGGAGTCCCTTCACCGTTAAATACATTTGCTTTTTTTAGTTTTTCGAATAGATCTCTTCTGAATTTAGAAAGATTTATACTATCGTATACGTTACACATTTCACCTTGAGCTACCACTATAGCTTTTAGATTTTTGGAGCCCATAACAGCTCCGGCTCCACCTCTTCCACCAAAACCATGTGCATTACTCACAACACAAGCAAACTTAACAAGACTTTCTCCTGCTTGACCAATTGTGATGGTAGATATATTTTTTCCCTTATGTTTTTCTACGAGCATTTCATGGGTTTGGTATGTATCTAGACCCCATAGAGAATCAGCATCAAGAATTTCAATATCACCCTGAGATACATATAAATAAATCGGTTTGTCTGACTTGTTTTGAATTACAATTGCATCGAGTCCTGCTGATTTTAGATGAACAGAAAAATTACTTCCGGCAGAGGTATCAGAAAAGGTTCCTGTAAGAGGAGATCTACACATTACAGAAATCTTTCCGCAGCCAGGTAGCATTCCTGCCTGCCATGGACCTGATGCTATTACAATTACATTCTTTTCTGAAAGAGGATCTGTTTCTTTTTTAACGAAATTATTTATGAAGTAAGCTCCAATACCACTCCCGCCAAGAAATTTCTTATAAAAATCTTTATTAAAATGCTTTAATGTAATTTTTCTTTTGCTTAGATCTACAAAAGCAATTTTTCCATTATTTCCAAACATATTTTCCACTCCTTTTATTGTTATATATATTATTATATTATTTTTATAAAATTTTACAAAAAAATCTAGATTATTTTTATAAATTTTTGTGCGATAAAAAATTATTTAAATAATTATCTTTATTAAAATATTTTAAAAAATAAAATTCCTTCTTGAGATAATCTATTCTAAATTCATTACAAAATAGATTTTTTCACTATAATATTTCTATATATTACTAATAGGAGTAAAAAATTTGAAAATGACAGAAGAAGCATTTTTAAACGATCAATTTCTTCAAAATGCTCTAAATAGAGCTGAGAAAAGTTATTTTGAAAAAAGAAGAAAATTAGAAAAAGTTTTTGATTTTGAAAAATTTAAAGATGAAATAAGGGATATTAAAGAAAAAAATATTAAAAATTTAGAAGAAAACATTGTTTTTCTTTTAAACAACCTTAGATCAAGAGGTTTTAAGGTTTTTTTTGCGAAAGACTCTGACGAAGCTCTTGCATTTTTTTATAACATACTTACAGAAAAGGGCATAAAAAGAGTTGTAAAATCAAAGTCACTCACTACTGAAGAAATAAATTTGAACTCATTTCTTGAGAAAAACAATATTACTCCTGTAGAGACAGATCTTGGTGAATGGCTGGTTCAGCTAAACAACGAAAAAGCTACTCATATGACAGCTCCTGCAATCCATATGTCAAAAGAGAAGATCCTAAACTTTTTAAATGAGAAGTTCAATGCAAACCTTAAGCTGGACATAAAAGAGATTGTTGATTTTTGTAAAAATGAAATAAATAAAGAGTTTGATAACACAAACTGCGGCATTTTTGGGGCTAATGCGGTCACACGGGATGGTACATTCTTCATAGTGAGCAATGAGGGCAATATTCAGCACGTATTGAATCATGACATAAACATTTGTATTGTGGGCATAGATAAGATAGTAGAAAATGCAGATGAAGCCTTTAAAATTGTTTCATTTTTGCCAAAAAATGCTACTGGTCAGGTTATCACATCTTGGATAGACGTTTTTACAAAGCCTCCAGGTGATGAATTTTTCGTAATACTTCTTGACAATAACCGTTCGAAAATCGCCAGAGAAGAGAAGTTTGACAAGATCTTAAACTGCATAAAATGTGGAGCATGTCAGATGGCATGTCCAGTATATACTACTGTGGGCGGCCAGTTGTTTAGGGGCAAGACCTACGCTGGGCCAATTGGCGTATTGCTTTCATATATGGAAGATTATAAATTGATGGATGAATTATCTTTTTTGTGTACAGGCTGTATGGCGTGCGATGAAGTCTGTTCATCCAGAATTCCAATTCAATCACTAATATTAGAAATAAAGTCAAAGTATGAAAGAAATAATGTCATTAAAAAATTCGCAATTAAAAGTATGAAAAATTACAGACTATTAAGGACTCTTATATCCCTTGCTAGTCCGTACTTTAAAGATGGTATCAAGATGAGAAGATTTAAATTTTTAAGAGATGAGTTTGGACTAAGTTTTAGAACTCTGCCAGCTATTAACAAAGAGTCATTTGACACAGTAAAAACTAAATCTTCAAAAATTGGACTATTTGCAGGCTGCTCTACCAACATATTTTATGATGATGTGGGTAAAGATTTATTACGTTTATCTAACTTCTTAAATATAGACATAGAGATTATAAATCAAAGTTCTTGCTGTGGGGCAGCAGCCCTTTACAATGGATTAAAATCTGATGCTATCAATCAGGCACAGAAGACATTTAAAGATATTGAGAAATTTGACAAGATTTTATTTCTTGACCCTCACTGTGCGCACATGGTTCAAAGAGATTATGTTGAATTTTTCGGCATAGATTTTTCCGATAGGGTAGTGGATGCTGGATTTTATTTTGTCGAATTTCTGAAAAACAGAAAATATAAATTTACTCCTTTGAATAAGGTCTTAACCTATCATCATCCTTGCCACCTTTCAAGAGGTATGAATCAAGCTATGCAAATCGAGGACTTTATAAAGGAAAAAGAAAAGAGATTTTCTGAATTAAACGAGAAGGACAGATGCTGTGGCTTTGCAGGAACATACTCTATTATGCACAAACACATTTCCAACAAACTCGTTCAGAGAAAGATAGATAATATTATTAATTCAAATTCAGAAGTTGTAATTACCTCTTGTCCAGGATGCATAATGCAAATATCTGGAGCCCTGGACGTTATGAACTCTAAAAATATTGGAGTAATACACTTTGTATCATATCTTAAAAATATTTTGGGAGCCTAAATTGATAGAAAAATTTATAGAAATAGCGAATCTAAGTGGTGTAGAAGTAAAAATTGTTAAGAATATCGACTTTTTAAATGAGTTTGGTCTAAATACTTCTTTGGATTATGATTCTAATAAAGACGTTGGATTCATAAAGGCTCTATCAGGTGCGACCGAGAGCGCAAGCGCAGTCATCAATATTCCAAAACGCGAAAAGCTAAAATCCATATTAACTTCGAAAACTCTTTATATTTCAGTTGAAAACTCTTCTTTGAGATCTACATTAAGCGAAGCCTATTTTTTTGCAAAACAAAAATGCCAGGATGAATATATGCTATTTATCTCTGGAGAGAGCAAAACTGCAGATATAG
Organism: Thermodesulfobium acidiphilum; assembly: GCF_003057965.1. Lineage (NCBI taxonomy): Bacteria > Pseudomonadati > Thermodesulfobiota > Thermodesulfobiia > Thermodesulfobiales > Thermodesulfobiaceae > Thermodesulfobium > Thermodesulfobium acidiphilum. Next base: position 872,317 of record NZ_CP020921.1, read on the forward strand.
AGAAGACATTGGTCAGTGGCGTTCAGGGACCTGAAAAAATTATATTTTTAATTCTTGACAAGGGCTGAAGGTGATTAGATGATCAATAATTTAAATTTTTCAAAGTCTCAAATAATAGTGCTACTAATACTTTGGTCAGCATTTCTCTTCTCTTTTGTGGACAGGCTTGCCTGGGCGCCAGTTATCCCTCTTGCAGCTAAGGCTCTTTCGCTAAATGCGAAAGAAGCGGGGAGTTATATGAGCGCATTTTATTTTGGCTATATATTGACTCAACTTCCGGGAGGATATCTGGCTGATAGATTCGGTTATAGAAAGATTTTACTTTATTCGTTTTTTATAATGGGTTTTTTTACTATATTGATGGGCACAGTTGGAAACTTCTGGCAAGGTTTTTTTTATAGAATATTTGCGGGAATGGGCTCGGGGGCTATATTTTCTGCATGTGTAAAGGGTGTATTTGATTGGTTTTCTGAAAAAAACAGGTATACTGCTATGGGATTTTTTATGACTGCATCCTCTGTTGGAGTTTTCCTGGTAAACATTTTTGTGCCCACAGTAGCAAAATTTCATGGCTGGAACGCTTCATTTTATGTTGCAGGAACGCTGCCAATTATTACACTCTTATTTGCATACTTTTTTCTTTGTGAAAATAGCTCTTCAAATGATAGAAAATCAATTTTGAACTTTGTTTATGACATAAAGATCTTACTTAAAAATAAAGAATTTATGCTAACAGGTTTAGCTGGCTTTTTTGCAATGTGGGCTACATGGGGAACAGCTACTTGGGCTAACTCATATTTAAATAAGGGGTTGGGGCTTACTCTGATTCAGGCTGGCTTTTTTATGTCGGCTTTTGGAATAACTGCGTTAATATGTAAACCTATTGCTGGGATACTAACCGATATTACTGGCTGGAAGAAAAAGAATATTTTATTTTTTATGTTAATTTTATTTTTTATTTTTTTGGTCATTTTTGGAATAAATAGAAGCATCTTTGCTCTGTATTTTCTTGCGCCTATATTAGGGATTCTTGCATTTGTCTACAGTCCTGTGATGAATACCTTTGTAGGAGAGCTGGCAGACAAAAGAAATATTGGCATTGCAATGGGTTTGATAAATGCAATATGGCAGCTTGGATCTCTAATATCTCCACTGGCTGTTGGATTCGTGCTTGACTTAACACACAGTTATTTTTATGCATTTTTAACCCTGGGAATTGGTCCACTATTAGGATCTATTATTATGTTGTCTGCATCTGATAAGTAGAATTTTTGTGTTTTTATTGTTTCTCATTATTTAAGCTGTTCATAAGCTCTTAGTTTTGCACCTTTCTCTAAAACAAAATAGATCCGATTTAACTGTGATCATATTTAAGCACATGGCTATTAATTTAAAACATATCCCTTATTTCATCTATACCTTTAGATTTTATAACGGCTCTGTGAAATTCTCTTAACTTCTCCCTATCTTTTGTTTTTTTTCATTAAGAGCTTTATATCTCCTGGAACTTTATCAAACTTGGCTTCAATGATATCTAAAAGTAAATCCTGGGCATCAATGATCATACCCTCTTCTCTTCCCTTTTCTATCCACTTCTCAATTACAGGTGCAATCTTATCACCTCCTACAGTAGAGTCTAATATAGCCATCATTTTCTCTTCTTCTAGATCATTTACATTTTATCCCAATTATCCCAATTCGTTTTTCCATGATAGAAAACTACTGGAATAAACTGAACTTGTCTAAATTAAACCTCTTATACTTCTTTGAAATCTTTTCTATGTTTATTTGATGTATGTCTTCCATAAATTGGTTTAAACACAAGGATAAAAAGATGTCAAATAGGACTTTTTTCAAATATCATTAAGTCTATTCTTGACAATGGCTCTGTTTACTTTAATATCCTAGCGATTATATTTGTTTTTATTTTGTCATCAATTCCTATACTGTAAAAAAATAACGTACATAATTTTCTGTAAAAGGGAAATGATTATCAATAAAGAAATATAAAAGGTCATTGTCCTCTGATAGAATATAGGGTTAGCTAAGCCAAATGATGTAGTTATAAAAAATAGTTTAAAGAGGTGGTCTTTATGCCAGATGCAATATCAGAGCAAGAAATCAATAAAAAGTTGTTGGATTTTATAAGAGAGCTTAAAAAAGATGGCAGACAGAGGTTGTTGAACGAGGAGGCTACCAAGCAAAGTGTTATTTTACCAATACTTAATGCCTTAAAATGGAATGTGTTTGACATAGAAAGCGTTTTCCCTGAATACTCTGTTAATGATAAAAGAGTTGATTACTCATTAAGATCTAACAAGAAAAATAAGGTTTTTATTGAAGTAAAAAAGATTAATGAAGATTTGGATCAGCACCAGGAGCAGCTTTTAAATTACTCTTTTCAAGAGGGAGTGGGGCTTTCAGTTTTAACAAATGGAATCAGTTGGTGGTTTTATTTGCCTTCAGGAGAGGGAAGTTGGGCTCAAAGAAAATTTTATACCATTGAAATATACGAACAAGAAGATAAAGTTGTAGTTGAAAAATTCGAAAAGCTTTTATCCAAAGATAATGTAGTTTCTGGCAAATCTTTGGAATATGCCAAGGAAATTTATTATAACAAAGAAAAACAAAATTTGATTAATACTACGCTTCCAAAAGCATGGAACAAAATAATAACTGATCCGGATGAACTTTTAATTGAGCTTTTAGCAGACGAAACAGAGAAATTGTGCGGATATAAGCCGGATAGTGAAACAGTAGAACAGTTTTTAACAAGAATTTCTCAAGAGGAAATAAAAACCGAAAATATATATGTGCCAACAAAAATAAAGTCTATGCATAAAAAAAGTGATAGTTCAGTTTCTAATCAATACAGTGGAAAAAAGCCTATTTCCTTTTCTTTTAAAGGCGTTAAATATTCATTGCGTTCATGGAAAGAGCTGATAGTAAAACTATGTGAAATTATCTTATCTAAGCACAAAGACCAATTTAACTATGTTCTTGATTTGCATGGCACAAAAAGACCATATTTTTCTAGCAAATTAGATGAACTTAGAAAACCAGAGAGAATAAGTGGAACAGATATTTACCTTGAGACAAACCTTAGCGCTAATAGTATAGTTAAGTTATCAAAAGATATAATAACGTTGTTTGGTTATAAAGATAGTGATTTAAAGATAGAAATTCAGTAAAACAATAAAAGAGCTTTTGTTAGATCATTGAAATCAATTTTTGTAAAAAAATTTTTCTTTATATCAATATTTATTTAATCGTGCTACAAAAATGATATAACAATAAGCATTGTAAAACAATATGCTATGAAAATGGGGTGTTATTTGAAACAGATTTATCATGAAAAATTCGGATTTAAACTATATCATGCAGATTGGTTGGAAATTTTAAACACTTTGCCAAAAAACTCTAAAAATATGATTTTTGCTGATCCATTCTATTTATCAATGCGGTTTCGCTTTAGAAATTAATAATTTTCATTTTCTAAATGTTTAAGCCTAATGCATCTCCAAATTTATCATGTCGTTTTTTACAGCTAGCTACGAGACTCTGCTTTTAAAATCAAATAGCTTTTAAGTAATTTTTTTCATTTTAGTTTACATAAGACACATTATCAGCAATTCAATATGACTTTCTGTACTGAATATTTCGATTGAGAAATTATTTGAGCTCCAAACCTAATTGATATCTTGTTACTTGAAAACGATGCAAAAAAAGGAGAAAATCTATCGGAATATGACTTAACAGATTCAGTTGTTGCTAAAAATATTTTTTCAGGCATTATAAAGTATCCAATATTATTTGGACATAATGGTTCATGGACGATTAACAGTATATCGTGATATAAGCTATCAAATCCAATGTTTTTAATATCTGGATCAAATGATCTGCTATCTCTTGATGGTAAGGAATTAATGAATAAATTAAAGAAATTTGTGCCTAAAATTAAATATGATGGATAGATAGTATTAATCCTTTCGAATTTCTTGGCAGCGCTCATAATATTTGGAACTATTAACTCATAATCAATAAAGATTGGTTCATATGAGTACTTATCAAAATTATTAATATTTTTAGGAAAAGCTGTGTAATAAACTTCATCTAATACGCTTTTTATAAACATTTTTGAAAATTGTTTTACCTGTGAATAGCATCTAGATTGTTCTTTCTTTATTAGGTTATTGAATGACATATCATCTAATATTTCGTAATCTTCTTTTGATAATCTGGTAATGTAAATGTCATCTAAATAAAGTTTATTATTATCATCAATATTGGTAATTCCTTGAAAAAACTTAATGTTTTTCAATAGTAGATAGAATAGAGGACTTGATTGTAAACAAGTTTTTAAAGATCTTTTAACAAAATAATCATTTATTATATTTAACATTTCGTCATAAAAATTTTTATTCATACCTATAATTTTATATTAAATTTCAATTTTTGTAATTATTATTTATTTCTCCATAAACGTTTGGTCTTAGTTTGTTATTCTTAAGATTTTAAAGAACTTTGATATATCAAAGAATTTATTCTATTTTGAATAAATGATATTATCTCTTTCATCTCATCTTTAGATACCTTTGTGACAGATTTTGCTAGTTCTTTTATTTCGTTTTCATCCTTTCCTGTTAATTTTGAAATATAAAATATTTCCACTGAATCCTTATTATCTCCTAAACGTCCACAACCACCTATTGTCCCTAAAAATTCATTGCCTATAAAAATAGGAATTACAAATTTAACCATCCCAGCATCACATTCATCTATAACGGTTTCTTTTTTATCTAATGCAATTTTTCCTAATATTTGCTGAGCAACAGAACAGATCATAAGAGAGTTGCTATTATCTTTTATATAAGGACATAAAGCATTACCCATTTCTTTTGACCTAACCAGAATAAAGTTATCAGGCTTATAAACTACTCCAGTAAAGTTAAATTTCTCATGTATTTCTTCAACAAGTTTTGTTAGTTCTGACATAGGAATAACATCTGTAATTTTCATAAATAATTTCCTCCTTTAAAAAATTCTACAAAGTATTATGTTGGTTTTAGATATTATAGAAATTAACAAAAATATACTTAAAACCGTGTTCTTTATAAAGCAACAAGTTTTAATTATATCACTTTTAAATTTTTTAAAATTAAACAAGGATAATAAAAAATTATATTTTTAAATAATATAATAAATTTTTTTTATTAATAGTATTTATTTAGTTCATTTAAAAGCTTGGCTTTAAAAAGGACAAACAAATAAATAAAAACTCGCAATCCACTTATTTAGTATTTGGCTGATAGTTTAAGCGAATTACGAGAATTAATTAATTTTCTAATTAAAGTTTCTAACATTAAAGAAAAAAAATCTTAAAATAAAATACAAAAACATGCATACAAATATGTAGTTAACTGGATAAAATAGCATCTTTACATTATCTAATAGAAAATTTGAAACCAAAATATAAGGTACTAAGATAACAAAAAATAATGAATTGGTTGCTATTTTAAGAAAAAAATATTTACCATAAAGATCATTAAATTCAGATTCAAATCCTTTTTGAGCATCCTTATTTTTTTGTGCGAGAGCAAGTATTGTATAGTATTTTATTTCTTCAAGCCTAATTTGATAATTATAAAGTTTGTTATAATTCTCTTTTAAAAGCCTAGGCCCTAGCAGATCATTTATCTTATCTGCAATAAAAATAACAAAGAAATTTATTATAATAAATATAACGTCTACGATCTTTATACTCCTGGGAGATTTATTGCGAAAAAGCCCTTTAATATATATCCAAATCCTACATATACTGCAAGAACTCCAAAAAGAATATAAAGAAAATTCATTGGCAAATACTTCTGTGTCTTAGGACCAATATATGCTCCAATTAGTATTCCTGCCATGCCTATAAGAATTGGTGGAGCTATCTTTATGCCAAACATTAACCAACCTACTATTGTTGAAAGCATGCCAAGGGTTACTGCCATTACAGATGCGCCTGGAACAATATAGAAGGGAAGTCCAAGAACTATTGAGAGGAATGGAACATAAAGAAATCCTCCTCCTACACCAGCAACAGCAGATACAAATCCTACCACTACGCCAAACAAAAAAGGTCCGAAGTTTTTTACTTTGAAGTGTTCTCCAAAGAAGTCAAATTCTACTGCTGCTAATCCAAGCTTTAGGTTTTCAATACCTTTTAATTCACTAAGACGTCCTTCAGCTTTTAACTTCTTTACTTCCTCCTGGAATCTTTTTGCGGCATCTTTACCTTTGCTCTTTGTCTTTGCTGCAAAGGGGGTTACCTGATAAAACATAAATATAGACACAAGAAGCGTAAGACAACCAAATATGCCTATAACGCTTGACATGTTTAGCTTTCCACCTGTAAGCCATACCCCCGCTTGAGCTCCTAATACGCTGCCAATACCCATAGCAAGACCAGCAGTCCAGATCAGTCTCTTGTTCAAAAACCACTGTATGGTACCCATAGTAGTGTTTACGCTTGTAATAAGTGAGTTAGATAACCTTATATTATCTGACAAATACTTCCCTGAATCTATTTCTTTACCACCAACTGAAGCCTTTATGCCTTTTAAAGAACTAGCCTTTGCACCAAGACCCAATACAGAAATATGGCCAAAACCTGCCATAATACCCCCAAAAGCACCTACAGTTGCCATAATCCAACCGTTCCAAATTGACCAAAGAAAATATACTACTGCATCAATCTGAACCTTTTGATCACCAATTTGAAGCCAATCTACTGGAAAGATCATATTGCCTCCTTTCTAAGATATATTTTACTTATAATGTATACTAATATATTAATCTCAGTAATTCAAGTATTATACTTGTATTTTTATATAATAATAATTTATCTTTCTATAAATAGAGTTTTATATAATTTATAAAACTAGTAAAGTTTTTAAAACTGTCCCCCTCTTTCATCTATCTTAGCTAAAAACTCTTTGTTATTTTTAGTTTTCTTAATATATTCAAGAATTAATTCAGTAACGTCACTTCCTTCTCTTGAGGACAAAACTCTTCTTAAATGCCAAATTTTTCTTAATTCTTCAGGTGTTAAGAGAAGTTCTTCCTTTCTAGTACTAGATTTCTTTAAATCTATTGCTGGGAAAATTCTTTTATCTGCAAGTTTTCTGTCTAATATCAATTCCCAGTTTCCTGTTCCTTTAAATTCTTCAAAAATGACGTCATCCATTCTGCTTCCTGTTTCCACAAGGCAAGTAGCTAAGATTGTAAGGCTTCCACCCTGTTCCACACATCTTGCTGCACCGAAAAATCTCTTTGGTTTGTGTATAGCAGAAGCATCAATTCCACCTGAAAGAGTTCTACCGGTTGTTTGAATTGTGGTATTGTATGCTCTAGTTAACCTGGTAATAGAATCCATAAGTATAAGCACATCTTTACCAATCTCTACTAACCTTTTTGCTCTTTCAAGAGCTAGTTCAGATATTCTTGTATGATTTTCTTGTTCTTCGTCAAAAGTCGAACTTATTACTTCACCTCTTACAGATCTCTTCCAATCAGTTACTTCTTCAGGTCGTTCATCAATTAAGACTACCATAAGATGAGTATCTGGATGATTAATTTCTATTGATTGTGCAATTTTTTTTAGAAGAGTAGTTTTACCAGCTTTTGGGGGCGCAACTATTAATCCCCTTTGTCCCTTGCCTATTGGAGTAAAGAGATCGATAATTCTTGTCGATTCATCTTCTGATGAATTTTCTAATTTAAACCTTTTGTGAGGAAAAACAGGCGTTAATGATTCGAAATGTTTTCTGTTCTTTAGTTCTTCTGGTAAAATATCGTTTATATGATCTATTTTTATTAAACTGTAATACCTCTCACTATCTCTTGGTGGCCTAGTAAGCCCAGAAATTTCATCCCCCTGAAGAAGTTCAAATCTCCTTATTTGAGATGGAGCTACATAAATATCATTTGGTGATGGCTTATAACCATTTACCCTTAAAAATCCGTATCCTTCCTGAGTGATATCGAGTATCCCACTTGATCTTACAAGATCATCTCTTTTGTCATCTCTAGGATATTGCCTATCTTTAAAGGTATAAAATTCTTTTTTTTGGAAAGTAGTGGCTTCTTTAACTTGAATGTTATTTTTATTGATCTCTTCTTGTGTTTTGGTAGGTTTTACTTCTTCGGTAACTAATGCCTGTGTTTGTTCCTGATTTGTCGAAACAGCGTTTTCTTTTTTTCTCGTGCTCTTCAGTTCAATTTTTGCATCAGAAATTTTATCAAGCAATGATTCTAAATTAGTGTTATTTAAAGGTGTTTCAATTTCACCTTTACTTTCACTCTTTATACTCTCTTTGGTTGACTTTGTTTTTTTATACTCTTCTTCTTTGCCCTCAGTTTTCTTTATAGCGTTCAAGATTTTCTCAATTAATTCTGTTTTTTTCATAATGAAATAACCGGTGACTCCTACTTGTTTTGCAATTATTCTAAGCTCTTTTACAGATTTTTCATTTAATTCTTCGTTAGTAAATTTCATGGTGTTTTATCAAGACTTGGGGTTGTCCCTTGTCCTTCCTCCTTTCGTTTTTAAAATTAAGTTAAGTCAAATTTAAATAATATAGTCATTTAAAAAGTCTGCATAGTCTTGAGGTATGTCTAAAGTAATTTTTACTCCAGATGTAGACCATTCTTTTTCTAATATCTTTCCAGAAAAGTTCTTAATTAAATTAATAATTTTGGTTTTTTCATGGGGTAAAAAAATTTTAATTATTATTCTGTTTGGATATAAAAAATATTTTATTTTCGCTAGTAATTCATTAATTCCATAACCAGTTACAGCACTTATAAGACAATATGGTTTATATAATTGTGCAAGATCATGAATGTTTGTTAAATTTGTACATTTATCAATTTTGTTAAAAACAAGAACACCTGGAATATCATTTGAATTTATTTCCTTGAGCACATCGTTAACACTTTTAATATCCTGTTTTATAATTTCAACAGGCTTTGAGGCATCCACAACATGTAATAGAAGGTCTGATTCACTAATTTGAGATAATGTAGCCTTGAAAGCTTCTACTAATCTATGAGGTAGTTTTCTTATAAACCCTACTGTGTCTGTAAGAAAAACTTTTGTATCATCATCAAACTTTATTATAGCAGTTTTTGTGTCAAGTGTAGAAAATAGCTGATCTTTTACTAAAACGTTTGAACTAGTTAAAATATTCATAAGAGTAGACTTCCCGGCATTCGTATAGCCTACTAAAGATATATTTGGAAAATTTGAAACATTTCTTCTCTTTTTTATAATTCTATTTCTCTTTTCAATCAACTTTATTTCATTCTTTAATTTACTAATTTTTAAACTTAACGCTCTTTTATCTATTTCCTTTTTTGTTTCGCCTGGCCCCCTAGTGCCTATTCCCCCACCTAATCTAGATAAAACTTGTCCCCATCCAGAGGTTTGAGATAATAAGTAGTTTAACCTTGCTAATTCTACTTGTAATTTACCTTGTTTTGTACTGGCTCTTTTAGCAAAGATTGAAATAATTAACAAACTCTTATCAACTAATTCAACATCCCAAAAATCACTAAGAAACCTGAAAAAATGCGGATCTACTTCATCATCTATTATAACAGCTTCAATTTCATTTTCTAAGATTATTTTTTTTATCTCTTCAGCCTTGCCCTTACCAATAAAGAAACTTGAGTCTTTATTTTTTAATTTATATAAAATCGAAACTACTGGTTCAAAATTTGCTGTTAAACAAAGTGCCTTCGTTTCATCTAAGAAGTACTCTACATTTTCATTTGAATGATATGTTTCTAAAATTAATGCTCTTTTAGGCTTACTTTTTAACAAATTTTTTAAAATTGTATACTTTTCGACTTCATTCTTTCAATAGCCTCTTTGATCCTATCTTCACTTACAGTAATAGCAAATCTAACATATTTATTCCCCTCTGAACCATAGCCGCTTCCAGGAGTAACTACAATATTTGTTTCTAATATTAATCTTTCTGTAAAGGATGAGGCATCAAAATCTTTTGGTGTTTTTACCCAAAGATAAAAAGAACCTTTAGGAGGTTTTATATCTGATCCTAAACTTTTCAGACCGTTAACCAATAAATCTCTTCTTCTAACATAAATGTTATTCATTTTTGCTATGAAATTGGAATCATCCCTTAGCGCTACCTCAGATGCCTGTTGAATTGCAACGAAAAGTCCTGAATCAACATTTGTTTTTATAATACCCAAGGCTTTGATAGCCTCACTCGATCCTACAACAAAACCTACTCTCCATCCTGTCATATTGAACATTTTTGACAGGGAATGAAATTCAACACTTACTTCTTTTGCGCCATCAATCTGTAACAAACTAGGGCTTACATAATTATCATAAGTCATCTCAGAATATGCCATATCATGGCAAATTAGAAAATCATATTTTTTAGCATAATAAACAGCTTTTTCAAAAAATTCGAGATTAGCTACAGCTCCAGTTGGATTATTTGGATAATTTAAAAATAAAATCTTTGTCTTTTCCAAAATTTCAACAGGTATTTTTTCAAACTCAGGTAAAAAATTATTTTCTTCGTTTATGGGCATAAAGTAAGGTGTTCCACCAGCAAGAATTGTTGCGACATTGTAAACTGGATAAGAAGGGTTTGGTACCAGTGTATAATCACCTTCATCAACAAAAGAAAAAGGAATATGTGCAATTCCTTCTTTAGAACCAATCAAGGCCATTACCTCTTTATCTGGATCCAGGCTAACGTTAAACCTTTTTAAAAACCATTCGGAAATAGTCTTTCTAAAAGAGTAGGTTCCTTCATATGGTGGATATCTGTGATTTCTAGGGTCTTCAACAAATTCTTTCATTGCATTGACTACAAACATTGGGGTTGGTAAATCTGGATCACCTATACCAAAATCTATTAAGTCTCTACCTTCAGCTCTAAGTTTATTTTTCTTTTTATCAATTTCAGAAAATAGATAAGGTGGTACATTCTGTATTCTTTTCGCGGTTCTGATTTTTAGTTCCTCCTCAATGAAGATATTTATTTTAATCCTAAGTTTATTTTTATAGAATATGGAGCGGGAAATGGGATTCGAACCCACGACCCTCGCCTTGGCAAGGCGATGCTCTACCGCTGAGCTATTCCCGCATTTGCTTTTTCTGGTGGGCGAGAAGGGACTTGAACCCCCACGGTTTTATCCACCAGATCCTAAGTCTGGCGCGTCTGCCATTCCGCCACTCGCCCCAGTGACTATGATGTATTATAGTTATAAATTTTTTTTTGTCAATTGTTTTTTAAGAAATTTCAAAATTAATCGATAAAACATTTTATAATTTCTTCGTAATCACTATGTCTTCTATCTCTAAAAAAAGGCCATATTCTTCTTACTTTTTCACTTTGATCTAAATCAATGTTTACATATAATATTTGTTCTGTTTCTTTTGCCCTTTCTAGATATTCTCCTTGAGGACCACAAACAAAACTATTACCCCAAAATCTTATTTTTTGCTTTTTGTTTGATTCTAGGCCTACTCTGTTAACCGATATTACTGGCAGCGAATTTGCAATTGCATGAGATCTTTGAATTGTGAGCCAGGAATCTAATTGTTTTTTTTGTTCTAATTTACTATCATTTGGATCAAATCCAATTGCTGTAGGATAAATTAGTATTTGCGCACCCTTAAGAGCCATAATTCTTGCAGCTTCTGGAAACCATTGATCCCAACAAATTAAAATCCCTATTTTTCCCAGACTACATTTTATTGGCTCAAAACCAAGATCTCCCGGCGTAAAATAATATTTTTCAAAATAACCTGGATCGTCTGGGATATGCATCTTTCTATATTTCCCAGCTATTTTTCCATCTTTATCAAAAAGTATTACACTGTTATGATATATGCCTTGAGACCTTTTCTCAAAATATGGAAAAACTATTGCAATGTTATTTTTGCGAGCAAAGTTTTGAAAATTCTTTAAAATATCTGAATTATCATCCAATGCAAGATCAAAGTTTTTTGGGTCATAGGATATACAAAAATATTTATTTAAAAACAGTTCTGAAAAAATTACAATGTCTGCACCATTTTTTTTTGCCTGTAATATTATTTTTTCAGATTGTAGGACGTTTTCATCAAATGTAAAGTTACAAATTTTTTGTACAATACAGACTCTAATTTTCATTTTTTAAAACCTCTCTATTAAGAAAGCCATCTGGAATATTATTAGTAGCGCAGTGCAAAGCCCCACCTTGAGTAATTAGTATTCTTGAATCAACTGGTATTACTTCTTTGTCAAAGAATATTTTTTCAAACACCTCTATAGCATTTTCGTCTTCTTTTGAATGATATATTGGAACTAAAACTGCAGAATTAAATATTAAAAAATTAGTGTAAGTTGCAGGTAAATAATTTCCTTGTTTGTCTCTAACTTCTGGTAAAAATATTGGAATTAAATTAAAAGGCTTATTGTTACAATCTCTAAAATTAGTTAATTCTTTTTCCATCTGATTGAGCTCATTATAATATGGGTAATTTTTATTTAATGATTTTGAATAAACTATAGTATCTTTATTTACAAATTTAGCTAACATATCAATATGAGAGTCAGTATGGTCCCCCATCAATTTTCCACTCTTTATCCATAGAATCTTTTTTTGCTCAAATATGTTTAGAAATAATTCTTCAATAGCCTCTTTAGAATATTGAGGATTTCTGTTTTCATTAAGCAGACAATTTTGTGTAGTTAAAATTATTCCAGCAGAATTGTGATCTATACTACCGCCTTCCAATACAAAGTTTATATCCTTTTTTATTACACGTTTATCAAAAATCCCAGATGAAAATAACTTGTTATTCAAATCGTTATCAAATTCAAAATTAAACTTATTGCCCCAACCGTTAAATTTAAAATTTAAGAAAATCAAATTATCATTCTTTTTAATAAAGATTGGCCCATTATCTCTAATCCAGGTATCATTAGTTTTAGCTTTTAGGCAGACTAGATCTTTGTAGTTGAAGTTTAATTCATTTTCACAGCTCAAATCTTCAGGAATTATTAAAATTACTTTCCCAAATTTTATAATTTGATCTATCAAACTGTGGTAAAATAAGCGAATTTTTAGCAAATTTTTGTTCCAATCAGTTTTTTCATGTGGATAAACAAGAATTAGTCCGTCTTGTTTTTCCCACTCTGCAATTAATGTACTCAAAGATAAACCTCCAATTTTCATATATTATATAATATATAATTTTAACTTCTTTATATATAATTAATACTATGACAGATAAAAATAAGAAAATTAATAAAGATATGACTAAAGAAATTTCAGAACTTCAAACCCATGTTAATAAGTTACAACATAAGCTTGAAAATTTAAAAAGTGAATACTATTCACTCAAAAACAAATTATCTTTATTTTCTAAAACATATCAGGAAAAAATAGGAAGATTATATATTGAATTAGATAAATTAAAAATTAAAATTACCAAACTCCAACTAGATAAAAATTTAAACAAATTAAATGATGACCTTATACACCAATATATTAGAACATCTTTAATTGAAGAAGAAATAAAACTAAATGAAATTGAAGAGAAAATTTTTTATAATCTAAAGGAAGAAAAGAATAATGAAGAATTTCAAGAAAATTTAGATTGTGAAGTAGATGATAAAATAAAAATTTTTTACAGAAAACTTGCTTCAAAATTTCATCCTGATAAAGCAAAAGGTGAAGAGGAAAAAATATTGTTTCATAATTTAATGTCAGAAATTAATTTAGCATATAATCAAGGTGATTTAAAAAAATTACAGGAATTAGCTGATTCTTTAATTAACGAATTTGATAATTCTTTAATTTCTCAAATTAAAATTTTAAAGAAGAGGATAATAACTTTAAGCAAAGAAATTGATGAAATTACTTTTAAGATTCATGAGCTAAAAAGTTTAAGCATATATACGTTATATGTTAAGGTTGTAGAAGCAAAAGAGTATGGTATTGATCTGCTGTCACAAATTGAATCATCAATTTTAGCAGAAATAGAAAAATATAATAAAAAATACAAAGATTTTAGAAAAATTGAGCTATGAAAAGCGAATCCATAAAACTCTTTGACAATAAAAATCTTAATATTTCGTTAAATTCTACACTCTTAAATAAGATTGTAATAAGAAGTATTGAAGAAATAGATATAATGGGGTTAAATACTAAACAAGAGAAGAAACCTTCTAATGCTAATAAATTTTATTTAGATATTTTACATAAAATTCATTGGAATAACTCTTATCCTACTTCCTCATCAATTTCGAAAAAAGCGAAATTCTTGATTGTTGGTTTTTTTAACGGGTTTATAAACTTTTGGTCTATGATAGATGGCCTATACCTTGGGAAAATCCAGCTATCAAGAAATCCAATAATTTCAATTTCATCATGCGAAAATGAAGAATTAGTTGTTGTAGGAACGTGGGATGGTTATATATTTGTTTATTCTATTTTGCAAGGAAAAATTATTTATAATAGAAAAATTGAAAACAAACCAATTAGAAAGATTCACTTTCTTAACAGCTTGGATTTAATATCTTATTTAACAGACGATTCTAAAATATACTTTCTGTCTTTAAAAACCAACAAAAAACTCTTGCTTTATGAAAGTAATTTAAAGATTACTGCTTATGATATAAGGCTTAACGAGGGTCTAATTTTTTTAGGTTTCATTAATGGACTAATTGAAATTTTTAATTTCAACAGAAATGTTGTTGAAGACAAATTTTTTAAAAGCAGATATAAGATACTGAATTTATCGGTTTCAAATGATTGTAAATATTTACTTTCTGTCGATGAAGGACATTCAAATTCACTTGGTTTATATAATCTCGATTGTTTAAAGCCTATTTGTTTTTCAGACACTTTTGGAACTTGCCTGGATGCAAAGTTTGTTAACTTTTCAGATATAATTATTTCTGTTATAAATTCTTCATCTAATCTTAAAGTTTTAAGTAAAAAGGAATCTCTTATTTCAAAAGTTGTTATAGTCAATAACAAAGATACTCTAGATTTGTTAAAGAAGGAATTTTTTGAAGTAAATGATCAAATTTCTACAGCATTTATTACTAATGATACTAAAACTATTTGTTTTGGCACAAAAACAGGATTTATTAATATTTTTTCTTTAGATAATAACAAATTAATTAACTCTGAACTTATAGAAATTAACGTGCCCGTTAAGAAAATTTTTATCGCTAACGGAATATCTAAATCTATTTTTATAAATAAAAATGGAAAAGTTTATGTATATAACGAAATATACTTTAAAAATTTACATATTTTAGATATTAAAATTAATGATTCTAGTTTATTTATATCAGAAAATAATATCTATTGGACTAATAACAATAAAAAATTATATACGTTGAATTTTTCAGTTGAAAATAGTATTATCCAATCATTTGATATCGATTTTATTCCTCAACGCATCATATTATTTAAAGATTTTTTCTACTTATCAACTTATGATGGACAAATTTTTATTTTCGATTCTGTTTCAAAAAAATTAGTTGATTGTTTTCATTCAGAAATTGAAAATGGTAAATTTGCAGTAAATGAAAAATTTAATATTATATGTTATTATGATAACAAAAATTTGAAACTTTATGATAGATTGGGTAAGTTATTGAAGGAAATAAAATTTAATTTTAGCAAAGTTAGCTTATTAACATTCTCAAGTGATGGTGTGCACTTTGCTTTTGCCAATGATGACGAAATCTGTTTGTATGACCTGGTTTCATCCGAAAAATTAAAAACTTTTGCAGGTCATTACGATAAGGTAGCATATATTAAATTTAGAGAAAATTCAAATATTCTTTTATCTATAGGTTTTGATAAAATAGTTAATTTTTGGAAATTTTGATTTATAATTAAGAAAATTAATTCAAAAGTAGCTATTAGGGAGGATATTTATGAAATATTTTATTGCAGTTTTTATTTTTATAGCTTTTTTATCTTTAAACTCTCTAAGTTTACAAGCCAAAACACTAGAGTTTAATAAAGAAAATTTTCTGAAAGGTTTTAATTCAACTAAAGAATGTTATTTAAACACTAAAACCCCCACTGATTTTGTAATATGTTCATCGGATGTATATGAAAAGGATAAAAAAGAAAAATTTTTCGACGATAGCTTTAAAATGGGATATGATTTTTCTGCATGGTATATAATGAATAAGTATAGCCTGAAAGAGGATTTTAATCAATTAGAACTTGCAATTACTAGAGATTATTTCCTTGGATTTAGACAATATCAAGTTGATTTTAATATCAATGATAAAACTCTTTTCGTTTTAACAGGTGTAGATCAACAAAAAACGAAGGATTGGATAATGCGTTGGGCAAACATATTAAATGAGGACCCTTATGCCTCAAAAGAACAATAAATTATAATGGATCCTGATGATGTAGAACAACTATCATTTAATACATTTTCTTATTTTACAAACAATGTTCTCCTAAACGAAGAAAAGCTTAAAATTTTACTTTTTAATATTCTTGAAAATTTTGAAGATGCAATAGTTATATATGATAATAACTTAAGATGTATTTTCTATAATTCGAAATATTTAAACATATTGAATTTAAATTCGAAAGAAATCAATTTTTTTAATCATACCTTAAAAGAAGCTAATAATCTTTTATCAAAAAAGGTTATAAATCCAACTGTTTTCTTAAATAGGAATTCTGAAATTTTAGATTTAAGCAGGGAAACTTCTGATATTATAGAGTTAACAAATGATACTATTTTAGAAAGGCACTCTATCCCCTTTTCAGGTAGTCCGGATTTTAAAGGGAAAATAATAATTTATAAAGATATCACGAAAAAGATACAAGAGAATATATCAGCAAGTTTGGATCAAGAAATTATAACCACAGTTATTCAAAACCTACCATTTTATTTGTTAATTGTAGATAGAAATAAAAATATTATTTTTGCCAATCAGCAGGCAAAAAACTTTGATAACTTAAGTTCTACTTGTTACAAACTACTCTTTGGCAGAGAAAATCCATGTGAGAATTGCCAATTAGAAATCGTTGTTAGCCAAAAAATTAATTATGCTTTTGAAACAAATTTTAAAAATAACAAGACTTTTTCTGTAATAATATCAAACTTAAAAAGTTCGTTAGACAATGATTTGGTTTCAATTTTTGCAATGGATATTTCAAAACACAAAGAGGTGGAAAGTAAAAATCTTTATCTTTCTTATATTGATCCACTTACGGGGATTTTGAATAGAAGAGGATTTTTTGTATTTATCAAAAGTAATTATGAAAGAGTAAAATTAAATAATAAAAAATTATTCTTATTCTTCTTTGATATTGATGGACTTAAGAAAATTAATGATAGTTATGGTCATATCAATGGAGATATTGCAATAAAAAATATTGCAAAGATATTGAAATCTGCGCTCAGAGATAGTGATTTGCTGGCTCGTTTTGGAGGGGATGAATTTGTGGCGTTGGTGGTGTGTAACTCACAAAGCAATACAGATCAAATATTGAATAGGATATCTAAAAAAATTCATGATTTAAATTCTTCAAAAATCTTAAACTTTAATTTGTCAGTATCTTGTGGCATATCAGAAGTAAAACCTGATCAGCTTCAAGAAATTGATAAAATAATTCATAAAGCTGATCAGGCGATGTATTTAGAAAAAAAACAAAAGAAAAAACTTTAATTAAAGAACCTCAGAGTTAACACAATATTTTGGTTTTCTCCCTTCTAAGACATCTAAAAGATTTTCGGCTGCAAGTTGCATCATATTTAATCTTGTTTCATATGTTGCTGTTCCTATATGAGGCGTAATAATAACGTTCGGTAGGTTTAAAAGTGGACTATTAAAAGGAATCGGTTCAGGATCTACTACGTCTAAGGCAGCAAAGGCAATTTCTTTATCCAATAAAGCTTTATAAAGATCTTCTGTTACCACAATTGGTCCTCGTGCTGCATTTATTAGAATTGCAGTTTTTTTCATTCTCTTAAAAACTTCGTAATTAAATTTTCCTCTAGTTTCAGGAGTTAGTGGTGATAAAACAACCAAATAATCTGAAGTTTCTATTAGCTCATCGAAGCTAACATATCTGGCGTTTAGACTCTTATCATTAGGATTTGGTTTTCTATTGTGATATATTACATTCATTAATGAAGCCTTAGCTCTTCTTGCTAAAGCAGATCCAACATTACCCATTCCAAAAATGCCAAGTGTTTTACCATGTAAATCATGAGATAAAGGATACCCAAAATTTTTAATCCATTTGCCCTCTTTAACATAATTTACAGCATTTATAATATCTCTTGCTGCACAAATTAATAAACCATAAGTAAGTTCAGCAGTTGCTTCAACAACGACATGTGGAGTATTACATACTGGTATTTTTCTTTCAGTACAATAATTTACATCAATATTATCATAGCCCACAGCACACTGACTAACAACTTTAAGTTTTTTTGCATCTTCTAGTAAGGTTTTTGTTACAGGATAGAACGTAGAATAAAGTCCATCTGCATCTTGAAGCCAACTCTTTATAACTTCCTGAGGAGGTTGACTTTCTTCTTCCCAGCAAACAAGGTTAACTCTTTCTTTAAGCCAATTGTATGGCTCATCTAATATTTTATTTGTCATTACCACTTTAGGTTTTGAAGACATTTTATCCTCCTTTTATTTTTTTATTATTAAGAGAAACTAAAGTTTTAAAATATTGTTCTCTATTTTCGCAAATATTTTTTGTAATAAGTGCTACATATTTCCCCTGAAAAAAGGCGCCATCTACTTCATTTTGAGAAACACTTCTAGAAGAATTTTCACCAGCAACACAAGAAGCTCCGTAAGGAGAGCAACCAGTTATTTCACTCATAATTGTTTGACCTTTAAACAAATAAGGCAAACCGACGATTATCATTCCTTGATGAAACAAATATGGCAAAAAGGTTAGAATAGTAGACTCTTGTCCTCCGTGTTGAGTATTAGAAGAAGTAAAAACGCTGCCAACTTTTCCAAATAGTTCTCCTCTTGACCATATGCCCCCAGTGCTATCTAAAAATGTTTTCATTTGTGCGCACATGTTCCCAAATCTCGTAGGAGTCCCAAACACTATTGCATCACTATTCGTTAAATCGTCTAATGAAACCTCAGGAATTGTTCTCCTTATTTTTTGTTGAATATCCTTTGCACCCATTTTTTCTATAATATCGTCAGAAAGAGTTTCTGGAACTCTTTTTATGCTTACTTGGGTACCTTCTACACTACCCGCTCCACTGCTAATAGCCTTAGCAAGTCTGTGAACATGGCCATACAAAGAATAATATACAATTAATACTTTAGCCAAGACTTTCACTCCTTTCAATATTTAAAATTATATATCGATTCCTAATCACTTTTCTATTTTTTATAATAGAATCCTTTAATACTTTTCAAAATTTCACTTATTATGTTATAATTTAGCAACTGCCGAGGTAGCTCAATAGGCAGAGCAGCTGATTTGTAATCAGCAGGTTGTCAGTTCGACTCTGATCCTCGGCTCCATTTTTTTGTAAGAGTTATAGCTAAAAGCAGGATATCTATAAAGTTGTAACTTTTAATAAAATTTTTGATTATTTTATCTGATTTTCATGTAATGATACAATTCAATCAGCCAAATGGTCTTAAGAGAAAAGTAAAGTTTATTTTTTTATGATCCCTTAGAAAGTTATTACTTCAAATCCATTATTAATAAATCTCGCCATTCCGGCATGCCCAGACATATCAGACAATATATTAAGATTTCTCTTTTTTGCTTCTTCTATAGTCCCCATCATGGTTGAGCATGCTTTACACACACCTTCAAATAGATTTAGCTTTATCGCTTTTTGTGCAAGGTTATAGAGAGGGCTATTCTCGTTATAAAGTTCTGGGATTAACTTCGTAGACTCGCCTTCTAAAACTACCCGAATATTTATTCCACTCTCACTGAGCTCAATGCCATAAAGCAATACATGAATAAAACACATCGAATCTCCTCTAAAGGCAAAAAGCACAACATTTTTCATTATAACTCCCTTCCTTTCAAAATATTTTTATTCTGTAAGTTCCACTCAAGAATGCACTTTACTGCAAGAGCTGTATATTGAGGATATTTTGATATTTTTCCAGAATAATTCTTTATGCTCCTTTCTATAACATCAGAAAATTCTCCCGAGACGTAATTATTTAACTTAATATTGTTCATAATCATCAAAGATGCGCTTGATGGGTACGATTCATCAAATACATCTGCAATAGTTTTAAATTCACCCATGCTAAAATACCAGAAGTCATCAAAAAAGTTATTCGCATCTCTTGTAAATTTAATTGCCAATTTTAGGTATTCTTCTTCTTGAGTAAACTGATATGCTTCTATAAGAGCATCTACAAGATAAGCGTAGTCCTCTAAAAATGACCTTATTTTTATTTCTTTATTATAGACTCCACAATGATATAGAATGCCATCCATATATAGAAAACTTAGCAAAGATTTTAAGCAATCTTTAGCTAAAATATAATATTTTTCATTAATTTTTGCTGCTTTAAATAAACTCTTTATCATCATAGAATTTATTGATGTAATTATTTTCTCGTCTATAAAAGGATATTTTCTCTCCTTTCTGAGATTTTTTAGTTCATTAAGCAAAGGTACTAATTCTCTTCTATCAGAATCACTTGAGAGCCTTAATATATTTCTTCCTTTAAAATTACCCTCCTTTGTAACAGATAATGCTTTTGGGTCAATGTTGTAATTTTTAAAAATTTTTAAAATTTCATCGTATTCGTATGTATAGTATTTACCCTCTATTCCATCAGTATCCGCATCGCTTGAAGAATAAAAAAGTCCATTTTTTTGCATCTTTTTAATCATAAATTCTATGGTCTTTAAAGCAATTTCCAGATATAACTCGTTTTTTGTGATCTGATATGTATCCAGATAAATCTGTGACAAAAGAGCGTTATCATAACCCATCTTTTCAAAGTGCGGTACGAACCAGATATTGTCTGTACTATACCTGCAAAATCCACCGTCTACAAGATCGTAAAATCCGCCCATTGACATATTTTTTAATGTATTTTCAACCATTTTTAAAGGTTTATTTAGTTTTGTTTTATCATAAATATAAATTAGAGTATCTAAAAGAGAAGTTTGAGGAAATTTTGGTGCACTTGAAAATCCGCCATATACAATGTCATAATTTTCTTCGGTTTGTTTTAAGAAGAAATCAATTACATTAACATCTATTTTAACCTTATTTTCAATTTTATATAACAAATTAACATATTTTAAAATTTCATCGCCCAATTTAGTTAACTTTGATTTATCGCTATTGTATTGATTTGAAATTGCGCGTAAAATTTCAGGAAAAGTATATCTAACAGACTTTTTTTCTAAAGGAATATAGGTTGCAGCAAAAAATGGCTTTAAATCATAGGTCATAAAGATACTAAGGGGCCATCCTCCACTGCGATTGTTAAACACTATATGAACATTCTGGTAGAATTTGTCAATTTCTGGGTGTTCTTCTCTATCTACCTTAATTGAAATAAAATTCTCATTTAAAATATTAGCAACTTCCTCGTTATTGAAAGATTCTTTTTCCATTACATGACACCAGTGACAACTGCTATAACCGATACTAAGAAAAATAGGTTTATTTTCTTTTTCTGCTTTTTTTAAAGCCTCATTGCACCAGGGATACCAATTAACCAGATTATAAGAATGTTGAAGCAAATACGGTGAACTCTCGTTAATCAATGAGTTCGGTTTATTAGAAATTTGCATATTTTCCTCCAATCTTAGCAAACTTAAGAACATTTAGCATAGCATTAAATAGGATAATAAAGAATCATGCTTAATCTCGTAATTGAATAATAAATATTAGAGTATATGTGTGGCTTGTCAGCAAAAAATCTTATTGAATCTCCTTTGCTAATAATTAATTCTTCTTCTCCTAAAGAAACCTTTAATTCTCCTTCAAAAACTGTAATGAATTCTTGTGTTCTATCCGGATGCGCTATAGCTCTTATACTACTGTCTTTATCAAGTTCTACTATATAAATTTCAAAACGTCTATTTTCATCAAAAGGGAAAATGGGATATACTCTGTATTTTCCACCATCTTCTATTATGGGAGTTATATTATTAAATCTTACTACATCAACATTTGGTTTTGGGCTCTCCAGGAGTGCAGTAAAAGAAATTTTCAGTCCTGTAGTTATTTTTTTTAAAGTTGTTACTGTTGGATTTGACTCTGCTCTCTCGATTTGGCTAAGCAGTGATTTGCTAACTCCTGTAATCTCTGAAAGTTTATCAAGACTAAGTTTTCTTTTCTCTCTTATTTTTTTTAAATTATTAGCTATTATAAAATTTAAATCGTCCAAAAAACCTCCTAAAGTATTGCATGCTCAAACAAAATGCTATACTATATCAATATATTGTACAAATATATAATATAATATACAATACACACTTTAAAATGCTTATTATTTTTATTTTAGATCATTTTTTTATAAATTATTACTTAAGGAGAAAGGATGAAAATTAGTAAAGATATTTTAAATACTACTTTCTTTCATGCTATTTTGATAACTATGCCTATAATGTTTGGTTATGTTTCAGGAGGAATAGCATTTGGATTGTTATTGACCAGCAAAGATATTCCATGGATATTTGCACCTATCATGAGTCTTTTTATTTATGCTGGATCAATGCAATTTATAGCTATTCAGTTTTTTTTATCAAATACAAATCTTATTACAATTGCAATTATTACGTTGTTAATAAATTGCAGACACATGTTATATGGTCTTTCACTATTAGAAAAATTTAACCTTACTGGAAAATTTAAACCTTATATGATATTCACTCTTACTGATGAAACTTATGCTTTATTAACAACTTTAAAAGAAACTAATGAAGCAAATAAATCTAAATTTTACATTTATATAAGTTCATTAAACCATTTTTATTGGGTATTTGGAACACTTATAGGCGCTATATTAGGAAATATAATAAAATTTAATACAAAAGGTTTAGATTTTACTTTAACAGCGCTTTTTTTAGTAATTCTTATCGAACAGATTAGATCTTATAAAACTCGTTTACCTTTATGGATTGGTGCTATCTGTGCCATTGGATCAATTGCGGTTGTAGGTAAAGAAAATATGCTTTTACCATCAATTATAATGTCCACTTTGTTTTTGATGATTTTTAAAAAAGGGATAATACAAAATGAACATAATTAATATAATAATATCTATAGTAGCAATGACTTTAATTACATTTTTTGCAAGAGCATTTCCTTTTATTTTTTTAAGAACAAAAAACCAATCTGAAATGCTCGTTTTTATTGGAAAATATGCACCTTTTAGTGTTATAACCATTTTAGTAATCTATTGCATAAAAGATGTTTCGTTGTCAAAACCGCCATTTGGATTAAACGAATTAATTGCTATTTTATTCGTAGTTATTCTTCACCTAAAGTTTAGGAATTTCTTTGTGAGCATATTTGTAAGTACATTCGTATATATGGTTTTGGTCCAGTTAAATTTATTGAACTTTTTACGCTTTTAGTTGGTTAGGTTCGAAAAAAATCTACAATCCAGTCTTTAATCTTATCTCTAACTTCTCTAAACTTATCTAATTTTTCTTCTTTGGTTCCAGAAAACGATGCAGGATCTTCGAATTTTTTGTGAAATTGCTCCTTTCCTCCCGGAAAGTATGGGCAGCCCTCTTTTGCGTTATCGCAGACGGTTACTACATAATCAAATTCATCGTTCAGATACATATCAAAATTTTTGGAATATTGATTAGAGATATCGATCCCAATTTCTTTCATAACCTCTATGGCAAATGGATTAATAGATGTGGCAAAAGTGCCAGCGCTAAATGCTTCATAGTTTTCTGACAGCAAAGCGTTCATCAAACCTTGTGCCATTTGAGAACGAGCGCTATTGTGAGTGCACAAAAATAAAACTCTTTTCTTCATTAATCTCTCCCAACTTAAGAATTTACTATATTATTTTATTAAACTATTGTTAAAAACTTGTTAATGAAGAATAATACGAATTTTATTATTTGCCTATTATCTTAGAGTATGAGCAGTCTTCAAGACTCTTGCCTTTAGGCTCTGTAAGAACTGATGTAGTTATAATTCCCATTAAACAAATAATTGAAACAATAACAAAGGTTATATTTAAGCCAAAAAACGATTCGGTAATAGGAAAAAGTAGTACTCCAAAAAAAGCTCCAAGTTTCCCTATTCCTGCAGATAAACCATGACCTGTGGCTCTATATTCGGTTGGAAAGAGTTCTGAAGGAAGCACAAAAGTAGTAGTATTGGGACCAAATTCAGTAAAAAGATAGCTAAGTCCATAGAGTATAAGAAATCCTGTTACATTATTTACTATGTCAGGTATTAATCCCAATAATAAAAATGAAAGTGACATAATGCTAAAACCTATAAGTTGAATATATTTCCTTCCAATTATATCCATAAATATTATTGATAAAATATATCCTGGTAGAGCAAAAACAACAAATATTAAAAGCGAATAAATCATCTTTAACTCTAAAGAAGAACTATCACATATAGCGTTCATTACAATTGGTGTAGAAATCGTGTTGCCATAATAAGCCCAATCAAGCAAAAACCAACTACCAGCTGTTCCAAATAAAGTTAAAACATGTTGCTTGTTTGAAAAAAAATCTTTTAATTTATATCTAATTCTCGAATTCAAATGTGGTGATTCATATGTCTTATCACCATTACCAATAAAATTTACAAAAGCAGTTAAGGCTGCTTTTTTATCACATACTATTTCTGAAAGATAACGAGGAGATTCAGGCAATTTTCTTCTTAGATAAATAACCATAATAGAAGGAATAGATCCTAACCCAAGCATTAAACGCCATACAAAGTCAAGTGGGATGTGAAGTAACAATAAACTTAAAGCAACAAGAGGACCAATTATAAGACCAAGAGCTTGCATAGAAAAAACTAAACCAACTAATTTACCCCGATCAGCTCTATTTGAATATTCACTCATTATAACAGCACTGACTGGATAATCTCCACCGATACCCAAACCTAAAATAAACCTTGAAAAAAGTAGAAACAAAAAGTTCGGCGAAAATGCTGACATTAGTGCACCAATTGTCATTATGAGAGCTTCAAGACCATAAATTTTTTTTCTGCCAAAATTATCTGCAAATCTACCAAAAAAAATTGAACCAAACAAGGCAGCCAAAAGAGAACTACTACCGAGGAGTGCAATTTCTGAACGTGTAAGTCCCCAAACCGGAGCTATTAAAGATAAAGCTACACCAATAATGAAGAGGTCATATGCATCAGTAAAAAAACCCATTCCTGAAACAAACATTGCTTTTAGGTGGTGCTTACTTAGTTTTAATTCGTCTAAATTTTTCTCAACCATACAAAATAATTGTAACAAAAAGCTTGAATTATGTTAAGTTAAGAA
Source organism: Thermodesulfobium acidiphilum (assembly GCF_003057965.1). Classification (NCBI taxonomy): domain Bacteria; kingdom Pseudomonadati; phylum Thermodesulfobiota; class Thermodesulfobiia; order Thermodesulfobiales; family Thermodesulfobiaceae; genus Thermodesulfobium; species Thermodesulfobium acidiphilum. The sequence continues at coordinate 897,870 of NZ_CP020921.1, forward strand.
ATTTAAATATTAATATAATGGCTTTAATTAGCTGATAGGTAAAGATACAAAATTTAAATCAAAAGTTGTTTCTATTGAAAAAATATGTCTCTTTAAACAACATTTACATGGCATATTATATAAACCTTCTTTAAACGAAGAACGAAAATCTTTATATTTTTTTGAATTCCAAATTTCAGTTAAATCATCTGTTTCAATTTTACCAAATATTAACTTCTTATAATTTTTGTTGTCTATTGAATCAGAAATCAATGGTAAATTTGTAAAAACGCAGGGAGATGCTGAACCATCGCTGCCAATAAAGAGGCTTTTTTCGGGATTTTCACTACAAGTTCTTAATGTCTCTGTCAGTATTGGTATGTTACAATAAATTTCTAAGCCATAATCCCTTCCACGTTCAATTAAATTTTTAATTTTTTTTTGGAATTCATGTGATTCATTTAGGTTATTAAATTTCAATGATTCATTTTTAAATTTTGATGTAGGTATAAAGTCAAGCGTTGAGATAACTACCTGATTTATTCCTCTACCCTTCAATAAATCTGTTAATTTATAAATATTTTCTAATTCAGATGGAAATAATAAATATGCGATATTTATCACTGGCAGATTACTTTTCAACTTCTTTTTTACTTTGTTTATTTCATTTATTGCGCTTAAAACTCTTTCTATCGAAGTTCCTTTTCTATATAGATCATTATTTTTGTCAACTCCAGCCAGTGAAAAAGAGATATTGTCCAATTCTGAATCGACTATTTTTTCAGATAACCCTTTGTCAATAAGATTTGCATTTGAAGTGGTACCTACTCTACAACCAGATTTCTTAGCAATTTCAATCATATCAAATAATTTTGGGTTTAAAAATGGTTCTCCCCACCCTTGAAGATAAACAAGTTTTGTTTTATTTAAATGTGGTATTAATTTTTTAAAGGTTTCCATTTCAAAATGTCTATTAATCCAATTTTCTTTATAAACAGTGTGGGGACAATAGTTACAACTTGCATTACAAAAGGAAGTAACCTCAACTTGTATCCAATCCCAAATTTTATTTTCCATGTTTACCCCCTTAATTTCTTAATGCTATTATTATTTTAAATCAAAAATTTTTTTTATAAATTTCAATATCAGCTATGCTAAAAATTTTATTTATGGAATATAATATAATTTTATTACTTTGAACTGCATCTGGAGGTATTATGAAAATTCTTGCTATTAGACATGTGGAGGAAGAAGGACTTGGTTATTTATATAACGTTTTCTCAGAAAGAGGTTTTGGGATAGGAACTAATATTATAAGCATTTATGATGTCTTTAAAAATAATATTAGTAAAATCGATTTGAATGAGTATAACTTTTTAGTTATTTTGGGTGGATATATGGGAGTTTACGATCATGACAAATATTCATTTTTAAAGGATGAGTTTAAAATTGTAGAAAGCGCTCTAAATAAAGATTTACCAGTTATAGGTATTTGTCTAGGTTCACAAATACTCGCACATGTTCTCGGAGCAAGAGTTTATAAAGGAAAAGAAGGCAAAGAAATTGGCTGGCATAAAATATACAAACAATACGATCATAAATTTATCCACAATTTTCCTAATGAATTTAAAGCTTTTTGCTGGCATGGAGACACTTTTGATCTGCCAAAGGATTCGCTTCACATATTTTCATCTGATAAATACCGAAATCAGGGGTTTATCTATAAAAATTCTATAGGCTTACAATTTCACATAGAAGTAGACCAGAATATGATATTGAAATGGGCAAATTTATATTCTGACGAAATTAATAATGAAAAGATAAATAAGAATTCCTTAATAACAGATGTTGAAAATATCAAAAAAATCCATAGTTATCTTGTCTCGCTAATTGATAATATGTTATGAGTTTTAAATTATATTTTAATACTTTCGCTATCAACAAACATAGACATTGCATAATAGTTCTTTCTTATATAAGATTCACATGCAATATGACCACCCAATAAACCCTTTATGGGTAAGTTTTGAGATTTACAACATTCAAGTGTATTGTATTTGATAGCACATGTTTTACAAACACCTAAAATATTTTGTCTAATATCAACATATAAGCTATTTAGAGGATGAGATGAATCATTAAAAATTGAAGTAATTAGTACTGCTCTACACTCCAGTATAACTTTTGCCTCATTACCATTTTTATTCAGAATTTTTATATGCTTAAAAAGACGATAATATTTGCTAAAATCCGATGGATCCTCGCAGGCATAAAATAACATTTTCATATTACAACCTCCTAAAAATTTATTTTATTAATAGCCATCTCTCCTCTCATAATCAAATTAAATTATTAAATTTAATATAATGTTAATTTTTAGTTAAATCACAGTTAATAAGCTATTCAAATATGAAAACAACTTGTACGTTTGCTCTTACTTCTATTTCACCACCTTCTATAGGTAGTGGCTGATTTGTCCCTGTTAAGGATTTATTGTAAAGATTTTCTTTCAAGATAGGATTTTGCATAAAAATTGGAGATACTGTTACGCTCTTTATCCCAGATATCCTATATTTAGTTTTGTCCAATACTGCATTGGCTTGATTCCTTGCATCACTCATTGCAATTTCTATTGCCTGAAGTCTAAGCTGATTGATGTCTAATCGTTCGAATCTAATGTTATTAATTTGATTTACTCCATTATTGGTAAGTAAAGATATCATTTTGCCAGAATTTTCAACTGATGTTTTTAGAGTAAAGGATTCAGTTGCGCTATAGCCATCTAAAATTTCTTTGTTAGAATTTCTATCAAAAACGTATATTGGTTGGAGAGAAACGTTTGATGTCTTTATATCGTTCTTGTTAACTCCCTGTTCATAAATTTTTTGTAAAAGGCTGTTAGCCTTCTGTGATAGAGTATCCATAGCATTAGACGGATCTGGGTTTTTTAAAGTAATATCAAAGTCTATCAAAGCAATGTTTGGCCTTTCTTTTATTAAACCTGAACCTACCACCGATATAGTTTTATCGTTGTTAATTTTTAGATTGTAAATATTTTCCGATCCAAAAGATGGGTTGTTTGCCACTATCAGAAAACAAAATATAAATATAGAAACAAAAAATATATTGTAAATTTTATTCATCTCTAAACCACTTTACTCTAACATACTTTTCACCCTCAGGATAAGTTATTTTAAGCTCACCTTTAAAAGCATTGTTTATTGCTTCTCCAATTCTTCTAGCAAGATGTTCATATGTTGTTTTTATTTCTATACCATTTTCATTTTCAACAATAGATATAATCCTCTCAAGTGGCCTTCTTTCAATTTTATAAGCTTCAACATTTTTAACTGTGTTAATAATTTCTTCTTTATGATTATTTAAAAATTTTCCAGTAAGTAATACTACACCACCTTCATAATTATCTTCTATTCTTCTACATGCCGGACAAATCATCTTTGGGAACTCTTTTGGTATAGGTTTTACCCAACTAAAAATACCATCATTAAAAACTACTCCGCATCTTTCGCAAACTGAAGGTTCAGAATATTTTTCCTTGACGAAATATGGATCGTGAAGATAATCCTTTATAAGTTTATCTTTTCTTCCGTTCAACAACAACACCTCCGTAATTTTTATTTACATTTATGATGCACTCAATCTTTTTTCTTTAGCAACAATATTATCATTATTAGAAGTTAAAATACTTATAACTACAAATATAATTAAGTTTACCATCAATGCAGCAAAACCTGCATTTAAGTGAAGTCCAAAAATTGCAAGAGGATCCAACTTGCTAAAGGTTAAATAGACCACTAAAGTCTCTCCAACAATTAAGCCGCAAAATGAAGCAATCTTTGTAGCCCTCTTCCAGAACAATCCCAGAACGATCATAGGGAAAAATTGGGTAACTCCTGAATACCCTATTAAAAGAAGGTTAACCAATAAGTTTGGAGCAAAAATCGCTAAACAAAGAGCTGTAGCGGTAACTATAAAAACAATAATTCTTGCAACGAATTTCTGATGTGTGTGATCGGCATTAGGATTGAAACCTCTACAATAAATATTCCTGGTGAAGATCATCGAGGTATTTAATATTAAGTCAGAAGCAGGAATCATACAAGCTAAAGCGCCAGCACCGCCAACAAGACCTAGGGCCCAACCCGGAAAAACCTTTTGAACCATTAACATAAAAGACATATCAGGATTACTTAGGCCCGGTATTATTAATAATGCCGTAAAACCAATAAGCATGGGGAAAAGCAAACAAATCTGATATAAAGGAAGGAAAACTGCATTGTGTCTTAAAACTTCAGGACTTTTTGCGCTAAAACTGTTTGCAGAAAAGTGTGGCCACATATAAAACCCCAAACTTGTGAGTACCAGTGTAGACATCACCCAGCTCACATCAAGAACTTTAGTCCCACCAGGAAGAGCTAAGAATCCGGGCTTTGCAGCTTCTAGAGCTTCAAACATATTTCCAACACTACCAAAGAAATGGAATGGTAGATATAAACCAAAGAACACTACAGCAACTATCATTACTACATCTTTTATAACTGCAGTTGAAGCAACACCTTTAAGTCCACTAAGGTAAACAAAGATGGCTACTAGAGTAAAAGCTATTAACATTGCAGGAACCTTAGTAATCAAACCATAAGAACACGTTTGAATTATAATGCCTAAACCAGTCAATTGCAATTGAAGATATGGTAAAAGAAATAGTACGCCAATTATAGCAACTAAAATGCCTAATAGTTTACTATCGTAAATATGTTGTACCAAATCAGGTTGTGTCATCAAACTAAACTTTCTACCAATAGGAGAAATTTTTGGAAGTAGATAATATCCTACTACATAAGCAAGTGCGCCATAGCCCAATATATAAAAAGTAGGTCCACCTCTGGCATAAGCCCAACCGCTTGCTCCAAGAAAAGCAAAGGCAGTGTATATTTCTCCGGCTAAAATAAACCAACTAAGCCATCTACCAAATTCTCTGCCACCAATAGCCCAACCTTCTAAGTTTAGCTTTTCTTTCATACCAGGGAGCATTCCTACAATAGTAGTAACAAAAATAAAAATAAAAATAATTCCTAAGGCTAAGAATTCATTTGACATAATTCAGCTCCTATCCATTAGAATTTTTTGTATCAATTTTATAGACAATACTAAGACATACAAATGCTACAAATATACCTGCTACCAACCAAAAAGCTAAAAATGGAAGACCCAATACGATTGGTTTTACTGTGTTCACGAAAGGGATCGCTGCAATTGTCCAAACAAATGGAATTAGAGTCAAAACGAACTTTAAAGCTTTCATACTGATATACCCCCTTATTTTTTATTTCAAAAGTTTTATCGTAGAATTAATAAGAACCTTAAGACCTACCATTAAGGCATCCTCATCGATATCGAAATGGGGGTGATGATGAGGATACACTATGCCCTTAGCTGCATTGCCAGCTCCAATAAAAAAGAACGCACCCTTTATTTTTTGTAGATAATAAGAAAAATCTTCAGCGCCCATTACTGGTTTTATATGTAGAACGTTTTCTTCTCCAATAACTTCGATCGCAGAATTTTCAATTATTTTTGCAACGCTCTCGTGGTTTATTAGAGAAGGGTAGCCAAAGATAGGTTCCATAGTAAATTTTGCACTATTTGAAGCACATATTCCCTCACAGATTTCTTTAATGCGTTTAAACATTGTCTCTCTAACTTCCTGGGAAAATGTTCTTACTGTACCCTTTATAAGAGATTTATCAGGAATTATGTTAAAAGCGGAACCTGAGTTAAAAAGGCCGATGGATAAAACAGCATTTTCCAGCGGATCTATGCTTGTAGCTGTAATTATTTTAAGCGCAAGAATAATTTGTGCACCTGTTATAATTGGATCAATAGTTTGATGAGGCATTGACCCATGTCCTCCACGACCATTAATATTAATAATAAATTCATCAGCACAAGCCATTAATTTATCATAACTAATCCCTATCTTTCCAGACTCAATTGGTTGCCACAAATGTGCTCCAATAATAATATCTACACCATCCAATGCCCCCTCTTCAATTAATCTTTTAGCACCTCCAATGGGTACTTTTTCTTCGTTTGGTTGGAAGATTAGTCTTAAGTTACCTCGCAATAAATCTATATTTTCAGAGAAAAATCTGGCAACTCCAAGAAGCATTGCTGTATGGCCATCATGTCCACACGCGTGGCACACATTAGGATTTCTTGATCTATATGATTTATCGATAGCATCATCTATAGGTAAAGCATCTATATCTGCTCTTATTGCAACTCTTTTAGGACCACTTCCTATGATCTCACATATTACGCCAGTATCGCCAATTTTTTTAGGTTTTAATCCAAAACTTTCTAATTCAGAGATTATTTTTGCTTGAGTATTAAATTCTGCTAATCCAAGCTCTGGATACATGTGAAAATATCTTCTCATCTCTACTACATATTCAAAGATATTTTGCAAAGAGTCCAATTTGTTATACATATATACCCCCTATTTTATTGTATTTGAATATTATAAAACATTTAATTATGAAGTTAAATAAACAATCTTTATAATAAAACAAATCAACAAGCAATTTTATTAAAAATATCCTGAATTTTTAAATGGTCATTTGTTTGGGTAAGGGCAAGACCTAAAAGTAAACGAGATTTAGATGTAGAAATTCCTTCCGAAAATATGCAACCAAAATCCTTTAGCCTGCTTGATCCACCCCTATATGAATATACAGGTAATACTCTGCCATTGTGACATCTTGAAGTGATTACAACTGGAATCCTTTGTTCTATGGCCATTATAATACCTTCTTCTAACTCAGGAGGCACATTTCCACGCCCAAAAGCTTCAATTACAATGCCCTCAGCACCATTTTTTATATAGAAGTCTATAATATCTGAAGTAATACCTGTATACGCTAAAATTGGCACAACCTTTGGGAAGTTTTCAGGAATTTGAAACTTTATCTTTGATCTATGATTGTTGTAGAAACAAATCCTATCTATATCAACATATCCAATTATTCCCATATTACCCGAATCAAATGTTTTAACGTTGCTTGTATGACTTTTATGAACATATAGAGCCCCAAAAATTTCTTCATTTAGAGAAACCATTATACCTCTATTTTTTGCGCAATCGTCAATAGCTATTTTTGCAGAATTTTTTATATTTCTTGGACCATCTGAATCAAACTCGGATGCATCTCTTTGAGCAGCCGTGAAGATTATAGGCCTTTCATCATCGATAGTCAATTCCAAAAAAAACGCACTATCCTCAATGGTATCTGTACCATGTGTTATAACTATCCCACTTATATTTTTATTTTTAAGTATATCTTTAATTTTATTAGCGAGCTTTAATAAATTTTCTGGTTTCATATTGCAACTAGCAAAATTACTAAAATTTACTACTTCAAAATCTGCAATATCTCTAATGCCTGGCACGCTGCTTATAAGCCCTTCTCCAGTAACAGCAGGAATTGATTTTCCGGCTTCATTTTTTTTCATTGCAATTGTTCCCCCAGTTGCCACAATTACCACCTTTTTCATTGAATGCCTCCCACAAATTTTTTATTTTAATAATACTACTTAAAGAGGTATTTTAAATTAATTTGGTTTACAATGTAAGCTATAATTGTGAGTATGATAAAATATTTGGGAGTTGAATTATTTTCAAATGATTTTAAATATTTTAAAAAGAATAAGACAATATAAAATACTCACAAGTTTTTTACTTTTTCTACCTACAATGTTTATTATTTTCTGGATTATTAGCAGCGAAGTCAAAGAATTTTTTAATGCTCAATTAATCGTTGAGAATAATGCAAGAAATTTAGCCTCTTTATATGCAAGTGAAATTTCAAGAAAACTTGACTCAAAGTTTGAAGTGCTTAAATTCATTGGAAATTTATTATTGAGCAATCGGTCTTCCGGTATTTTAGTTGATAAAGAGACCGCCAATTTTATAAAATATCTAACAAAATTTTATTCTGACACACCTGCTTTTAGTATATATTCCAAAGAAGATAAAATTATTTATACTACTCTTCCAAATATTAGTGAAGTACCTAAAATAAATTTTTTTTCCGTTAATAAAAATTCAGACTATCAGCTTGGATTAGTTCACATAGGCTATTTTAACACCGAAGTATTAAATGAAAGATATATATTAAGAGATACCCTTGGCAAACCACTTTATTACATCCGAACGACATATTTTTTAGATAATTTATTTTCTAGTAATCTAAAAAGCAAAAAAATTAATTTGATAGTAAAGGATTTAAGAAACAATGAACTATTAGGAAGACTTTCTGATGGAATTTTTATAAAAAACGCATCAAATATTACTGGAAATGAAGTAATAGTAACAGTTCCCGGTTATCCATTTGAAATAAAAGCAGTTTATCCTAAAAAACTAATTTGGGAAACATATGTAAATATATCTTTAAAAAGATTATTTATTGAAGGGCTTGTTTTAATTTTAATGATTCTTGTAAATGCTTTTATATTTTTCTATATAACTAAAAAAAAGAGAGAGAGAAAATCTTCAAAGAATTATTGATTTTGGCACTGTACTTGCACAAGTAAATCAATTGATCGCAAATGTACAAGATGAGTCAACTTTATATCAATCGATATGTGACATAGCTGTAAGATATGGGCATCTAAAACTTGCTTTCATTGCTAAGCCAGATAAAGATGGCATATTTAGGATTCTTGCAGCATCGGGTAATACTAAATACGCATATTCTGCTTTTATTTCGATTAGTCCTGAAATACTTGAAGGACAGGGCTCATCTGGAAAAACATGGAGAAATAAAGTTGCTAATTATGTCCAATCATTTGAAAAGGAAAGTTTTACAGCTCCCTGGAAAAATCTGGCTAAAAAATATGTAATAAAATCAAGCGCTACTATTCCAATATTTAAAGAGAATGATATTTGGGCTTGCTTATCAGTATATCACTCTGAAGAGAATGTCTTCACAGGAGATCTGAAAAAATTATTAGAAGAACTCTCAAAAGATATTTCAATTGGCTTAGACAGACTAGATTTTAGAAAAAAAGAGAAAGAAATCTCAGAGATCAGGAAGAATATTATTGAAAACGCTTTAATTGGTATCGCACTTGTAAAAAACAGGGAGATCTTACAAGTAAACCCAAAGTTTGCTAAAATATTTGGCTACTCTGATGAAAAAGAACTCGTTGGAAAGCCAACAAAAATACTGTTTTATGATGAAGAAGAATATGAAAGAATTGATAAGTTATATAATGATTTATTTATAAACAAAAAAATTGAACTTATAGAAATTCGTCAAAAGAGAAGGAATAATGATTTAATTATTTGCGAAGCAACAGCAAATGTTATTGACGAAAAAGAAAAGATCACTATTTGGACGGTCCAGGATATTACAGAAAGAAAAAAGGCTCAACTTGAATTAGAAAGGGCGTATTTTCTTTTAAACAACATAATTGAAAACTTACCCGATGCTACCTTTGTTATAAATTCTGAAGGAAAAATTATAGCATGGAATAAAGCTTTGGAAACATTGACAGGCAAGACAAAAGAAATAATGTTAGGGAAAGATTATCTAGAATATTCAATATTGTTTTACGATAAACCAAGACCATTACTAGCCAATATAATCTTAAGTAATAACGAAAAACTTTTAAAGGAAAATTACAATTTGATTTATAAATCAGACAACATAATCTATGCAGAAACTTTTTCTCCAAAAATATTTAACAATGCAGGAGCATATGTATTTGTTGCCACGTCTAAGTTAATTGATAAGAAAGGAAATGTAATAGGAGCAATTGAATCAATAAGAGATATTTCTGAAAACAAAAAAATGGAAGAAGAGCTATACGAGTTATCTATTAAAGATTCTTTAACTGATTCGTACAATAGAAGATATTTTGAAAAAAGATTAGAAGAAGAAATTGAAAGAACAAAGCGAAATAAGATACCTTTTTCACTTATAATGTTTGATATTGATGATTTTAAAACTATTAATGACAATTATGGCCATGCGGTTGGAGACAGAGTTCTTGTAGAAATTGTAAATTTCATTAAAAATAGAATCAGAAAGACTGATTTTATAGCTAGATGGGGTGGAGAAGAGTTTATGATACTCCTGACAAATACCAATCTACATTATGCTGAAAAATTAGCTCTTGAGCTTAAGGATGGAATATGCAGATTAAATATCCCTGAAGTTAAATTCGTAACTGCTAGCTTTGGAGTTACGAGTTATCAGCACTTTGATACAGTAAATTCAATAACTAAAAGAGTAGATGATTTGATGTATGCTGCTAAAGCTGCAGGCAAAAACTGTGTAAGGTGTAGCATATATGAAATATAAAATTTATACTGGAGCCAACGGGCGGATTTGAACCGCCGACCTACTGATTACGAATCAGTTGCTCTGCCAGCTGAGCTACGTTGGCCTAGTTTAAATATTATATCAAAAAATTATGATTTTATGCCTAAGATTTTCAAAATTTCATCTGACATTTGCTCTTTATTTATTACAACTTTATGAATTATGCTTTTTTCTTTTAAAGACCTTAATGGTGCTGGAATCGGAACATTTGTTTTTTCTTCCAATTCAAACATTAAATCGAATTCACTTTTAGTAGGGTCTGGTTTTCCAAATAAAGCTTCGTAAATACTAATTGAAAATTTATATGGATTCGCAGTAGATAATATAAATGTTGGTGTAAAGTCCTTTGTTTGACTAATGTATTTTAGATAAACAGATCTGCCTACAGAAGTATGAGTATCCAAAAGATAATTGTTTTCTTTGAAATCTTTATAAATTTGCTTTTTTGTTGTCGTATCATCAACCCAATCAGCCCAAAACAGATTCTTTATTTTCGAGTGTAAATCATTATTTATCTTATATTCCCCATTTTCTTTTAGTTGAATCATTAGATTTAAAATATAGTTTGAGTCCGAATTAGATAAATCATATAATAGTCTTTCTAGGTTACTAGAAATCAAAATATCCATTGAGGGAGAGATAGTTTTATAAAATTTTCTTTTCCTATTGTATATTCCATTGTTTATAAAATCTGTAAGAACGTTATTGCTGTTTGAAGCACAAATAAGTTTTTTTATTGGTAAACCCATTTTTTTAGCATAATAACCAGCTAATATATTACCAAAGTTTCCAGTAGGAACAACGAAATTTATTTCCGAATTCATATCAAATAAATTGTTTTTCAAGCCCTGGATATAAGAATAAAAATAATATACTATTTGAGGAACTAATCTCCCCCAATTTATTGAGTTTGCAGAAGAAAGTTCAAAGCCATTCTGTAATAACTTATTGTTTAAAGCCACATCGTTGAAAATTGATTTTACACTGGTTTGTACGTCATCAAAATTTCCTTTTACTGCGAAAGAGAAGGTATTTGTACCTTCTTGAGTAATCATCTGTAACTTTTGAATCTCGCTTACTCCATTATGAGGGAAAAAAACAATAATTTTAGTACCCTTTACATCCTTATAACCTTCAAGAGCTGCCTTACCTGTATCGCCAGATGTAGCAACCAAAATAACTATTTCGTTATGTATGTTATTTTTATTTTTTGCAATCGACAGTAAAAGTGGCATAATTTGAAGAGCAATATCCTTAAAAGCTTGAGTTGGACCGTGCCATAATTCAGTTATTGAGCAATTTTTATTAAAACTAAAAATTGGAGTAATAAATTTATTATCAAATTTATCAAGATTATAAGCTTGATCTATACAATAGCTTATTTCATCATTAGTATAATCTGTTAAAAATTTCTTCAGTATTAAAAAAGCAACGTCCTGGTATCTTTCTAATTTCGAAATTTCCTTTATATCGATTGGTGGTATTTCTTCAGGAACAAAAAGTCCTCCATCTTTCGATAAACCTTCTAGAATAGTTTCAGAAGCTAAGAGTTTTTCATTATCTCCTCTAGTACTTTTATAAAGCATTCTTTCACCTCATTTAAAAAATAATTCTTCCAGAGAATAATGAATAATATTTGCCGTTCAAAATATAAATTAATTCTCCTTCAGAGCCAATAGAATCTAAAATTGCGTTATAAACAATTTTATTTTGTTTCTCAATTTTTATAAATTCGTTTTTTAAAAAAAGTTTATTATTTATATCTTTTAATATCGTATCAAAAAAAATATCAGAAAAATTCTCTAAAATTTTCTCAAAATTTTCTAAAATATTGAACAAAAGCATGTTAACGTTTATCTCTCTTTTAAGGATCGATTTTAAGTTGATTGCAGGATATCTAATGTTTTCAATATTTATTTCATTATTAACGTTTATTCCAAAGCCACAAATATGATAAACTTCACCATTAAAGTTAAATTTTTCTACAAGTATACCTGCAACTTTTTTATATAATAACATTACATCGTTTGGCCATTTGATCATCGGATGTAAAGTCAAATTTTCGATAGACTTTAGCACAGCATAAGAACACATTAGAGGCAAAAGTGTATCTTTAAACGTAGAAAAATTTTTCAATGAAAGAGAAAACCACAGACCACCTTTATAGGATTGCCATAGCGAATTTCGTTGTCCTCTTCCTTTAGTTTGTTCTGATGCAACTATAACAGGCGAAAAATTGTATTTTCTTATCCAATCTTTTGATACGTCCTGAGTACTCTCAACCTTTTTTAAAAATAATATTTTTTCTAAATCTTTCAAGATTCCTCCCTGCAAAGGAAGCCTTTTTCAGTAACAATGATGTCCATTTTTATATCCCAAGGATCTGAGTTAATATTTTCAACTATCTGAACGTCAAACGCTACACCAATTTTCAAAGTTGTTTTTGGTAATTTTTTCAAAAATTTGTCGTAAAAACCTTTGCCAAAACCTATCCTATTAAAATTTCGATCAAATGCTACTCCAGGAATAAAAACCAGATCAAAATTTTTTTGCTTAATTCTATTGGGTTTATACAAAGGTTCAAAAATACCATACGGTCCTCTTTCCCATATAGTATCTACAAAGCATTGAACCGGGTTAATCTTGATATTTTTTAAAGAAACAGTTGGCAAAAACACTTTTTTATGTCTTTTTAAAGCATCTGTATACAAAGTTTTAAGATCAACCTCACCCTTTATAGAGGAATATAACATCAAACTATCAGCTTCCAGATAAAAGAAACTTTTTATAATCATTAAACAAATAACCTGGCTCATAGATTTTTGAAAATCTAAACTAAGACTTTCCCTTTTTCTAAGAACTCTTTCCCTTATTAATATTTTTTCCATAAAAATTTACTTAAGGTAAATTAAATTCCTAACTTTTTCAGAATTGAATCATCTGCTATAAGTGTTTGAGAACGCTTAGCACCTATACTAACGAATAAAACAGGGGTTTTTGATAGCTCTTCAATCCTTTTTATATACTTTATGGCATTCTCTGGCAAATCTTCAAATTTTTTAACGTTTGTAGTATCAGTTTTCCACCCAGGCATTTCTTCGTAAAGCAACTCAACATTATACAAATCGGATATACATGAAGGCATTCTGTCTACGACTTTACCGGATCTTAATTTATAAGCATATGCAATTTTTAATGTATCTAAATCATCCAATACATCAAGTTTTGTAAGCGCAAAACCGTCAAAAGAATTGACAATTGAGCTATAGTGCAAGACCACTGCATCAAGCCATCCAGTTCTTCTTGGTCTACCTGTAGTAGTACCGAATTCATGCCCCTTTTGTCTGATTTTTTCACCTATATCATCAAATAACTCAGTAGGAAATGGGCCTTCGCCAACCCTTGTGGTGTATGCCTTCGCTATACCGATTATACCATTTATAAATTTTGGACCTACACCTGAACCCATACACGCACCTCCTGCAGTTGGATGTGAAGAGGTTACAAATGGATATGTTCCATGGTCCAAATCAAGTAGTGTTCCCTGAGCACCCTCAAATAAAACCTTTTGTCCATTTTTTAAGGCATCGTTGATTTCGTAAACAGAATCAATAACGTGATCTGCAAAGTATTCTTTAAATCTTAGCAACTCTTTAAAAATTGAATCAATATTTATGGAGCTTAAATCAACAAAATTACTATAAAGCTTTATTTTTTCCTCATAAGATTTGTGTAACAAATCCTTCAAATCAGACTCAGAACAATATAAATCTCCCATTCTTATTCCAACTCTACCATATTTATCCATATATGTTGGACCAATACCCCTGCCTGTAGTACCTATTACCTTCCCATTAGGAGTTTGGTCTTTCCATCTATCTATAATTGGATGGAACGGTAAAATCAAGTGAGTCCTTGTGCTTATGAAAAGGTTTTTACATTGATGACCTCTTTCTTTCAGGCTTTCAACTTCTTTGTGTAACATCCAGAGATTTAGGACTGCACCGTTACCAATTATGCATTTCTTGTCAGAATACAAAATTCCTGACGGTATGTTATGAAACTTATATTCTTTATCATCAACTACCACAGTGTGACCCGCATTATCTCCACCTTGATATCTCACAATCAAATTCATCCTTTGCGCAAGCCAATCAGTAATTTTACCTTTCCCTTCATCTCCCCACTGTGCTCCTACAATAACAATTCCTGGCATTAAACTACACCTCCAAAATTTTACTCATTGCTATAAAAATCCTCTTTATTTACAAATTTTGCTTGTTCTTTTAGAAACACCAATTCTACTTTGCCCAAAGGGCCATTCCTTTGCTTAGCAATAATTATTTCGGCAATTCTTTTCTTGTCTGACTTTGGGTTATAATATTCATCCCTATATATAAATGCTACAACATCAGCTATTTGTTCAATTTCGCCTGACTCTCTAAGATCAGAAAGTACTGGTCTTTTCTCATTTCTAGTCTCGACTGCTCTGGATAGTTGCGAGAGAGCAATTATTGGAACTTCTATCTCTCTAGCCAAAGCCTTAAGCGATCTTGCAATTTCAGCTACCTCTTGTACTCTATTTTCACTTTTTCTACCCTGCATAAGTTGCAGATAATCGACTATTATCAGTGATAATGGAGTTTCACTTTTTAATTTTCTTGACTTAGCCCTCATCTCAAGAGCAGATATATTAGGAGTATCATCGATATAAAGGTTACATTCAGAAAGCTTTGATATTGCTCTACTCAATCTGGGCCATTCATGTTCTTGAATATTTCCTGTTCTAAGGTTATGAATATCTATCATACTCTCAGCACATATCAATCTTTGAGATAATTGTTCCTTAGACATTTCAAGCGAAAATATCCCTACAGCCTTTCCGGGTTGCCCTGATAAATATCTTGCAAGATTCAAACAAAATGCAGTTTTACCCATTGATGGTCTTGCAGCAATAATAATGAGATCTGAAGGCTGAAACCCTGCTGTTAAGAAGTCAAAGTCTTTAAAACCACTAGGTTCACCTGTTATGCCTGTTTTATTTTGAAATGACTTATCAATCATTTCAAAAGTAGAAGTGAGGGCATCCGATATATGGACAAATCCTTTTCTAGATCTTTTTTGTGTAATTTCAAAAACAAGTTTTTCAGCTCTATCGAGAGCATCTTCTATGTTTTCCCTGGAAAAGCCTATTTCTACAATTTCTGTTCCAACTTCTATCAACTTTCTAAACAATGCAGCTTCCTCAACTAGTTTTGCATAATATTGAGCATTGGCAGGCGTTAATAAATTCGAAACGAGATCGGCTAGATAACTTGGACCGCCTATTTCGTCCAACAAATTTTTTGTAGACAACTTTTCTGACAAAGTTACTATGTCTACAGGATCTCCCTTGTCAAAAAGCTCTACAATAGATGAATATATATGCCTATGAGCAGTTTTATAAAAATATTCTGGCTTAACAGTTTCAATGCACATTGCAATTGCTTCTCTACTAAGCAACATAGAGCCCAAAAGGGCTTGTTCTGCTTCTAAATTATATGGGGGAGTTCTATCTAACATGATAACTATTCACAGAAACGGTTAAAATTAAAAATGGCAAAATTGAAAGTCATTTAAAAGAATAATATTAGTATGCATAGAGATTTCCATAAGGTCTGTGAGATATCGCTTTAATCTTAATAAACCTATCTTTTAAGAGTTCTACAGCATTATAATTAAATTTACTTCCATATTCGCTTAAAATATTTTTTAATATTTCATAATCATTATCATCTATATCAAGTACTACAACCTCTTTACCTATGTTGTTTATATTTACATCACCACGTATGTATATTTTTCCACCATGCATACCTGTACCAATTGCATCTGCTTTCATTACCTTAGGCGAATCAATATTTAATATTACCAAAATGCCCCCTGCCATGTATTCTCCTAAAAAGCTTCCCGCGCTTCCTCCAACCACAATCACAGGAACGTTGTTTTCAAATTCTTTCATGTGAATGCCTACTCTATAGCCTACATTTTTTTCAATAAAAATTTTTCCGCCTCTAGCAGCATATCCTACTACGTCCCCAGCATTTCCGTGAACACATATTGTACCACTGTTTAAAGTATTTCCCACACCATCCTGTGCATTACCAAAAAGCTCTATATTTACACCATCCATAAACATGCCAAGATCATTGCCAGCAGTGCCATATATAGTAATTTTTAAGTCACTATTTTGTATCCCATTACCAATAAACCTTTGTCCAAGAACATTTATAATTTTAATTTCCTTATGACCTTGTCGAATAGACTCTTTAATCTTTTTGTTTAGCTGTTTTGAATCCATATTCATAGCATCTATTGTAACCATATTTACCTCCCGGCAGGCTTGACGCCAAGAACTTCCAGAGTTTCTCTTGAAAGTTCCAGTGCCCTTAATCTCTCTCTATTTCCAACTAAACTTTCTATAGCATTAATTCCTAATGCACCCATTATCTCTTTTAATTCCAGACTCCAACCTCTTATTAAATTAATGAGCTTTTTAGATGCCTCATCAGGATTGAGCCTTTCAACCAACTCTGGTCTTTGGGTAGCAATTCCCCATGAACAATTCCCTGTATAGCACTTCTGGCATAAAGTACAACCCATAGCTATTAAAGCAACAGTTCCAATAGTAACAAAATCCGCACCAAGAGCTAGAGCCTTTGCCATATCAGCGGCGTGTCGAATACCGCCAGCAGCCACAATAGAAACCTTATTTCTAATCTTCTCTTTCCTTAACCTATCATCAACTGCAGCAATTGCAAGCTCTATGGGTATCCCAATATGATCTCTAATCATGGCTGGTGCTGCACCTGTACCGCCCCTAAAACCGTCAATTACGATATAATCTGCATCAGCTCTAGCAACTCCAGAAGCTATTGCAGCAATATTGTGAACTGCTGCAATCTTAACACCTACCGGTTTAGAATAATCTACAGTCTCTTTTAAAGAAGCAATTAATTGGGCCAAGTCTTCAATTGAATATATATCATGATGAGGTGCAGGTGAGAGTGCATCAGTACCCTTTGGGATCATTCTAGTAGATGAAACTTCATTGTCTACCTTATATCCTGGCAAATGTCCACCTATTCCTGGTTTTGCTCCCTGTCCAATTTTAATCTCAATTGCAGCAGCTCTTTTAAGATATTCTGGACTTACACCAAATCTTCCAGAAGCTACTTGAACTATTATATTATCTGAATATTCATAAAGATCCTTGTGTAAGCCACCTTCTCCAGTATTCATCAAAATGCCACACTCCCTTGCAGCCTTTGCAAGCGCTTTATGTGCATTTAACGATATAGCCCCATATGACATTGCTGCAAATATAATAGGAGAATTAAGTTTTATATTGGGTTTAATGTTATCTTTCAAAACATATTTGTTATCCCTAAATTCTAAAGATATATCAATTGGTTTTTCTCCTAAATAGCTTATTATTTCCATTGGTTCCCTTAATGGGTCAATTGATGGATTAGTAACCTGACACGCGTCTAATAAAAGTCTATCAAAAATCACAGGGTACGGTTTATCATTACCTGCAGCTGTTAAAAGTATTCCCCCACTATTAGCCTGTTTCTTTATATTTTTAATGTATTCAGGTTTCCAATAATCATTGTGCTTTTGCGTGCCGGGAAATTTAATTATTTGAATAGCTTTTGTAGGGCAGATATACATACACCTTTGACAAGCTACACACTTCTCATGAATTGGTTTTACGTTCTTATCTTTGTCCTGCATAAGAGCTGAAAAACCACAATTCTTAACACATTGTCCGCACTTTATACAAACTTCTCTATCAACTTTTATAAAAAATTCAGGAAGTAGTTTATCAAGCACAGACATCTTTATTTACCTCAACTTTCAAGGGCTTGCCGGCAACAAGGGAATATACTTTTTCGAGATTATTTTCTATTTTTCTAATTGAAGATTCTTCACTTGCCAAATAAGAAAAGTCACCTTTTTTCCCGTAAACAAGAGGCCTTAGTTTAATTCTGTCATTTAATCCCATCATATAATTATTGGTAGCAACAATTATTGCAAACGGCCCATTTAAAAGCAAATTCCCATAAGTCATTCTTAAAGCAGTATGAAGCTTTCTCTCTTCTTCAGGCATAATCTCTATATCCTTCCAAAACTTTGAAGCTACTACGTTACACGCAATTTCGAGAGGTAAACCATGTTTTCTAACAAGAAGGTCGAAAGTATATGCAATTACCTCAGTATCAGTTAAAAGTACACACTCATAACCGTAAGTTTCTAAAAATCTTTTGTTAATACCATATGAAGAAATCTCCCCATTGTGAACCACAGTCCAGTCAAGAATAGAGAACGGATGAGCACCTGCCCACCAACCAGGAGTATTTGTAGGAAATCTTCCATGAGCAGTCCAAATATATGCACTATATTTTTCTAACATAAAAAAACGCCCAATATCTTCAGGATAGCCTACGCCCTTAAAAACACCCATATTTTTCCCAGAAGAATTTACATACGATCCAGGAATCCTGGTATTTATAAGCATTACCAACCTTACCACAAAATCGTTTGCATCTATATTTTTAGCTATTAACTTATCAGGTTTTGGCAATACAAAATATCTCCACAAAAGCGGAGGGTCTTTAATCTCTTTAATATTTCTGGTCGGGATCTTTTCTTGACGTTCTGTTATAAAATTTTCTTCAATTAATGAATCTACTTCCCTTTTTGCTGATTCATTATCAAACATAATGTGCAGGCAATAATAATCTGGAATTTCTGGATAAATGCCATAAGCAGCAAAACCTCCACCTAAACCGTTAGATCTTGAATGCATAACCGACATCATATCCATAATTGCATCACCAGATATGCGAACACCAGATTTATTCATGATTCCCGCTGCTGCACATCCAGATGGTATATGTTCTTCTGCAGGTATCATGAAAACCTCCTAAACAAATATTATTGGACTTTCTATTTTACAATAGATATTATATAGTTAGCAAATTAATTTATTTTGAGAAATATAAAAAATTATGGTGGTAGTATAAAATTATATTTTTATAACAAATTAAGATTATATTTCATTCACACCACGAAAAAGTATTTTTCCCATTATGTTTTGCATTAAAAAGATCCCTATCAATATTACTAGTTAAATCATCCAGATCAATATTTGAATTGAAGATATCTGCGCCAATTGAAATCGTTACCTCTTCGTCAATTCCAAAATCAATTGATGATATCCCATCTCTAATTTTCTGAACAATCTTTAACAGAGTGTTATCAGAAATATCCAATACAATAATTAAAAATTCGTCCCCGTCCCACCTTATAAAGATATCTTCTTTCCTTAAAAAAGACCTTACTTCTTCTGAAACCTTTTTTAGAATTTCATCTCCTTTGGTATGTTCAAATGTATAGTTAAAATGCTTAAAGTTATCTATATCGAACATTATCGCTCCAAACGAGTCTTTTGTTAGTAATATTTCTTTATACTTATCTTCCAGGGAAAATCTATTATGTATTCCTGTTAGAAAATCTGTTTGAGCTTTATTATTAAGTTTTTTTAGTTTTTTTAGTTTTTTTAATAAAGCTTGTCACGTTTGAAGCGCTTATAAGTAGGCAGTTTTTCCCATCTTGTTCGAATTTAAGCATTCTGAATTTTGTATGTACAATAGTTGATTTATTTAATCTTCTGAGCTTAATATATTTTTTAGTAAATTTACTTTCATCTAAATCATTTATTTTAATATTCAAATATTCCATGATATAATCCATTTTATCTGGATTAATAAGGATAAAAGGGGTCTTCTAAGCTAAGTATCTCTTCTATTTCTAAATTTACTAGTGTAGAAAAACATTTGTTAGCATAAATTATCTTGTTTATTTCGACATCATAAATATAAAATCCCACATCTATATTTTCAAAAATAAACTTGAAAATATGGGGGTTCAGATCAAGGCTGTTCTCTGTCTTACACACCAGACTCCCTATTTATAAAATTTAAGTACTTAAAAATAGCTTTTGACATTATATCACAATAAAAATATTTTATTTTTCAGAAATCATATGTTTTAAATAATTTCTATTTTTTAACCCAATATGGTGTCAAAATGTCCTCAAATGCAGACGTGGCAGCTATAGCTCCTCTTGAGACAGCCACGACAATTTGCTTTTCTCCTCCTACTATATCTCCTGCTGCATATACTCTGTGAACGTTGGTTCTCATATTTCTATCAACCTTTATATATCCTTCTTCATCAAGCTCAACACCTAAGTCTTTTGCAAGTGAATTGTTTGGCATATACCCAACTGCTATAAAAAGGCCGTCAAGAGCGAGAGTCTGCTCTTCACCTGTAACGTTATTTACAATCTTAATAAACTCAACTGAATCTTTCCCTAAGATTTCTTTTACCTCACTATTCCATATAATGTCTATTCCAAGTTTGAAAAATGAATCTTGAAGGTATTTTTCTGCTCTTAGGGTATCCCTCCTGTGAATAAGAGTTATATCAGCTCCAACGTTTTTAAGATATATTGCATCAGTTAAAGCTGTATTTCCCCCTCCTACAAGAAAAACTTTTTTACCCTTATAAAAATATCCATCACAAAGTGCACAGTAGCTTACTCCCTTGCCATAGAAAGAGGTCTCACCTGGAACATTTAGCCTTTTTTTGGATGCACCAGTTGCTAAAAGAATAGCTTTAGACTTATAAAAATCATCAGATGTAATAACCTCAAAATAATCTTCTACTTTATTAATTTTCTTTACTTCCTCTCCAATATTAATACTTACATAATTAAGTACATGCTGAGTTAGAATATCAACTAAGGATTTCCCTGAAATACTGATGAAGCCTGGATAGTTCTCAACCTGAGGAGTAGTAAGTACCTGACCTCCTACCATCTCACTTTCAAAAATACCCACTGAAAGTCCTGATCTCCTTGCGTATATTGCAGCAGAGAGGCCTGCAGGACCAGCTCCTACTATTGTTAAGTCAAATTCTTTTAATTTTTCTTTTTCGTTATGAAGAAGTTCCTGAATGCCTTTTCCAATCAAAGATAACACAAATTCTTCATTTGATTGAAGGCCAATTGCTACCTGTTCATTATCTACATAAGTAACTGGTACAGATCTAATAGCCTTTTTCTGGGCGATTTCCTTATTTTCGAATATTTCTATTATTCTTGTCTTGATATTTCTATTAATCAAACTTGCGTTTATGGCCATTATAGCTTGTTGAGGGCAATATGGGCAGGTAGGACTCACGTAAACTTCCACGACTGTTTCTTTTTTTATATCACTAATTAACGAAGCATCTTTTTCATTTAAAAATTGTTTTGTACCAGAAATTATCAAAATAGCGTTCACCAATGTGTGAGCTTCTTCTCCAATAGGAGTTCCTACGAATATTGCATCTAACTTTTCATCATCAAATATAATTATAGGACACTTTATTTCTTCATCTATAAGATTTGAAGGTACATCGCTTTTTGATATAAATTTAACTGAAATTTTCTCTGAAACCTCTGGCAAAACTTCAAATATTTCTTTAGTATATTCGTAAAATTGATCTTTTACCTCTGGCAAAAAAACCTTTATATTTACACTTTCCTTCAATATCAAGAAGCTCTCTTTTAAAGAATTTTTTATCTTTTCGTCAATAATTCCCATATTATCACTCCTTCTTTATATTAATAAACATATTTCAATTTTATACTTAAAATGTTAAAATTTAAATAATAAAAATTATTATCAGGGAGAAATCTATGCCAAAATCAATTAGAGCTATTATGTTAATTACCGTAGCCATACTTTTGATAGTGGCTTTTTCATTTCCTTTTAGTCTTTACGTAAGAATCATTAGCACGTTGTTTTCAATATTCTTTATATATGTAGCGCTTTTCAAACCAAATATTTTTGAGAAATTTTAAATCAAAAGATGCACTGAGGATCTTCATCTAAATATCTATCCTCTTTCCTTGTCGATAGAGCGAAACATACTGCCCTGCAGCCCCTACATTTCATAAATTCAGAACATTCCTTGCATTTTCCGAAATAATTTTCTTGATCCCTGAGCTTATTTAATACCTCAGAATTAGCCCATATCTCTCTAAATGAATCTCTTCTTAGATTACCAAGAGGGATCTTTAGCCTCCTGCAAGGAACAAGGGTTGCATCGCTTAAAATAGTTATCCCTGCAAATCCTGCTGCGCACCCGCCAAAACCATAAGACGTATTGCAATCGATGTACAAGGAAGCAATAGGATCGCCTGTATTTACTTTAAAATCAGAAATCAAGTTATTTTCCTTAACAAAATTATAAATAGATCTTAACTCTTCTTTGCTTAATATTAAATCCTTGCTATCTTGCGAGTGTCCAGTGGGTACCAGCCTTGAGAAGACCAGTCCACTAACTTGCAGACTTTTGGCAACTTGAAATAGATCCTGAAAAGATTCATAGTTAATTTTAGAAATTGTAGTGTTCAAAGTTACGTCAATTTCATTTTCTCTAAGGTTATTTATGCCGATAACGGCTTTTTTAAATGAATCTTGACCCCTAATATAGTCATGAATTTTTTCAGGACCATCCAAACTGACCTGTACCCCAGATACGTGAAAATCTTTAAGCTTTCTTGCGACATCTTTGTCTATCAGAGTAGCATTGGTAAGTATATAGTACTCTATATGCTTTTTAGAAAAAAAATCTAAAATCTCTTCCCAATCTCTTCTTACAAAAACCTCTCCCCCTAATAAATTTATATTGGGCAGAAAAGCGATTTGAGACTTCTCTGCCCAATCATGAACTACTTCTAATATTTCTTCTGTGATGCCTTCAATTTCTTTCAGACTCATCTCATTGGATATTTCATTTTCTTGATAACAGTGCCTACAGTTCAAATTGCACCTTTCAGTGATGTGTATTTGAACTGTAAATGGAACGGTCATATTAGCTGCCAAACTGACAGCTACACGATCTCCTATCAGCTCTTTCACTTTCGGCAGACTTTTCCAGAACCTTTCTTAAGATTATCCTTAATCTTATTCCAGAAGTCTGTCTCTTTTTCAAGAGTCTTCTTATCAAACTCTTTCTTCATTTTTATCACCTCCTTTGTTATCCATTATTTTATCAAAGACTCAGCGAAAAAAGCACTGAGGGTCTTTGTCCAGCCAGCCCTGTTTATCTTTTGACAAAGAATACGCTATCGCCCTGCAACCCCTGCATATATTCCAATACAGGCAGCTGTTGCAGCCATTTTTATAGCTGTCCCTTTCCCTAAGAGATAGCAATACTTCATTATCAGACCAGATTTCTCTTAGATCGTCTTTCAGTATATTTCCTAAAGAAATAGGCATCCTTCTACAGGGTACTATCTCACCATCAGACAGAACTGTTATGCTTGAGAATCCAGCCGAACAGCCGCCTACAGTATCTATCTTATCTTCGAACTCGTCATCCAGCACGCAAACTCCAAGGGGATCTTCTATCAACAATTCAAATGATGTTGTATTTTTTGCTTTCAATGCTAAATAGAATTCTTTCAGCTCTGAATTTGAAAGCATGTCGTCGCGCAGCTTTGAGCCACTGCCAATGGGGACCAATCTTGAAAATCCTAGGCCATTCACTTTCCACTCATTTGAGATATTTATCAAATCATCTAAATCTTTATAATTTAGTTTTGATATGGTAGTTTTCAAAACTACTTTAAAGTTCTCTTCCTTCAGAAATTTTACTGCTTCTTTAACTTTCGAAAAAGTGCCATTTCCTCTAATACTATCATGGGTATCCTTACATCCTTCCAAGCTTATCTGAAATCCATCAAATCTAAATTTTTTTAAATTAGGAATCATCTCTTTATCAATGAGAGTGCCATTTGTAAGAACATATGGCTCAATATCAATTTCGTTTAAAAATTTTACAATTTCAAAAAAATCTTCTCTTAAAAATGGCTCGCCACCTGTTAGCTTTATTAGAAGGGGGATCTCGATATCATATTTAGTCTCCCATTCTTTGATTAAATCTTTACTGTATGTGAAGAATTTTTTCCAATCGTCGAACTTTAGTTCACTTATTTGATTCTCTTGATAGCAGTGCTTACACCTAAGATTGCACCTCTCTGTAAGATGAGCCTGAATAAAAAAGTCAAACTTTAACATACTTAATCCATTAGAGATTTTATGTCAGGAAAATTTTGCATTGAAACAAGGGTTTTATCCTTTATTACAGGAATATTTTTCTCAAAAGTTAGTCTTGAGTTAGAATAAAATACTCCTAAAGGTATTTTTTCGCCAAATTCTTGAGATTTTTCAAATGCTTTTAATTTGTCAGAAAGATCATAGTCAGCATTGAATTCATAAACTCTATTCCTATACCATTCAAAATTATTGACCTTATTAAAGCTTACACATATTTGAAGTATATCAACCAGTGCAAAACCTTCGTGATTTATAGCCATTTTCATGATATTTTTAAGGTGTTCGGGACTTCCAGAAAAACTTCTTGCCACAAATGAACAATCCATTGTAATAGCAAAAGCTATAGGGTTTAAAGGTTCAGAAAGAGAACCGAAAGGTTGAGCTTTTGTACGTCTACCAAATTCTGTAGTAGGAGAAGCCTGCCCCTTTGTTAGCCCATAAACAGCATTGTTATGAACAAAAAGCGTTATATTTGGGTTTCTTCTAAATGCGTGCAAGAGATGATTTCCACCCTCGCCGTAAGTATCACCATCTCCACCAAAAATTATTACCTTTTGTTTGTGATTGGCCACGCTAATCCCAGTAGCCACTGGCAGAGATCTTCCGTGCAGACCGTTGAAGCCATTGCATTTTAGATAGTGCGGCAATTTGCTTGATTGACCTATTCCTGAAACTAATGTAATTTCATGCGGTTCAATTCCTAACTCAAATAATGCCTTCTTAAAAGAATCTAAAATAGCAAAGTTACCGCAACCAGGACACCAAGCTGGAACTGTATCGTTATCAAAACCTTTATAAGATCGCATAAATATCCTCCAAAACCTCCTCGTAATTAAAAGGTCTACCATCGTACTTTCTAATGTAGTGTGAAAATTTAAAACCATATTCTGACTCAACTAGTTTTTGAAACTGTCCAGATGCGTTATTTTCAATACAAATAGATAAATTAGACTTTGATATTATATTTAGAAATTCATAAGAATTTTCCCTTATTGGAAGCGGAAACACCTCACTAAAGTGTATAGCACACACTGATATTTTCTTGTTATTTACAATTTCTCTAAGGATTCCAAGATTTGACCCAAATCCAACTAAAACAATTTTCGAGTCTTTGTTACCATAAAATTTTGGAGGAGATATATATTTTCTAATATTTTCAATTTTCCAAAAATATCTTCTCTCAAGCATTTTTTTTCTTATTTCTCCATCTTCAGTTATATGACCTACTTCATCGTGCTCATCACTATCTGTAAATACCAACTGTTTACTATCTCCTGGAACAGCTAAAGGAGTAAGAGGATTGCTCTTATTAAAGTCTAAAAATTTATGTCTTTTATAATCTTGATAATTTTCAAAATCTGTCGATCTTAGTCTATAATCTCTGTTTTTTAACTCTATTTTAAGATCTTTTTTATAAGAATATAGGGAATCTACAAGATGTTGATCTGTTAAAATAATAGCTGGAATCTGATATTTTTCTGCTAGATCAAAAGCTTTGTTTGTAAGATGTATACATTCAAAAGGATCTCCAGGAGCAAAGACAATTCTCGGAAACTCTCCATGCCCAGCATGAATAGCATAAAGTAATTCACCTTGCTCGGTCCTGGTAGGAAAACCCGTTGCTGGGCCTGGGCGTTGAGATAACAAAATTACTATCGGAGTTTCTGTCATCCCAGAAAGAGATAATGCTTCATTCATAAGCGCAAAGCCTCCTCCAGAAGTTCCAGTCATAGCTCTAACTCCTGCAAATGATGCTCCAATTGCCATATTAATAGCACTTATTTCATCTTCTGCTTGCTCTACTACAATGTTAAATTTTTTAGCATGTTCCCCAATATATTGAAATACTCCAGTAGAAGGTGTCATGGGATATGCAGAATAAAATTTACAACCTGAACCTATAGCACCTATACCTATCCCCCTTATACCACTCAACAAAATTTTTTCCTCACTATTTGAAGCTGGCAAATTTATTTTTTTCTTCATATCAAAATCGTATCCAATATCAACTGCTTTCATATTTTGTTCTATTATCTCATCAGGCTTATTAACAAAGATGTCGTGGATAACTTTATAAACGTATTTTTTATCAATTGAAAAAATATTTGCTATCAAAGCAAAAGAAACAATGTTTTCATATATATTTTTTAAGCCTGCATTTTTTAATAATTCTCTAAAAGGACAGTTTATAAACCTTTCGTCGTATTCGTTTTGTTTAAGAGAATTAGCATCATAAATAACAATACCATTATTTCGAAGTAAGTTCTTATATTCTAAACCCTTCTTATCAAAAGTAAGAACTAAATCTAAAAATTTCTTAGGGGCAAAAATCTCATCTGTGCCAAAAGTTATCTGATAAAAGTTGTGACCCCCTCTTATCCTTGACTCATAATCCTGAAAGGAGAAGACGTTATAGCCCAAAGAGCTAAACAGTCTTGAAAATCCCTCTCCTGTAGTTTGAATGCCTTGACCTGCTTCGCCACATATTCTTATAGTGTAATTCACATAAGCCCTCCCAAAAAGTTTATATTATAATAATAATCCTTTACAATTAAATAATCAAGTTAGTTACTATAAGATTTTGATTAAATCAGTTAATAGATTGAAAGAAAAAAAGTTTTAACTGAAGAGTTTTTTTTGTATACTTTTTAAATCAAGTGATTCAAGGAATCTTTTTAGGGATTCTCTTTGTTCATCCGATAGATTTTCCCAGGGTTTTTCTTGAATTTCAATTTCTAAAGAAACATCACTGTCAAGTAGTGTTATTGATTTATAAAAAATGATTTTTTCCCTGTTTTCGTAAATTAGTTTCTTATATCTTTCATTTTTAAGCCTATCAATATTCTTTAATAAATCTTCTACTGTATTAAACTCTCTTAATATCTCAATAGCAGTTTTCTTCCCTATTCCTTTTACACCAGGTATTTCATCAGAAGAATCACCACATAACGCCTTCATGTCAACTATTTGAATTGGTTTAATTCCAAACTTTGTTAGAAATTTGTCCAAATCATATTTCTCAACATCGCTAATACCTTTTTTCATAATTAATACTTTTACCCTTTCACTCACAAGTTGCAATAAATCAAAGTCCCCGGTAAGAATTAGAACATCATAATCCTTTTTTAAAATTTGTTTAGCCATACTGGCAACTAAATCATCGCTCTCATAACCAGGAATTTCATAAAATCGAATATTCATTAGCTTCAAAAATTCTTTTATTAACAGAACCTGAGAAATCAGAGATTCTGGCATCTTTGGTCTTGATGCCTTATATTCCTTAAAGCTCTCATGTCTAAAGGTCTTTTCAGGAGAATCAAAGGCTACAAAAATTGTATAAGGATCTTCTTCTTTTATTAATTTTAATAGTATATTGATAAATCCATAAAGAGCATTTGTCGGTATTCCTGTTTGAGAGGTAAGTTCAGGAAGAGCATAATAAGCTCTATAAATAACAGAATGTGCATCAATTAAACAAATTGTTCTTTCTAAATCAAAAAGATTTTTCATAATTGTTATTCTCTAAATAATTTAGCGCGTTTTCAGTTAATATTCTTCCTCTTGGGGTTCTTTGAATAAAGTCAATCTTTAAAAGATATGGTTCACATAGATCTTCAATTGTCTCAGGGCTCTCACCCAAAAACTGAGAAATATTGTCAATACCTGCAGGCCCACCCTTGAAAATATCCTTTAAGGCTCGCAAATATTTTCTATCAAGGTCATTTAAGCCCAAATCATCAATATTTATAATTTCTAAAGACCTTTTTGCAGCCTCAACGTCAATTAATTTAATTTTATTTACCTGGACGTAATCTCTTACTCTTCTAAGAAGTTTATTCGCAACCCTTGGAGTAAATCTCGATCTTTTAGCCAAAAATTTGGACGCCTCTTCTTCTATATCCAAATTAAGAAATTGAGCAGATCTTTTAATAATAGCAGTTAGTTCTTCTACCTGATAAAATTCAAAATATCCATGAATTCCAAACCTGTCGATTAATGGAGAGGAAAGTAAGCCCGGTTTTGTAGTAGCACAAATTAAAGTAAAAGGAGGAAGGTTTAATCTGATACTTTGAGCTCCTACTCCTTTTGAAACACTTATGTCTACAATATAGTCTTCCATAGAAATATATAAAATTTCTTCTAAATTTTTCGGTAATCTATGAATCTCGTCAATAAATAAAACAGATCCTTCTTTATCTATTGACGTTAAGAGCCCGACAAGATCAATTGGCTTTTGCAGTGCAGACGCTATAGCAAATTTAAAGTTTTTCCCCATTTCATATGCAAGTATAGAAGCAAGCGTTGTCTTTCCAAGACCTGGAGGACCAGATAGCAATATATGGTCTAGCATTTCATTTCTTTTCTTTGCAGCATTTACAGAAATTTTCAATAGTCTCTTTATGTTTTCCTGCCCTATATATTCATCAAAAGATTTCGGCCTTAATATGTTCATCTTATCCTTTGAATTGCCATAGTAATAATATCCTCACTCTTGATAATATTTAAGTCTTGAACATCTTTAAGTGTATCAATTACAACTTCTTTAGCCTTTTGAAAGGATACCCCTAACGAAACCAGAGCATCTACAGCTAACTTTGCCTTATCATCAAATTTTACCTCAGAAAATTCTGGAAAGCATCCTTTCAGTTCTTCGAATATTCTTTTAGCAGTCTTTTCTCCAACTCCAGGAATTGATTTCAGCGAGTCTATGCGATCACCCTTCAAATCTAAAATTAAGGTTGGGTTTGTTTTAAATGAAGATATAATCTGTAATGCTAGTTTAACTCCAATTCCATGGATTTTTAAAAGCTTTTGAAAACTTTCGAGATCTGAAATTGACTCAAAACCAAATAGTTGTTGAGATTCTCCAATGAACTGATGGCTTATATAAAGTTCAATAATATCGCCTTTCTTGTTCTTGTTCTTCTCTAAGAGATAGGGTGGCAACTTTATTAAGTATCCTAAGCCATTATTTTCCACAATTATACCATTTTCTATAAAACCGATTAAATTACCTACTATATATGCTATCATCGTATGAATATACAAGCGCTAACGCTATAGCATCAGTAACGTCATCTTGTAAATTATCGAAATTTGAACTCAAAATATATTCTACTGATCTTTTAACTTGATCTTTATTTGCAAGACCATTTCCTGATATCAAACGCTTCACTTCTTTAGGAGTATATTCTCTATATTGGATATTTCTTTTGCTTAAAACTAATTTTATTACACCTCTTCCTTCTGATACATCCATAACTGTCTTTTGATTTTTGAAATAAAAAAGCTTTTCGATTGAACATGCCTGTGGATTGTATTTATCGATAAGGAGATTTAATTCTTCAAATATCTTACAAAGTCTTTGATTCTGATTATAACCATGAATCTGGATTAAGCCGCAACTTTCTAATTTAATTTCGCTACTCTTTCTAACAAGTGCGTAACCAATATCTGCTACTCCCGGGTCAATACCTAAAATAATCATACTAATTTAATTTTCTCAAAAGAGAGCTAATTTTCTTTCTCAACTTCTTTCATAATTTCATCAGGAATATCTATATTTGAATATACATTTTGGATATCGTCGTGGTCTTCTAGTTGTTCAAGAAAGCCCAAAACCTTTTTTGCATCTGAAACGCTATTAATTTGGACATAAGTTGAAGGTACCATAACCAATTCGCAGCTAGTAATGTTGAATTTATGTTCTTTTAGTTTGCTCTGAACCTGATAAAGGTTTTCTGGTTCGGTTGTTATTTTGGTCTCCCCATCGCTTTGTTCTACATCATCAATAGAAAGATCTTCTTCAAGAGCTAATTCCATAATTTTTTCTTCATTTTCGCCTTCAATAATAATCTCGCCTTTTCTTGAAAACATCCATGCAACCGCTCCAGCCTCAGCCATATTCCCACCATATTTAGAAAAAATCTTTCTAATTTCAGGAGCAGTTCTATTTTTGTTATCAGTAGTTACTTGCATCAACACTGCAATACCTAATGGTCCATATCCTTCATACATAAGTTCTTCATAGTTAGTACCATCATTAAGCTCACCAGTACCTTTTTGGATAGCTCTTTTGATATTATCAGAAGGCATATTAACGCTCTTTGCCTTTTCAATTGCTATTCTCAGCCTTGGGTTAGCTTCAGGATTTCCACCACCAGTTCTTGCGGCAACGGTCAATTCTCTTGCAAGTTTTGTAAAAATCCTTCCCCTTATAGCATCTTCTTTTGACTTCTTATGCTTAATATTTGCCCATTTAGAATGACCAGAAATGTTTACACCTCCATAAAATTAAAAAAATTAATAAAATACATAATGAAAGAAAAATTCTAATAAATTATAACAAAAATTTCAAAGTCCTGTATGACCAAACCCTCTACTGTTTCTTTTTGTTTCATCCAATTTAGAAAAAATAAATTGAGCATCATAAATTCTTTGAAAAACCATTTGTGCAATTCTATCAAAGGGATTAATAGTAAAAGTCTTATCTCCAAGATTAATTAAAATAACCTTTATTTCTCCTCTATAATCAGAATCTATTGTCCCTGGACTATTTAGAACAAATACGCCTTTTAAAGCAAGACCGCTTCTTGATCTTATTTGAGCCTCATATCCTGAAGGGATCTGAATTCTTATTCCAGTAGGAATTAATTTTATCTCCCCCTTTAAGAGTTCAACAGGATTGTTAATATATGCCTTTATATCATACCCACTGCTACCTTCAGTTTTTCTTTCTGGCATACAATTTTCGTTCGCTAATTCAATGCCTACGCTTATCATTAATTAATCCTTAAAAACACTTTTCTTCCCACTTTCAATCTATGTTCTCCCTTTTTAACAACAAATTTTTCATCAGTTACAGTTTCCTCATCTATTTCTATTGCGCCCTGAGAAATAAGTCTTTTACCTTCACTTGAACTCTTCAATAGTCCAATATCTACCAAAAGTTTCGGCAACCAGGCTTCGTCTTCATTTTTATATGGCCACTGATATACTGGAGCATCTTCAGGAAAAGTTCTTTTCTCGAAAGTAGTTTCAAATGTCTCTTTAGCTTTTAGTGCTTCTTCCTCAGAAGAGTACATTTTGGTTATTTCAAAAGCAAGAATCTTTTTGATATCCTTTGGATTTTTATATTTTTCAAAAAAACCAGAAATTTCGTCTTCTCTAAAATCTGTTAGTAAAACAAAATATTGTTTTAAAAGTTCATCTGGTATAGACATCAGTTTTCCAAATATATTTTTCGGATCTTCAGCAATGCCTACATAATTTCCAAGACTTTTGCTCATTTTTTGTTTTCCATCAAGACCAGCAATAATTGGCATAGTTAAACATACTTGGGGTTCCATCCCCATTTTTTCCATCAAGTCTCTTCCTATCAACAAATTAAAGGTTTGATCTGTTCCACCAAGTTCCACATCAGCTTTGATTGCTACAGAATCATATGCTTGCAAAAGGGGATATAAAATTTCATGTAAGCTAATTGCTTCATTTGTTTTCAATCTTTGTGAAAACGTCTCCCTTTCAAGAATTCTTGCTACAGTAAATTTTGCACTAATTTTAATTAACTCTTCCAAACTAATTTTAGATAACCATTCAGAATTATATTTTATAATAGTCTTTTTTTCATCCAAAATCTTAAAAGCTTGGGTTTTATAAGTCTGGGCATTCCTTTTTATTTCATCAACACTAAGAGCAGGTCTAGTTTTAGACTTGCCAGTAGGATCCCCTATTAAAGTTGTAAAATCACCAATAATCAAAATAACAGTATGGCCAAGATCTTGAAAATTTTTTAACTTTCTAAGTACAACCGTATGACCCAGGTGTAAATCTGGTGCTGTAGGATCTATTCCAAGCTTAATGTTTAACTTTCTACCTGACTTAATCTTTTTTTCAAGATCTTCGAGAGGGATAATCTCTTCTGCTCCTCTTTGGATTAATTTAATCGACTCTTCAAAGTTCAAAAAAAACCCTCCTTTCAAAGTTACATAAGGAATGATATCATATACAAGACAGACTTTGAATATCATGTTATAATTTACTTTCGTTTAAAATTTATAGAAAGAGAAAATGGAGGAATTATATGCCCGTTACAAAAACTGCAACTAGAGCATTAAGAAAAAGTTTAAGAAAAAAACAACATAATCAATCGTTAAAATCTGCTGCAAAAACTATTATTAAAAATTTTGAGAAATTTATTTCAAGTGAAACAGCATCAGAACAAAAAGAAAAAGCCATAGAGCTATTTAAAAAAGCAGTGAGCTCGGTTGATAAAGTTGCAAAAAGAGGCATTTTTGCTAAAAATAAAGCTGCAAGAAAAAAGTCTCAACTTCAAATAAAACTTAATAACTTTCTGAATCAGAAAAAAGAGTCCTAAGTATTAATTGCAAAGAATCATCATTTGACAGAAGGCCAGATTTAAGCTGACCTTCTGTTTTTATTACTCTTAATAGTACTTTACCGACTTTTTCCGAAGTAATTTTGGCATTAAGAACGTGCTTTAATTGCCAGATTTTACTTGGATCAGGTCGTAAGAGGTTGTGGTATTTTAAATTAAAATATGCAAAAATTAAATCCC
The DNA here is from genome assembly GCF_003057965.1 of Thermodesulfobium acidiphilum. Classification (NCBI taxonomy): domain Bacteria; kingdom Pseudomonadati; phylum Thermodesulfobiota; class Thermodesulfobiia; order Thermodesulfobiales; family Thermodesulfobiaceae; genus Thermodesulfobium; species Thermodesulfobium acidiphilum. Next base: position 931,055 of record NZ_CP020921.1, read on the forward strand.
TTTTCAATATCTCAATCAGAACAAAAACTTCATCTGATTTTATATTAAATACAGAAATATCCTTAACTTTTTCCCCTTCAAAAAATAATTTAGAGATATCCCAGATTTTCTTTGATTCTAAAATATGTAAACCAGAGCCTAAAAATAACTTTAAAAGTTCATTTTTGGTCCACTCATAATTTTTTTCATATTTAGCATACATTTCTCTTGCAAGTTTTTTATCAAGTTTAAACTTATATCTACTAAAAAAATTTTCAAGCGCATTCGCTACAAAATTAAAATCTTCTTTAAAGACTTTTATCCCTCTATTTTCGAGTCCTTTAAGTGTCATCGCGTTTATTTTTTCACAAACAGCAAATAACTTTTTATCTTCAGAAGATTTTATTTCGAGAAGTAATTTCGCAATTTCTTTTGTAATTTCAAAAACTTTAAAATACACATATTCTTCTCCAAAAAGCGATGTAAGACTAAAACTATTCCTAAGCTCTTCAGGCGTATTTATCTCAGCAACGTTTATGTTTTGGTCTTTAAAAAAGCCATCAAGAAAGTCATGCCATAAAGAAAGATTTCCTACGAACAAATTTTTTAAGCCAAATTCAATTTTATATTTTTCTTCATTTTTCTTTATCATTTTTACCTCTTTTCATAATTATATATGTTTGGATAAATTAATCTATAATCACGATAGATTTTAATTACATCCTCATCACAAAGAACGATTATATCTTTAAAAGGTTTAAAAATCTGAGTTCTTGATATAGAAAAGCTAGTGGTAGGTGCTTTTACAACGCAATTTTCACCTTGTCTAATAAATTCAAATCTTCCTTCGCCAGATTCTATAACTACCCCTTTTTTATCATTGTAAACCTTTATATCAGTTGTCTTTATAAACAATAATGAGCTGATCAAGAATACTATAAAAATATAAAAAATAACAGAATTATACTTATTAAAAATTACTAGAGCTAGGATCAAATAATAAAGATATACGCTAAAGAGAGGCATTTTAGCAAATAGAACTGAAGACAGGGGAAAATTTGACCACCCTTTAACAATGTAAATTACTAAATCAGTTATATAGGTAATAAAGTAGCCGATGTATTGTGAAAAAAAACCTGAAATTGTCATAAAAAAACTCAATACAAATCCTATAAGTAAAAATATTTCTAAAAATGGTGTAATAAATATATTAGTAAATAGCGAAAGAAAGGAAACGTTATTAAAATAATTAACTATAACTGGGAATAGAAATATAAATACAGAAAACGAAAGCAAAAATAATTCAATCACATAGTTTTTAAAATCAAGTTTTCTTCTTATCTCACCTGCAAAAAACATCGCAAATATGCATAAGAATGTTAGTTGAAAGCTAATATCAAATAAAGTATAGGGATCAAATATTAGAAATAAAATCATAACCAATAATGTTAAATTAAATGAAGAATAATTGATCCTAAAAAGTTCAGCTAAAGCGACAAATAAAATTAAACCACCAGCTCTTATAACAGGAGGGTCAAGACCAACGTTTAAACAAAACAAGGATGTAAAAAATGAGATAACAATAAATGATAAGATAGGATTGATGGACATCCTCTTCAAGAAGTAAAAAAATAGTGAAAAAATCATTGATACCTGAGCTCCTGAAACAACCAAAATGTGCAAAAGACCTGTTCGATTAAAAGCATTGTAGACCTCTTTGGGAGGTTGAAAAAGATCATCCCCATATAGCATAGCTCCAAATACTTTCCCTGTTTGATCTGGCATATTCTTTTTAATAGCGTCTTCAACATATTTTTTGAAGAAAAAGATGTTATTTTCACCTGTTTTTTCGATTTTATTTGCTATTATTAAAGAATTACCAATTATTTCACCGTCAAATAAGATATTATCTCCTTGTTGAAAATTTGTTTTTCCTCTGTATATTACCCTTTCAATTTTAGATGAAAAGTATTTTGGACTCTGTAGAAAAACTTTTAACAAGTTATTTTTTTGATTAATTACAAAAGCTGAAAAGAAGAAACTTTTATAACTAAATTTTGATAAATCCCTACAGTATGAGATTGCTAAACCGCTAAACAACAATGCTAGGGAAATTAAAATTATTAGTATATAAAATTTGATTTTTCCAATCTCAAAGGAAATTAAAAAAAGTAGTAGTGAAGTAAAAAAATATACAAGCAAAGCAAAAATTGAATAATTATAGTATAAAAATATACCGCTACAAAATGATAATGAAGGTAATATTAAAGGATATCTCCAGATCAAAAAGTAATAAGCCCTTTCAATCTATTAATTTTTGCGCTTGAAAAGTTTAGTCGTTGTTTAAAGTCTTCAATATCTTTAAACTTTGATTTATTTCTTTCATCTATTATTTTCTCTGCAGTAACTTTACCTATCCCAGGCAGGGAATCAAGTTCTTCTAAAGACGCCAGGTTAATATTTATCAGTAAGCTTTGGTTAGAATCAGAACTACTTTTAAAAGGGATCTTTATTGTTTGATTTTGTCTGAGAACTTTATTTAAAGTTAAAGTTGAAGTATCTGCATTATCCAGACAGCCACCAGCTATTACGATAAGATCTTGAACTTTTGAACCATATGGAACATGATATTTACCAGGATTTTTAACAGCTCCTTTAATCTGAACCAAAATTTCTTTTTCAGCGATAGAAGAATTAATCTTTACGCTGTTTTTTTTGCTTTTATTATTATATTGATTGTTATTTTCATTCTGTACGTCGCCAAAGGAACTTGAATTATTATTTGTTCCCTGACTGAAACCCCAATATGCAACGACAAAAGCTATAAAGATTAGTGAAAATATGATAGATAATTTTTCTCTCATGCAATTTTTATTTAACTACTATGTTAAAAATTTTGTTTTTCACATAAATTTTTTTCAAAATCTGTTTCCCCTCTATAAATTTTTTTACTCTAAGACTAGACATTACTTTGTCTGTTATAGCTTCTTCTTCCAAATCCTTTTCAACCATAATCTTATCTCTTAGCTTCCCATTAACTTGTATCGCAATTGTGCATATATCATCTTCAAGATAATCTGGGTCTACCTCTGGCCAGCTTTGAAAACATACAAGATCGGTGTGTCCCATTTTTGACCATATTTCTTCAGATATATGTGGCGCAAAAACCGAGAGAATTATAGTAAACGTTTCAAATATTTTCTTTATTAATTCAGGCCTTAACTTTTTGTTTCTAAGAGAATATGAAAAATCATTAGTAAATTCCATCAATGCTGCTATTGAAGTATTGAAGTGAAACTTATTTTCTATGTCGTTACCAGCTTTTAAGAGGGTTTTATTTAGTTTTTTGTAAATGTTAACTTCATCTTCAGTAAGGTCGCTTCCTATTGAAGCTTCTACATTCTTTATTGAATCTAAGTTTTCATTAAAAAGTTTCCATATTCTTGCCAAAAAGCGATGAGCACCTTCTACTCCTTGATCGCTCCATTCGAGATCTTTTTCGGGTGGTGCTGCAAAGAGAATAAATAACCTGGCCGTATCAGCCCCATACGTTGAAATTATTTCTTCAGGATCAACAATATTGCCCTTAGATTTAGACATCTTTTCGCCGTCTTTTAAAACCATCCCCTGAGTCAAAAGATTAGAGAAAGGTTCGTCAATATTTAAAAATCCTAAATCTCTCAAAACTTTTATAAAAAATCTGGAATAAAGAAGATGTAATACAGCGTGCTCTACACCACCAATATATTGATCTACACTCATCCAGAATTTAGCTTTTTCTAAAGAAAATGGTTCATTATTGTTCTTTGGATCACAAAATCTAAGGTAATACCATGAAGAATCAACAAATGTATCCATAGTATCTGTTTCTCTTCTGGCATCTGAACCACAAATTGGACACTTTGTCTTTATGAATTCATCAATATTTGACAAAGGAGATCCACCCGTGCCTGTAAATTCTACATTTGTTGGTAAAATAACAGGCAGGTCTTCTTCTCTCAATGGTACTATTCCACACTTTTCACAATAAATTATTGGAATGGGCGTTCCCCAATACCTTTGCCTTGATATAAGCCAATCCCTTAACCTTATTTGTTTTGAAAAACTAGCCATTTGTTCTTTTTGAAACATTTCAACAATTTTCTTTTTTGCATCTGAACTTCTTAGGCCTGATATGTGTGGTGAATTTACAACAATTCCTTCTTCTTCATAAGCCTTATCTTCTTCATAAAATCCATTGCTTTCAGGTTTAATTACATATTTTATAGGCAAATTTTTTTCTTTAGCAAATTCAAAGTCTCTAGAATCATGAGCTGGAACCCCCATTACTGCTCCGGTACCATAACCCATAAGAACATAATTAGAAGCATAAACCTGTATCTTTTCATTTGTAAGAGGGTTTATTACCTGGATCCCAAGCGCTACACCTTTTTTTTCAGTCACCCCCACTGTAAATCTATTTTGTACTCTTTCCCTTTCATACTCTTTAATGAATTCTTTTAATTCATTGTTATCTTTACTTTCCAAAATACTCTTAACTATTGGGTGTTCAGCTGAAACTACAAGAAACGTAGCACCTCCCAAGGTATCTGCTCTAGTTGTAAAAACTTCAATAAAATCATCTTTGTATCCTTCAACTTTTTCAGCTAACTTGAATCTTATCATTACACCTTCTGATAGACCTATCCAGTTTCTTTGCATAACTTTTACTTTCTGAGGCCAACCGTCTAACATATCGAGATCTCTCGAAAGTTCTTCAGCATAGTTTGTAATCTTAAAAAACCACTGCTCTAATTCCTTCAGTTCAACTTCACTTTTACATCTCCAGCATCTTCCCTCTTCAGCCTGTTCATTTGCTAGCACAGTCTTACATTCTGGGCACCAATTTACCTTTGATTTGTTCTTATAGACCAAACCCTTTTTATAAAATTGAAGAAATAGCCATTGATTCCATTTATAATAATCTGGAAAACAGGTAGCAATTTCTCTATCCCAATCATAACTTATACCCAAAGAATTAAGCTGTCTTTTCATATTTTCGATATTTTTTATGGTCCACTCATATGGGTGTACTCCATATTTTATGGCTGCATTTTCTGCAGGCATCCCAAATGCATCCCACCCCATTGGATGAAGTACATTATAGGATTTCATTCTATAATAGCGAGCGACCACATCTCCTATTGTATAATTTCTAACATGCCCCATATGCAAATTTCCAGATGGATAGGGAAACATTTCTAAAATGTACATTTTTTTGTTCCCTTTTTCGTCATCTGTTTTAAAAGCCTTTTTTTCTCTCCAAACATTTTGCCACTTTTTTTCTATTGTTTCAAAAGGATATAAGCCCAACTATATTGCCTCCCCAATTTTTAGTATAGTATCTGGAATATTATAAACCTAAATCATAATTTTATAAATTTTAGACTTATTTAAATATAATTAAAGTTTTTAGCTAAAATATTTATTAATATATAAAAAATTCTTATAAAAAAATTTTGCTAATAGTGCTATTATTTAATTAAAAGCTTAATTTTGTAAGTCTTTTTATTACAAAAATAAATTTTCAAAGGAGGGTAGTATGAAAATCCTGGTAGGGGTTAACGATTCAAATGACTCCCAAGACGTTGCAAGATGGGCAATTAAATTTGCAAGCCAGGATAAAAATGGAGAGGTTATCTTAGTCTTTGTAGAAAAGAGAATGCCATTTATCTCTTATGAAGACATTACTGACGAACAACTAATGGCACTAGCACAATTAGACGGAGAAATAATTTTCGAAAAGTGCTTAAAGGGGTTGGATACTAAGGGTGTTATAATTCATGAAAAAATTGTTTTGGGAGATCCGAGCACTGAAATTTTGAAAATTGCCAAAGAGGAGAAAGTAGATTTTATTGCTTTGGGCACTAGAGCGCTCTCACCTGTGTGTAAAATGTTTATGTGTTCCGTTTCAGAAAGAGTTATTAAAAAATCCACAATACCTGTAATAATAAATAGATTTCCATTCGAATCAGAAAAAATTTTGCAAACTGCTAATACCTAAAGGAGGAATAAAATTTAAAAATATGCACTTTTTTCCTAAAAATCATCTCTTCAACACATGGGTTTCACGCACACCTGGCTTACAATAATAAAGCTGGGTGTGTGATTTTAAAATATTTAAAAATTTTCTTTTAACTCGCGTTTCCTTTTGCGATATTCTTTAATAATGGCTCTTTCAAGGTTGTTTTCAATTTCTCTTATTTTATTCCAATTATCTTCAATTGGGTTTTTATTCATAACATTTACAGCATTATAATATTCTTCGTAATATTTAAATACTAAGCTATCTTCAGGTATTCCCATATTTTTCATATCAATGTAAAGCTGGCTGTTTTTAAAATCTTTAAAAGATAAAATATCCTCTATATGAAAACCAAAGTATATTGACCTTTCCAATATACCATGTTGAACCAATTGCTTTGAATATATTCCTAATAAACTCTTTAAGGAGCGAAATCTATAAGATCCAGAAATCAAAAAATCTCTTAACAGATCTTTTGGCATTGGTTTTGCAATTGCGTAACCTTGAAGTAAGGGAACTCCCATTGAAATCAGAGCATCAAATATATCGGGAGTTTCTACACCTTCTACTACAAAATATATTCCTTTTGCTCTGGCAAGACCAAAAATAGATTCTACGAAGTGAAGATCCTGAGGATTCTTTTCTAAACCCCGAATAAAGCTCTGATCTAACTTTATCTTATCGATTGATAAATTTTTTATTCTTAACAATGAAGAATAAGCGCTACCTACATCATCAAGTGCAAGTCGAACCCCAATTTTTTTTAATTCTGCAAGATACTCTATTGCTTTCTCTATCTGGGCAAATTCAGTCCTTTCAAGTATTTCAAAAAATATCTTTGAGGGTTCTAATTTGCTTTTTTGTATAATATTCTTTGCGATCTCAACAAATTTTTCTGAAACGAAACCAGGTTCAACGTTCACTGAAACAATTAAAGAAAAACCATCATCTTTTAATTCTTCGAGATCTCTAAGTGCAATTGTTAACACCTGTCTAGTTAATTCTAAAAGATTATCATTTGTAAATTTTGAGAGAAATTTTTCGGGATAAAGGATATCACCTGAATCATCTAAAAGTCTTGCAAGAGCTTCAACTCCAACTATACTTGAAGTTTGGTTATCATAAATTGGCTGATAATAAACTACTACTCTATCCTTTTCCAACAACATTTGATAATGATTTTGTTTCTTTGTTATTTCATCACCATATATAGTCCAAAAATTAGACCTGTCTTGCTTATGTTTTTTACTATCATAGAGGGCTTGCAGCGCATTTCTTATCATTTCATTCTGGCTTTCAACTTTTACATAAGGGAAAAGACTCACACCCATACTTAAACCAATTATATTAACCACAGAACTATCCTTTAAATGAATTGGATCAAGTATATTCTTTTCAATCTTTTTAAATATTACAGAAAGCTTATCTCTATCCTGACAATTTTCAAATATAATTGCAAATTCATCTCCAACAATGCTAAACCTGCATATAAAATCTGTTTTTCTAAGAGATGTTTTCAATCTTGATGCAACTACTTTTAATACTTCATTGCCAGCTAAATAACCGAATTTCTCATTGATTGTTCTAAAGCGATCAATATTTATTATTGCAAGTGCCATAGGCCAACCAAATCTCTTTGCTCGCAAAAAGGCATTTTCAAGTTCTCTCTCAAGCATAATCCTATTTGGAAGTCCTGTTAAGGGGTCGTAGCTTTCTTGGTACTTCAATTCTTCGCTTAATTTACCTCTTTCTGTTACATCTATAACAGTCCAGATTACATATTTCACGTTATCTTGAGCTTCTATTAGAGTGCCAGAAATATCTGAATATAAGATTGTTTTATTTTTTTTAAGAAAACAAACGTTTCTAAGTACTGCGCTCTTGTTCTGAAAAACTGTTTCTTTAGTAAATTGCCCAACTTTTTCATAGGTTTCATCATCAGGATAAAACTCTCTTATTTTTAAACCAATTATCTCCCTTTCATCCTCAAAACCTAACATAACTGCAAAAGTTTTGTTCGAGCTAATTATTTCCCTTTGAGGATATTTAAGCATCACAATTCCAACTCCTGCATTGTTTAACAAGGCATTTCTTAATTGAGCAAGTTTTATTTCTTTATTAACTATATCAATATGCTCTAAACCCATACCTATAGCGTATGAAATTCTTTCTAAGGTTTCTCTAACTAAAGCATCCTCAAAAAAATTTTCTTCAGAATGATAAAAAGAGATTATTCCCCATATGTTGTTATTTCTAAAGATCGGAAATGCAGCACCTGACGATAAATTATATTTTTTTGATTTTTCATACCAAATTTTTGGCACCGGGTCTCTTAAAAAGTTCAAATAAACAGGTTTCTTTTCCCTAAATGCTTTACCTACCATTCCTTGGCCTTCAGGTATATCTGAACGAACAGATATATTTATGCCATTTAAAATTCCTGGAATGCCAGATATACTCTTAAATTCTATTTCTTCATTTTTGTTTGTAGTCCCAATAAAAACAAGTTTTATATCGGTATGCATAAATATTAGTTCACATATTGTCTTAAGGAAAGAATTTTCATCTTTTATTTTATAGGCTATTTGATTTATTTGAAACAATAAAACGTTTAACTCTAGTAAATTAGATAAAGATTCTTTATTTTTATTCAAACTTCTTAATTGAAATTTTTCATCTGCTTGTAGAAAAAAAGAATGGTTCGTTTTTTTAATTGAATTTTTCTTGTGAAAAAAATTTTTGGACTTAAATTTTTTTGAGTTATCGTTATAACTTTTCATAATCTAGACAAAAGCCTCTTTAAAAATTATATTTAATAAATAACTGATAACAAAAATAAACTTTTTTGAATTTGTAAAAATTTTTCTGAAGTGCTTTTTAACAGTATGTGTATGGGGGGGGGGGGCTGAAAAGCATCAAAAAGTGGTAAACCTTATACAAGGAAAAAGTGAAATAAGAAAATAGTACAACATTAGCAAAATAAAAAAACCTATCCTTTAAAAAACTTGAAACCATAAAAAACACTTTTAAAAATTACAAAATATATTACTCTTCTAATCAAATTAGCTATTTCTCCATCCTAAAAGCTAAAATTAAAATTAAAGAAAACATATCATTTTTTGTATAAAGCCTGATATTCAATCATGCTTTAAAATTATATCATATAGCACTTTGTTGAGCTAGAATCTCGTAGTAAATTTTTGCTTTTTAACACGATAGCTATAGTTAGCAGTTGTTTAATACTGTTAAAAAATTTTTAGAAAATTATTTTAAGAAATAACTAAACAGAATTAATAAGAACTTAAAAATTTTAGCGCATCCAAACCAAAATTTATGTTTATTCCAAGTTGAATATTAAATATGATGACAAAATAAAAATATTTGTTTTATCGTATGAAGTATATGCTAAACTATGTTATAGTTTCTCCGAGTTTGCATTTCTAAAGCTTAAATGCTATGAGTACAAACCGATACGGTAGTTTTGGAAACGAAACTGCCCCCACATTTGGAAAGGAGGAAATTGTATGAGATTTATACATTCAGATTATTATACTTGTTTTCTTGCCTCGCTAATTATCTTTTTCTACCCTTAGAAAAATTTGCTTTTTTGATTTAAAAACCTAAAACTTAAGTAAAATTAGGTTTTAGTAAATAAAGAACGATTATGTCGACAAAAGTTATAACATTTATGTTGTAGCGATCCAAATTTAAAAACTTAAATAGATGGAGGTTGTTGTGAATCAGAAAGAAGATAACTATTTTGAATTTAAATTTCCTGTTATAAATAAAATACCAGCTAAATTTGCTCTGAAAGATCACATTGATCAAACAGAGTATCTTTGTAATGGAGAGTTAAAATCATGGAACAAAGAAAAAATCTCTATTTTCTCACCAATTTTCGTTTGTAAGGATAAAGATTCAATGCCTGAGCAAATGGTGCTGGGAAGCTGTCCATCATTAGATGAGGAAGAAACACTAAAAATTCTTGACGCCGCTGTCAAAGCATATAATGATGGCAATGGAATATGGCCATTAATGAGGGTTGAAGATAGAATAAAATGCGTTGAAAAATTTATATATTTAATGGGGGAAAATAAAGATGAAATTGTAAACCTTTTAATGTGGGAAATTGCAAAATCACATAAAGACTCAGAAAAAGAATTTGACAGAACTATAAAGTATATGATTGATACCATTGATGCACTAAAAACTCTTGATAGAAACTCATCAAGATTTCTAATTGAAGACTCAATAATTGCACAAATTAGAAGGTCACCACTTGGCATAGTGCTATGTATGGGTCCATTTAATTATCCTCTGAATGAAACTTTTACAACCCTTATACCTGCCTTGATTATGGGAAATGTGGTTATTTTTAAGCCACCAAAACATGGTATTCTTTTATATAGGCCATTGCTCAAAGCATTCAAGGAAGCGTTTCCACCAGGCGTTATAAACACACTTTACGGAAGAGGAAGGGTTGTAGCATCAGCTTTAATGTCAACAGGAAAGATTAGCTGTCTGGCCTTTATTGGAACTAGCAAGGCCGCTGATTCATTACAAAAATCACATCCAATGCCTCACAGATTAAGAATGATACTTGGCCTTGAAGCAAAGAATCCTGCAATTGTTTTACCCGACGCATCAATTTCTCTTACAGTAAAAGAGTGTTTGCTTGGAGCTCTTTCATTCAATGGACAAAGGTGTACAGCGCTCAAAATACTATTTATACATTCTAAAATTGTAGACATATTCCTTGAGGAATTATCAAATGAAATCGGAAAGTTAAAAATTGGTGCTCCATTTGACGATGATGTCTTTATAACGCCAATGCCTGATGAAAGCAGAATAAAATATTTTATTGAACTTATTGAAGATGCAAAACTTTTAGGTGCAAAAATAGTTAATAAGTTTGGTGGTTCATATAATAAAACATTCTTTTACCCTACAATTTTGTATCCCGTCAGTAATAAATCCAGAATATATAATGAAGAACAATTTGGGCCAATTATCCCAGTTGTTCCATTCTCGAATATTGAGGAACCATTAAAATATATAACTGAATCCAATTACGGTCAGCAAGCAAGTATTTTTGGGACTGATCCAGATGTGATAGCTAAAATTATAGATATACTTGTAAATCAGGTATGTAGAGTAAATTTAAATTCTCAATGCCAAAGAGGCCCCGATATATTTCCTTTTACAGGAAGAAAAGATTCAGCAGTTGGTACCCTTTCGGTTTCAGATGCTCTAAGATCCTTTTCCATAAGGACTCTTGTCGCTGCTAAATCAAATGATTTAAATAAAGATTTAATAAGGAAAATTATCAAAGGCAATAAATCACAATTTTTATCAACCGATTTTATATTTTAGCAAATCTAAAGCCCAAATTTAATCCTTAATGACTAAAAATACAGCTCCTATTATCATTGCCGCGCCAATCCAAGAAGTTATTCCGAAATATTCACCGAGAACAAAGCAGTCAAGAAATGCGCCAACAAGAGGTTGAAAGAAGAAATAAAGACCTAATGATTAGGAATCTTTTTTATAATGACAGAAATAAACGTCCAGATTAAAGCAGCAAAAATCAATATCAAGCCGCCAAGTTGAAAAGATCTATCAAAACCGCTCAATCCAACTATTAGCAATACTTATGCAGTGGCAAGTATAACAGATATTGACTTCTTCAAAGTAATCTTTTCATTTAATAACAAACGAGCAAAAATAACCATAAAAGCAGGAGTGACCGATGTAATCACCGGCCCATCTGAGCAGAAGAGAGTTTTGTACCTGCGAACTGTGCTCAAATTGAGAAAAAATATCCAATGATACCAATGCAAATAATAATTGGCATATCTTTTCTTTTTATATCCCAGGATTGGTGAGTAAAAAACCAACGATAATAAGTGTTACCAACGCTACTAAATATCTAAGCCAAACCAATTCTAAGCGTTGAATTACTGTAAGTACCATTTTACTCATTACATATATACCTCCCCATATGCTTACAGCCAGAGCAAGATATAGCTGACCAATATGTTTTTTCATCTATCCAATAGTAGGTTCCTAAATGAAATATAAAATAACTCATTGTCTCCAAAAGAATATTAAAACCGACCCTTAATTAAGATATTATATAACTTTTAAATCTGTAAGCTTTATCAGTAAAAATGATAAAAATATATGTTACCATGATTAATGGTGATTCAGAATATTTATAAATATTTATTTTGGATGGAGGGAAAATTATGATACCAGCTCAAGGTTTACCCCCTGTTCCACATTTGGTTTTTGGAATATTCAATCTTGCAATACCTGACATCATAGCATGGATGATTGTTTTAATTGTTTTTGTCATATTAATTTGGCTTAGATTGCCAAAGTTTTTTGAAGGGAACAAGTAAAATGAACATAACAAAAAAAACAAAAAACTTTTTTAAGGAAAATCTTACTTCAGATGATATTTTCCCTACAACTATGCCAGCTTATATTAATTCCTTTGCTTACATATTTGGTGTCGTTTCTCTTTCATCCTTTATTTTTCTAATAATTACAGGAGTAATATTAGTTTCATTTGGTCCAGCATGGTATCACTTTTCAAAAATTGGAGCTTTTGTTAACTCTCTTCATTTTTGGGGAGTTCAAATCTTTTTTGGAGGACTTATTCTTCATCTAATGTCAAAATTCTCAATGGCAGCATATAGAGATGGACGAGGCAAAACATGGTTTTTCGGAATGTTAGCCTTTGGATTAGCAACCTTTGAGGGATTTACTGGATATCTTTCTCAAACAAATTGGGATTCTCAATGGATTGCCGTACAGTCAAAAGATTTACTTAATGCTATGGGAATTGGTGGGTTTTTCGATCCAATGAACACAGCACAAGTTTTCGGTTTCCACATTTTAGTGGTACCTCTTGTTTTAATTGTGTTAATTCTGATTCATCTTTTTCTCGTCAGAAGTGAAGGTCCCATAAAACCTTTATAAATTTATGTGGGGTGAAAAAATATGAGCTTAAAATCAGATGAATATTTAAAGAATGTTCCGTTAAAATCTTATGATCTTATAAAAGAGGGCTTAGCTGTATTCATATCCATAGCCATAATAATATTTGCTCTTGCTCTAATATTTGGCTCACCAGACTATCCTCCAGTTACTGCAAAGCAAATTGCAAAATATGAAACCATATCTTATTTGAAAACATTTATAAACATCCTTGAAGGAAAAAGTTCGATTAGCGACTATGGTCCACCTTATGATAGCGATACCTCTCAGTCTCAGAACTTTTTTGGCATTAAGCCTTCAGTCATTTTAGGTGTAACTACACCGATTAATCCAATAGATGATTTCATAATAAATCCTCTTGAAAAGATTGCTATATTTGACAATAATTTAAAATCGTCTCTTGAGGAATATAAAAATGCTACTAATGAACAAAAATTGAAATGGGTAAAATCTTATGATAAGGCACTTGAAAATGCAAAAATTGAAAACAACAATGTAATAATTCCTAATGGTGACTACGGTCCTATAAAAACAATGATGAACAGTTTATTTAAGTTGGGTTTGTCTGGCTTACTCGAAGGATCAATTGTCTCTTCAAATTCTCCTTATGACTTTTATAATATGAATTTTACGAAACCATTGCTGCTTTTTCAGGGAAAAGTTTATCACAGTGTTGCAAAGCAATTGGATATGCTTGGAGAAGATTGGGGTATATCTAATGAAACGGGAAATTATCCTGGCGCTTGGTGGCTTTGGCCATATACACTCGCATACCAGCTACCGCCCATGTCAACATCTTCCAATGGAGATTTACAAGTTGGCATTTTGATGATGACATTTTTCTTAGTCCTTTTATTATTTCCATATTTACCCTTATTGAATAAGATACCAAAATTTTTAAAAATTTATAAAATAATTTGGAGAGATTGGTATAAAAATCAAAAAAATTAAACTTACAAAATAATTTGTAAATTCATTATTACATTCAAATAATTTACCTCATCATTTAAAGTCATTTAAGACTTGAAAATTGTTTTATTAAATGTATAATCTCTAAATTTTATTTTTGTCACGACACACATAATTATGAGTCTAATACGTTCAAAATAGGGAAGAGTACCCTTCGAAATATTAACTTTCCTTTTTACTTCAGAAATTCTTATAAATTTCCCCCCAAATTTTATTCAGACTAGAGAGAATCTGCTTCGAAAGTCTGAATTATCAAAAGTAGAGTTCTTATCAAATTTTCCAACTAAAAAATCCTCAATTCTGATTTGTAAGTTTGACGATGATAACAATCTTCAGGATATAGTTTCAAGTTTCAAAGTCCAATCCAACATCTTACGTTATATTTTTCGTCCATCTCATCCGCCATCTTAAATCTTTCACTTTTAATTTTAAACCTTAAAATTAAATAAATACCAAGCTTGTAATACATTTATCAGAAAAAATATATAATTATTGTTAACGAATTTTAAAAAGGGAGAAAGGATGTTAAGCAAGTTTTTGCTAATAATTTCATTATTTTTTGTTCTAACAGATTTTTACCAATCCTCTACGGCTTATGCTTTTACGTTTATAAACTTTTATGTAGATTCATTTGAGGATACATTCTCATATCCAAAAGAAGGCATAGTTGTTATTCCAAACGGCAAAATAAAACTCTCGGTTTTAGAAGAGTATTCATATTTAAATAAAAATATTAGAATTTAATGATTATTTGCAAAATTAATTCCTTCTCTTACTTCCTGAATCGCTTTATCTGTATATTCAATTGCTTTAACTCTATGCCCATTATAATCATGAGCTGCTTTATCAAGATGATCTCTAGCTTTTATTAAAAGATTTAAGGCAGCATCCATTTGAGAATGTTTCCCCCAAGCTAACTGTTGATAGTATTCAGGTATAAATGTTTGAGCCTGAGCAAAACTTTTATTAAAAACCCAATTAAAAGAAAAACCAGTAGCTAACATAAGAGCAGCACCCAAAAATAAACCAAATAAAAAATTTTTCATAGAAACCTCCTTAAAATAATTAATATAGATTTTTATCACAATTTTTTTATTTAAACTTTATTAATTATTAAAACTTTTTCTATTCAAGAATTTTTATTTCACACTGTTCCAAATTTTCAGGTAATATTAATGAATTATTCCCACGAGCAATATTTATTTTATTAAACAATTTTGCAAGAGAAAGAACGTCTTCAGCACAATAGAAAGCAATGTCTTCTAGCTTATTCTCCCTAAAATACTCACCAACCTGTTTACCATTCATTTGAGTCTTGCATTCAATACCATTAAGCATACATAAAGCCTTCAAAGAAGAATAAGAATTAGTAAGCAAATACGTATCTATGTGATAAATGGTATTTCTACTCGTATAATTTGGCCTATTATTTTCCCATTTATCATTTGTATCAAGATATTCCTTTAAACCATCCTTTGCCTCTTGAGACAACAAATCGTAGTATTTAATAGCCTGAAGCGTTAAAATTGGCATATCAAAACTTTGACCGTTATAGGTGACAATTATAGGGTATGTTAAATTCCTTTGTTTCGATTTTTCTATTAGCAAATAAAATCCTGAAAAAAACTTATCAACTATTAAAGATGCATTTTTGCTCACAAAAGACTTAAAATAGAAATCCTGAGTTCCAATATTTACAATAACCGAAAAGCAAATGGGGATATGAAATACATTTTGTCTTATAAATTCATTATTGTTGAACTGAATTATATTCTTCTCAGAACCTGTCTTTCTAAGAAGTTCATCATCAATAATTGTTTCGATATCTAAAAATAAATAACTCATTTTCTAAGCATGACTACCTTTTCTTAAATTTTCAAAACTGTTTATTATACAATAGAACGTGCCTCTTCAACAATTTTTTTAACGATGTTGAATTGTTTATCGGTAATATTGATCCCTGGTAGATTAGTATAGGTAGAAATATCCAACCCATTAACTTTTACAGCAGCTTTTATAGCAGTAATAAAAAGATCTGTACACTCATACAAATTCATAAGAACAGAAATCTTCTTTGCGCATTTTTCTACCGTTACAAAATCTTTGTTTTCATAAGCTCTGTGCAAATCGACAAAAAGCTTTGGTTCTACATTGGCCAGACCACATAGCACTCCATCTCCACCTGAAAGTCTATTTAGGATATAGTATTCGTCAAAACCTGATAAAACAGTAAAGTCTGGTCTAATAGATTTTATCTTTTGGATCACTCTTCTCGTATGGCTGATGCTATCAACTGTATCTTTTAAAGAAACGATGTTGTAGTATTTTTTTGCAAGATTTGATACTACTTCAATAGATAGCTCTGTTCCTGTCCTTGCTGGAAAATTGTATAACATAATAGGTATATCTACAGCCTGAGCAATCTTTCCAAAGTACTGTTCTGCAGCACTGTCAGATGGTCCAAAATAATATGGCGATACAATAGTTATTCCATCAGCCCCTATTTCTTTGGAAAATTTTGACACTTCAATAACCTCATTTATATTGGTAGATCCTGTTCCAATAAGAACCTTTACCCTTTTATTTACCGAATTAACGGCAAAAGATGCAAGCTTTTTCCTTTGCTCAACCGAGAATGAGTAAAATTCGCCAGTGCTCCCAAGAAATAATATCCCATCTACTCCACTATTTATGAGATTATTTATATGAACGGTCATATTCGCAAGATCGAAATTACCATTCTCGTCCAAAATTGTAATGCATGCAACATAAATTCCTCTAAACATAATCTCCTCCTTAAGTAAACGTTACATAAAAAATTCTTTAAAAATTATTTTTTTGGTTACTCTTTATAGCTTCAATAAGGAGTCTCCCTATAGTTCCTTCTTGTACATAATCCCAGGTAGGATTTTCTATGCTATCAAAATATAAAATGTCACCATTTTTGTTGTAGTCAGTAAAGGAAAGTATCATTATTAAATTATTTTTGAGATCGACTTTCAAATAAACGATGGTATATAAGAGCAAATCATATCCATAAACTGAAATATTATGTGATTTTAAAATTGAAATATAAGCGTTTTTGCCTGCTTCAGAGTATAACTCCTTGTAATTAACTTCTATTATATTTTGTGTTAGATACTTGATGCTATCTGTATCATAAAAGAATTGATTTCCATATATATTATCAGTAGCAAAGTAAACCCAATTTATTGCCCACGCCTGTTTACAGACTACATTTAAAGTTAAAAAAGCAAATATTATAATTATATATATCTTAAAGTTGGTTAAAATTTTTTTAAACATAAGTTCATATTATAATACAATACATAAATTCTACAATTTTTCTCCCGCCAGGACTACAAAAGCACCTTTTCCATAGCCTGGTTCGGGCTCTTGAACATAACTTAAATCTTTGATATCTACCCCAAACAAAACTTGAACTGCTCCTAAGAATCTAATGTCAATTTTATTAAAAAGATCAATAATCTCTTCTGACGAAAAAAATCTTGCATTCTTATAAAAAACGCTATTTGATTGTCTATTTAAATACAATTTACCAAGTTCACTTTCTTTATCAACTATAGCAACTATTAATCTTGAACCTTTTTTCAGAACTCTTTTTGCTTCCAATAGACTCCTTTCTGGATCGTTTACAAAGCAAATAGTTACAGCCAAAAGTACGAAATCAAATTTATTATCATAAAAAGGCAGATCTTCAGCTAAACCCTTATAAACGTTTATACCTTTATTTCTTGCAATTTGAATCATTTTATCCGATGGCTCTACTCCAAATAAAATTCCCAGGGGTTTTGCAAACCTTCCGCTTCCAACCCCTACTTCCAAACCCTTTCCTTCAGAAGGAACTAACATTTTCAATGCTTCTATCTCTGAAAGGTAAACAAATTTATTTTCTTCAAACCAAAACTCATATTCAGACGAATACCTTTCAAAAATCTCAACTTTTTTGAGAAAGTCTAAATAAAATACTTTAGCACTATTTAGGTTTTTAAAGTCTAAAATTATCGAATCCACATCTGACTTGAGTAATTCTTCTTTATATTTTTCACTGATATTAGTGCCCATCAATATATGTTTTTTTAGATCGATTCTAGATAGATTTTCCTTAGAAATTCTCTTTAAAAAATTGTCACGATTGTAGATCGAATAAAATGGTGCTTCTTCAAAATTTCCATTAAAAATCTCCCCGCTAGAGTCCGTCGCAATTAAAGCACTTTTCATAAATTATATTGAATAAAGGTATTTAATCTATTTAACAATTAAAACCCCCGCCCCTTTGTATTCTCCATGCTTTAGCATCACAAGTGCTTTGTTTGCATCTTGAAAATCAAATTCGTTCACTCTTGACACTATTGGAATAGATGATGCAATATCTAAAAATTCTCTTACATCATCTCTTGTAATATTGGCTACACTTTTTAACTCTTTCTCGTTCCACAAGTGTTCTTGATAATCAAGTTCTGGTATTAGAGACTCTTTTCTAATAAGATTAGTTACTAATCTACCACCCTTTTCGAGAACGCTCAGAGCTTCTCTTATCACATAACCAACAGGAGTAGTATCAATAGCGCGGTTCAGTTTTTTGGGAGGTTTATCTCCTGTAACTCCAACCCAATCAGCACCCATATCTTGCGCCATTTTGCTTGCTGCATCATCTTTTCGCCTAGTAAACACAAAGACTTTTGAATTTGGATAAAGCTTCTTTATTAATTGGATTACTATATGAGCCGATGCACCAAAACCAAAAAGACCAATACACTCGTAATCGTTCATATTAGTAAGCTTTAACGACCTGTACCCTACTGCTCCAGCACACAGAAGGGGTGCAGCCTGAACGTCTGAAAAATTATCGGGTATTTTATAGCAAAAATTCTCAGATATTAAACAATATTGAGCATAACCTCCGTTTACATCACACCCTGTAGCCTTAAAATCATTGCAGAGATTTTCTTCCCCTCTTCTACAAAAGTAGCATTTTCCACATACTGAATTTATCCATGCAATACCAACCCTATCGCCCACTTTAAATTTCTTAACGTCTCTCCCAATCTCTTTAACATTTCCAACTATTTGATGACCTAAAATTATGGGCAGTTTCGGCATTACTCTTCCCTCTATTTCATCCAATTCAGTATGGCATATTCCACAGCAAGATATTTCTACTAAAATCTCGCTTTCGCCTGGAATTTGCATTTCAACTTCCATAATTTTAAGAGGTCTATCTTCAACCTTTGAAATTTTATCTAAAACTAGGGCATTCATTTCATACTTTCATTTTAAAAATTTTTTAAAAAAATCATATTCTTTTTGCTGTACAGAACCATCTTTAATTTCTTCAACTTTTGATATTTCGTCGCTTGACCTTCTAGTAAGATTATCATTAGCATCATAGTAATAATTTGGCGAAATTCTTTGATACGTAGCTCTTAAGTAGTCGAACTTATATAAAGCTTCCATATGATCTACAAAACATGATTTGGAAAACCACCCAAAATTATTTGCACAATTAAGAGATATAACATTATTTGAAGGAGCTTCTAATATCCATACAGTAATTGTTCTGTTTTCTTTATCCACTGAAATAGTTTCAGGATAGTAATAATAAAACACAGGGTAATAAAAGCCATTCTGAGTACTAGAGAGATTTTTGTTCAACGAATCCTTTATAGGTAACCAGTTTGAAGAAATGTTTTTTGTATCGGGATGAGGAATTAACATCTCTGATTGTTCCGCATACGAAATAGAAAATAAAAAAATAAATGGCAAAATAAAAGTTATAACTTTTAATAATTTTTTCAAGCCATAAACTCCCCTTAGAAAGAAATGATTTATTAGCTTAAATTATAATACAAAAATTTTAAATCGCAATAAAATTTCTAGAATTCTAAGGAGGTTCATATTCAGAAAAAATATCACATGAATTGCCAAAAAAGTTTAACAAGGAATATTGTATGAAGAATATTTGTTTACGTGTGAAAAATATGTATATCAATTGGTATTAATTAAGTATTTTTTACTTTAAATAAAAAATTAAATATTTAATATAAGCCCTATGAAATAAAAGTTTCTATTTCATAGGGCTCAAAAATTTAATTATTATAGCTATTGTTCATTTAAAGGTTTTGTTTTTGCTTCATCTGGTAAATACACTTTATTGTCACCTGGATATGGTAAATCGAAACCCTTTACACTATACCATATATCTCTATTTAATAGATTATCACTTTGCCTGTCTTCGTCGTTTACGGTAGAACCAGAAAACATATTTTCAGAAGATAATGCCCATAAGTATTGAAGTTTACTGTTTGATATGTTTAAAGATTTTAAATCTGGATTCATTTCATTCAAAGGGATATTGTTTGACAAAACGTTATAGGGAGTGAAATCAGGTTTATCTGTAAAAGCATCATACATGGGTGTCGCAGCAGAATCCATCTGATTCATTGGCGGCAAATCTAAAATCTGTTCTATCGTTCTTAGCATGTCTATCTGAGTATACTTTGTATGGTCAACATAATTTCTTTTCACGTAGGGTCCGATAACAAGTGCAACTGTTCTATGTCCATCAACATGATCTACTCCATTTTGGGCATCGTCTTCAACCACAAATATAACTGAATCTTTCCAATATTTACTATGACTTATAGCATCAACAACTCTACCCAAAGCAAGATCATTATCTGCTACCATAGCTCTTGGTGTAGGCAGTCCAGGTTTTGTTCCCCCTGTATGATCATCAGGCAAAGACATAATTATAAGATTTGGGAGATCATTATTTTTTACGTATAAATTAAACTGCTTCAAGAATATATCTACTCTATACTGGTCTGGTATGTTCAAACAAAATGGTGGATAATCTCGAACTAAAAGCTTGTCATTTGAAACTACATCAGATACAGATTGAAATCTTCCAATTGGAACATGTAATTGCCCAGTAATTTTTCCTTCAATAATCTGGGAATCTTTATACCAATCCTGCCAGCTTCCTAATGGTTCTACGCCAGATCCAGTAGGAGTGCGAAAGTATTTTACATATTCTCCAAAATTAGCTACTGATTTTCCATGTTTTACTGCATCATCCCAAATAAATCCTGATGAAAGATAAGCCAAACTATCTCCACCTTCATTAGGATAACTGCGGGGAAAGTCTCCAAACTGTCTCTCCACATAATCAGGATCTAATCCCTGATCAGTAAATTGATGTCCATCAGCAGATACTGAACCGCTGCAGTAAAAGTTGTCAAACAATACAAAGTCCTTTGCTAATGCATGCTGATTTGGAGTAACTTTTTCGCCAAATAAAACTAAGTCTGGATCGCCATTACCTTCTTTAATATCGCCAAATACCTGATCATAGGGTCTATTTTCTTTGATAATATAGAAAACATGTTTTATAGCAGAAAGCTCTCCTAAATGTAAAGGAATTGAAACTGATATACCAAATTGATAATTGTTAACTGCGTTTTGAGGCATACTTAATTGAGATGGAGTTGTAAACGAATCTAAAATATGATTAACTTTGACATTATTATTTAATAAATTCCCCCAATTATTATTCTCATATACTTTCTTTGTAAAGTTAGATAGAGTTACATTATCAGGATATTTTA
Organism: Thermodesulfobium acidiphilum; assembly: GCF_003057965.1. Taxonomy (NCBI): domain Bacteria; kingdom Pseudomonadati; phylum Thermodesulfobiota; class Thermodesulfobiia; order Thermodesulfobiales; family Thermodesulfobiaceae; genus Thermodesulfobium; species Thermodesulfobium acidiphilum. Next base: position 952,703 of record NZ_CP020921.1, read on the forward strand.
TTATGGATATACTGCCAAGCCATGCGTAAACTGAATGCCCAAAAGATTGTTTTGAATGCCCAAATGGAACCTCACTACCCATGGATCCGACACCTTTAATATTTGCTACTACAATACTATTTAGCGCTTTATCAATAGCGATATCACCTGGATACCACCCTGTAGGGATTAGACCATCGAATTTTACAGCTTCGTTTTCTCCATTCCAATCATAAACAGCTATAGCATTGTTGGAACCAAGACTAACATATAATTTATTTTCAGGTGAAATTGCGATTGCATTTGGTTGGCTGCCAAATATAGAATTGGGATATGGATGAATACTGATAGTCTTTACTACTGTTAAAGATTTCTTATTTATAACTGAAATCGTATCACTATTTGTATTGGTTACAAAGATATCTTCTTTATTCTGACACATTGCAGTAGGTTGTAAACCCACAGTAATATTTTTTATTACAGATTCAGTATTTAGATCTATCACAGAAACCGTACCGGTGCTAGCTGCGCCGGTAACAGGATCGGAAACTATTGATGTTCCACTAGAATAATTCGTATAATCTGCATTTGTAGCAATCCTTCCTCCCTGATTTGTAACAAAAGCTAAGTTTGAGTCAATTAATATTGTATAGGGAGCATTACCAACAGAAATCTCGCCAATAAATTTATCGTCAGATAAATCTATTATTCCTATTGAATTATTCCTACTTAAAGCAACGTATAATTTCGATCCATCAGGAGAAACAGCTAGACCACCTGGATCAGGAGTTTTTCCATCCACATTCTTTGGCAATTCGATTACTTTATGTAAAGTTAATAGCCCCTCACTATTCACATTAAAATCAAGAATTTTCCCATCGCTAAAAGAAGCATATAATTTAGATCCATCCTTTGAATAAATTATCCCAGTATATGAACCACCCTTTTCACTTTTTGACAGGCTAAAATTCTGAATTACCCTCCCTTCTTTTAGATCCAGTACAACTATTGGAGAATAATTAGGCGTAAAACCATTAGGATAACCCCCCACATTTGCTACAGCAGTTTTTCCATCTGGATTTATAGCAATAGCATTGGGTCTACCAGAAAAAAGTACTTGTTCTCCTGCAGGAGTCAAACTCTGATCTGTAGGAACGTAAATTAAATTTCCAGCAAATGAATAAGATTCAAAAAATATAACTTGAAGAAATAAAATAACAATTGCAACATACAAAAATGATTTTTTCAATATTCCAAAACCTCCCATAGCATATAAATTTACGTACATGTTAAATTAAAATTGTTAACAAAGCGTAAATATAAAGTTAATCATAAGTTAAAAATTGATTATAAAGTAAGAGAATCATTAAGTCTTTGTAATAGTTTTTATTAAAACATACTAACTTTATTTTAACAGTTTATTAACAGCTAATTAATTAGTTATTATAAACACCAATAAAATAAATCAATTAGAAGATAACATAAAAGCAGCAAACTTAAAACTTACCAAAAATGAACTTGATATGCTCTCAGAAGTAAGTGCAGTTAAGGAAATTTATCCAAAATGGATGATATTAAGACAGAACGTTAATAGATCATAAATTTTTATTAGCTTATTATCATCGAAAAACTCTTAAAACATTAAACGTTTTTTTAATGAAAGCATCTTTTTCGGGATAATTAGAATTTTTTATAATCTATATCGTTTCGAATTTCCAATATGGAGAAGAAGTTGTCTCTAAAAATCTACCATCCAGATATTTATTAGAATAATCTTCTTTGGCCTTGTTTTCCAGCATACCAACATACATAAGGATATATAACCACATTTGATACAAATCTCGTACCAGTCAACTTCGCACATAACACATTGTTATCAAGTTGTACTAAAAATCCCCATTCATTATCTTCTTTATTTAGTTCATTTGGTTTTATCCCATCAAGAAACTTGGTCAACTTCAGCAAAATAATATCTTTATTAAATGGGTTGATATTGCAAGCCAAGACCCCTTTGAAAGCAGTCGTAAAACATGGATCGAGTATTCGATTTTCTGAAGCACACCTGAAAGCCATTTTATTATGATCATCTACGGCAGATGAGCCCCAGCAAGACCCAGATAAGATCTTTGAATTCTCAGGGAAGGCATCCAGAGGCTCATAATTAATTATTTCCGTCTTCTGAGGAATTTTGTTTAAACCATGTCCAAACCAATTTTTCCATGCCAGTGAATTAAGAACAGCCTTGTCCGAAAGTAAAGGTTCCTGTGTATCAAATTGTTTGGCTTGAATTCCAGTTGGTTCGCTTTCTAACTTTGCAGCTTCCTTTTTGTCTATTAGGTATATTTATAAACAGATTATGAATCAATTTTTATATTAATCTTTTTATATGTAATCAACTTTTATATCTTTAGCCATAATTATCTTATTTGGATTCATTATGTTTTGTGGGTCAATTGACTTTTTTATATCAGAAAAAAACCTCATGCCTTCTTTTTTAAATTCTCTTTCCATAAACTTTGCCTTTACAATTCCTATTCCATGTTCTCCTGTAAGCGTCCCACCAAGTTCTATACAATAATCAAAGATCTCGCTCACTGCTTTTTCTACCTTTTCCATCTCAACTTTGTCCCTTTTGTCAGTTAGAAAAATAGGATGCATATTGCCATCACCCACATGACCACAACTGCCTATAAGAAGATTGTATCTATCTTTAATCTCATGAATTCTTTTTATCATCGATGGTACTTTGCTTCTGGGTACTGTAGCATCCTCAGTAATCGTAGTAGGCCTAAGTCTTGCCAAAACAGGAAACAAAGATCTTCTTGCCTGCATTAGCCTATTTCTTTCACTTTCATTCTTTGCTACCTCTATAGATCTTGCACCAGCTTTTGAACAAACCTCTTCTACAACTTTAGCTGATTTATCAACGTCTTCTGGTTCACCATCTACTTCTATTAACAAGAGCGCCTCAATATCCCTTGGCAAACCAACCCTATTAAAGTCTTCAATAGCGTTTATAGATACTTTATCCAATAACTCCATAGTGGATGGAATAACCTTATTCTCAATAATACTTGCCACAGCAATACCTGCTGATTCTATTTCATCAAACATTACCAACATAGTCTTTATCTTTTTTGGAGGATAAATTAGCTTTAACATTATCTTTGTAATAATCCCCAATGTTCCCTCTGAGCAAACAAAAAGATGAGTTAAGTCAAATCCTGGACTCCCCCTAAGCGAAAAACTGCCCGTCTGAACTATATCTGAGTTTGGCAGAACAACCTCCAAACCTATTACATAATTTTTTGTTGTACCATATTTCAATCCCCTTAAGCCTCCCGCTCCCTCTGCCACACAACCACCAATAGTTGCCACAGAAAGACTACCCGGATCTGGAGGGTAAAAAAGACCTCTTTTTGCAACCTCAGCATCTAAAACAGCGGCTATTACGCCTGGTTCTACAACAGCTATCATATTTTCTGTGTCGATATCCAATATTTTATTCAATCTGCTTAATTCCAGAACTATTCCACCTTCAGCAGGTATTGGACCGCCACTAATACTGGTTCCCGAACCCCTTGGATAAAGATTTACCTTGTGTTTTCTAGCTACTTTTACCACTTTTGAAACTTGCTTTGAATTAGATACAATTACTACTACATCTGGTACTTTATGTAGCTGTGTAGCATCATATGAATAAACAAAAGTATAAGCGTAATCAGTAAGAACGTTTTCTCTCCCAGCTATATCTTCCAATTCACTTATAACACTTTTTGATATCACTATTCTCACCTCTAAATGAGTTTTACAACTTTTTCAGAGCATTGTCAAATTATTATTGAGAGTATAATTTTATTTTTTAAGATAACAACTGGGCTCATGACATATCAAAATTGCTACAACTAAAAATATATTTCTAGTCAAATTAACATTGTTCAGAAATCGAATTATGTGATCAAGAGCAATTATTGTAAAATCATCAGTTAATCCGTTATAAACGTTGTGTATTATTAAAAAACTATAGATTTATTTTATTCTGCCTAACGCCTTTAAAATACCTTTAATTATCAATAAAGGATTTGGTGGACAACCAGGAATATAAACATCTATAAAATCATTATCTGGCAAATTGTTTTTTGCATATTCAGAAACAAACATATTGTTGCCGCATGCGCAATTGCCAACTGCAATAACAAGGTAGGGTTTTGGAATAGCAACTAAAGTGTCCAGAAATGGTTTTTCCATATTTCTTACTATCGATCCAGTAAACAATATTACATCGGCATGCTTTGGAGACGCCACAAAACTAATGCCATATTGATCGATATCATAAAATGAATTTGAGGTAGCATTAACTTCAAAAAGGCAGGCATTGCACTCTCCTGTATCCACATATCTTATATGAACAGAGTCTTTGAATTGTTTTCTAAACATTTCAATATTTTTAGAATTTTCATTTATGATTATAGGTCTCTCAATAAGTTCGATAGCTTTAAATTTACAAATATCAAAGCATAGTCTACAGTTAGTGCACTTTATATAATTTATTTTTTTATCTTTATCTATGGCATGAGATGGACATCTTTCAATGCACAAATTACAATTGTTTGGACACAAAGAAGCATCTATAGATGGGAAATCTTTAAATGATTCAGATAATTCATCAATAGAACTTGTAATTACTTTTGTTCTTAACAGACGATTTAAAACTTTAAACAAAATATCCTCCTACCTGTCACAAGATGAGTAGCATAACTCAAAACTCTTATTTATTAGCGGAAAATCTGGAATAATATTCCCTGGAATACATATTGGCAAGACCATCCAATTCCTGTGAGAAGCAGAGCGAATGTGAATTCTAAAAATTTTACCAAAATCATCAAGCATAACCCAATGCAAAGCTGTACCTCTTGGGGTTTCTACAAACCCTATGCCCGTATTGATTCTAATATTTTCAGGTAGATCTGTAAAAAAGGCTTTATTATCTAATTTTTTAATAAATTCATAACACTGTTTTATTATCTTAAAAGACTCAATAGATTCTTCGAATCTCTGTACAAACCTACAGAAAACATCTCCTTCAGTTTGAAAGGGAATATTGAATTCTAAATCTGAATAAACGGAATATCCAATATCCTTTCTGGTATCAAAATTAATGCCAGAAGCTCTTAAGGCTATTCCTGTAGCTCCCATTTCTGAAGCTATATTCTTAGGCAGCACTCCAGTAGTAACAAACCTATCTAACAAGAGCTCATAATCCTTTATAGATTCGAAAAGCTCTATTAACTCGTGCTCAATAGAATTCAATTTGACAAACATTTCATCATCAAAGAGTATTTTCCTATTCAAACCACCAGGGCATATTATCCCACGAAGATATCTGTGTCCAAAATATTTAAAGTTTAATTGTTGAAGTCTTTCTTTTAAGATAGCTCCCCTGCTTACTGCTAAATGAAAGCCTACTCCAGCACATATATTGCCAATATCTCCGATATGATTGTATAGCCTTTCAAGTTCGAGAATTATTATCCTGGAAAATTCAGAGTATCTAGGTGTCTGTAAATCGTAAATATTTTCTATAGCCTTTGAAAAAGCATAAGCATGAGATGCAGAGCTTACACCACACAGCCTCTCAATGTGGAAAAGCGCGTCATTTATGCTTAAGCCCTCCAATCTCTTTTCTATACCCCTATGAGTAAAGAAGAGCTGAGCCTGTAAATTTATCATGTCTTCTCCAAAAACAAAAAATCTAAAATGGCCAGGTTCAATTATCCCAGCATGAATTGGACCAACGGGAACTTGAAAAATACCTTCACCTTTTACAGGGATAAAATTAAAATCTTTAGCAATTCCACGATTAACTTTTTTATCTATAAAATCCTTTCTCATTAAAAATATACCTTTAGGCCAATCAGGAAAATTTACAATAGGCCTTAAGTCAGGATGATCAATAGGTTTTATTCCAAATGTGTCAAATATTTCTCTTTCAAGCCAGTTAGCTGATGGAAAATATCTGGAAATAGATTCATAAAAAGGTTTATCTGGATTAACAAAAAATGATAATTCTACAATATCGCCATTTTTCAATAAAAAAATAGCATATACCTTAAAATTATTACTAATAGCTCTCTCGTCATTTGCAAAAATCGTTAAAAGTTGAGCACCAGAACTTCTTAAACTAATAATTTCATTGTCTAAATTTTCTTTTTTAGTCGTAACCAATATATAATTCATAATTTCAAATACCTCTCATAAAATATTCAACAATTTTTGAAATAATATTTATAGAAGGTGTAAGGAAACAGCCAGTAATTATTAGAATAACAATAGGAATAGAAAGAAAAATATGTTGCAAGCCAATACGCTCTTTAAACTTAAAATCTGGTCTTTGATTGCTAAAATACATTTTACCTAAATAATACATAAACGCAGCAAATACGGTAGCTATTAAAGTAAGATAGACTATACCTGGAAAAAAACCAAATTTTTGAAAAATAGCGTACGCGATGTACGTTTCACTTAAAAAAAGTCCAAATGGAGGAGAGCCAGCAATAGCTAACAATACACACAAAAATATTATTGAAGTAATCGGCTTTGTTTGACCGATCCCTTTTAATCTTGCAATGTTATTGCTCCCATATCTTTTAACAATAGAGCCTGTACTTAAAAAAAGCGTTGACTTTCCGATAGAGTGATTGAACATATGAAGCATCGCGCCAAGCACTCCAAAAAAATTGCCTAAACCAAAACCTATAAGAATTATGCCCATATGTTCCACACTCGAATATGCAAAAAGTCTTTTTATGTCACGTTGAGTCAAAATAAAAGGTACTGAAAATATCATTGAAAGAGCGCCAAAACCTACTAGCAAATTGCTGGAAAAATTACTGCCAACCGCTGAGGAAAGCAATAAATGATGCCTTAAGATTGCATACACAGCACAGTTAAGTAAAACACCTGAAAGAAGAGCGCTTATTGGAGCTGGAGATTGTCCGTGTGCATCTGGAAGCCATGTGTGCATTGGAAAAATTCCAGCTTTTGTTCCATATCCAACTATAATAAATATAAATGAGATTTTCATCAAATTTGGATCCAGATTTTTCCCATATGATATAAGTTTGAACCAGTTAAGCGTTTCGACACCATTAAATAGTGAAATTTGTTCTGCTTGATATATTAAAATCAAACCAACAAGCGCAAATGCAATTCCAACTGTACAAAGAATGATATATTTCCATGCTGCCTCAAGAGATGCTCTTTTTCTATAAAAGCCAACTAGCAATGCAGATATAACAGTAGTTGCTTCGATGGATACCCATATCAAGCCGAGATTTTGACAAAGAACTGATAAATACATTGTACATACAAATAATAAAAGTAATATATAAAATGGCTTAATATAACTTTTTTTCATTTCATTTATTTCGATATCTCTATTTACATAGCCAATAGATGAAATTGAGCATATAAGGCTGACTATTGCTATTACCAGAACAAATGGGACTGAAAGAAGATCAACAGCAAATATATTTGATAAAAATAATATTTTACCTGATGATAAAACATAAAAACATGATATGAATGCCAACAAACTCGCTAAAATAATTGCACAAGAGGTAATCCATTGAATTATTTTAGTTTGTTTTGGTAAAATACAGAAAAAAGAAAAAATTATTGGTATTAAAACTATAAATAAGAGTATCACGATTAGCCCTTCAATTCAGTAAGATTTTCAGTATCTGTCGACTCGAAAAGACCATGAATATAATTGGTCATAATTCCCATAACGAGAACTCCAACAAGCAAATCAAAAAATGTTCCAAATTCGAAAATCAGAGGCATTCCATTTGTAAGAGAGACAGAATATAAAAATATCCCATTTTCCATAACGATTATTCCTATAATCTGACATAGAAGAGCACGATGACTTAGCATATAAAAACATCCGATCAAGATTGATGAAATTGCAAAAAAAGAATAGCCCGAACTTAAATGAGATGTGCTGAAGAAGCCTGAAGAGTTCAAAACTTGTGAAAATCCAATAAGAAATATCCCTATCAATAAAGAAAGACCTTGTGACATATTCATAGGGACGAGATCGTTTGATCTAAGTTTTTTGTTAACACGAAGAATTATAAATGGAAGAAAGACGACCTTTACAAAGAAGGTTAATATAGCAGCAATAGCTGAGTGAAAAAGATTGAAATCATTGCCCGAAGAAAACATCGGAATACCTATCATTAGAACACTTAAAGATAAAGACTGTAAAATTAGTAAATATACGCTTTTTGTCACATTTCTTGTTTGTAACATCCATAATGAAGTTATAAGAAAAATAAAACTTAAAAAGTCCAAAAATATACCTCCTAAAATTATTTTATAAAATATATTAAAATTGCAAGAACGCCCAGTATACCAGTAGCAAAGAAAAATCCAGGCAATTTGAAAAGTCGCATCTTGGGGACGATAGATTCAATAAATGCTATTAAAAAGACAATAAGAAGAAATAATAAAAACTTTACAAAGATGTCCAAAACAAGATTTTCTATATTAGGAGAGAAAATACTTACAAATAAAGCAATTAAAATAAATTGCTTTAACATAGATGCATAGTGAAAAATTCCCAAAAGAGGACCAGAATATTCAAGAATCATTCCTTCATGAACCATAGTAAGCTCTAAATGGGTATCAGGATTGTCTACTGGCAATCTTGAAGACTCTGCTATTACAATTATAAACATAGAAATGCTCAGCAAAATTCCAGGAATCGACCATCCAGATGAAAGCATGCTATTAAGGTTATACGAAAGAACACTTAACGAAAGAGCAAACAAGACTATAGAGAAAACTGGTTCAGAAAGAGCTGATATCATCATTTCTCTGCTAGAACCCATACCTCCAAAACTCGAACCTGATTCCATACCAGCCAATGCAATAAAAAATCTTGCAACTCCAAAACAATATATAAATGTAATAAGGTCATATCCCGAACTATTTTTAAAACCAAGAAAGGGGAACAAAACACAAGCGCTAAGATATGAAGCAAAGACAATAAAAGGAGCAAAAATCGATATTATCGATGAATTTTCAGAGATTGTCGATTCCTTTTTAAAGAATTTTAAAAGGTCTCTATATGGCTGAAATATAGTCGCCCCCTTCCTGGATTGGAAACGTGATTTTATCTTCTTAATAACTCCACTTACAAGAGGAGAAAAAACCAATGCGATAATGACTTGTATTATTGAAACTAAAACTAATGATGGATTTATCGATACCATAACAAAAGCACCACTAATGTAATAAATATATATGCAAGATAAAAATGCACATATCCGCTTTGAAGAAATCTCATTTTAATAGAAAAATTTAATATAAATTTTCTTATTGGGCTATATAAATAAGTAGTGAATGGAGGCTTTAAATCCTCAGAAAATAAGATATCCAATGGCTTAGAAGGATTAACTGTGATCTTTCTATTTGGTCTCAGGAAAAAAGAATACGTTCGTCTTATCGGTTGTGAAAAAGACGCTGCAGTATATTCCATTTTAGAGTTTAAGTTAATGCCGCATCCCCATGTGGGGACCTTTCTAATCTCAAATAGTCCAAAAATTTTACCAAAAATTATAGATAAACTAAAGAATATTCCAAAAATTATAAAAAATAAAAGATTTGTCGTTTGAAAATAGACAACATTAAAATTTGAATCTATTTGTAACACTATTTTAGAGATATAAAAAAGTATATTGGAAGCTAATAAACCAAGTAATATACAGCTAAAGGCAAGGATAGCTTCTGGTAGGATAATCATAAGATTTGGTTCCTTTGCATTCTTTGCCTCAGATGAGCGCGGCAAAGCCAAAAATGATACCGAAAAAGCCTTTACAAAACAAGCAGCAGCAAGTGCACCAGTTAAAATTAATGCTACAGGAGACAATATAGCAAAAAGCTTCCAGTAAGAATGCGCAAAGTAAGACAGGTTTAACATCGAAATATATATTTGATATTCGCTAGCAAACCCATTAAGGGGAGGGATAGCTGAAATAGCCAATGATCCAATCAAAAAAGATAAAGCAGTTTTAGGCATATTTTTTATCAATCCACCATAATGCTCCATATCTCTTGTGCCGATTATTTTACTAATAGAGCCTGCAGAAAGGAAAAGCAAGCTCTTAAAAACAGCATGGTTCAAAACATGAAACAAAGAAGCGCAGTAGGCAATAGCAGCAAAAGTGTATAGAGACATTGATGAGAAAATAACACCTAAACCTACTCCCATAAAAATTATTCCAATATTCTCAACGCTATGATATGCTAAAAGTTTTTTAATATCGTGTTCCATTAAAGCATAAAGAACGCCGATCAAAGACGATGCTATCCCAATGAAGAGTATAATACTCCCCCACCAGATGGGGCCAACACCCAGCATATCGATTACAAATCTAAAAATTCCATATATAGCAGTCTTGATCATAACAGAACTCATCATCGCAGATACATTGCTCGGTGCAGAAGGATGTGCCATTGGAAGCCAGATATGCAAAGGAACAATACCAGCTTTTGTTCCAAAGCCAATTAGGAAGCATAAGAAGATGATGGATTTAGAAAACATGCTCATATGCATAGCAGCAATCTTCATAGCATCAAAGTTTAATCCATTTGAAAATGTTCCCCAATACAAGAGCCCAGAGATAATAAAAACAGTTCCAAAATGAGTCATAAATATATAAAAAAATCCAGCTTTTCTAACATGCTGATGCCTGTATTCAAAGGTTACAAGAAAATAAGAAAAAATGCTCATTAATTCCCAAAAAATCAAAAATGTAATTGAGTTAGAAACCAAAAACAAAACTGACATCGAACAAATAAATAAATTATAAAAAAAAGAAAATTTAGCGATATTGTCATTTAGATAGGACTTCATGTATTCCAAAGAATAAATCATAATCAAAAAATTAATTGTAGAAAGAATTAAAAGAAAAAAGGCAGAAAGCTTATCGAAGTAAAATTGCAGCTCTATATTTGGAGCAATAACTAAAAGATTAAACAAAATTGGATTTGGCAATAAAAATATAAAAACACCTGACATAAAACCAAGAACTGAAGCAGTTAAACCAAAATATGAACCGATTTTCAAAGATAGCGTTTTATTTTTTGAAAAAGCAAGTGGCACAATTGCACCTAAAATATAAAAACCAACTGAAAGATAGAATAAGATAAAACCTAAATCAATCATTAAGATAGATCACTCCAATAAATCATTAATTTATTTTTAACAATTTTTCACAACATTTTTTGAAAAAGAAACGTTCAAAGTTTATACCTTTTGTGGGCAGCAGTCAATAGCAAAAATTGCGACTGTTAAAGGACGCTAACTTCATCCCTAATGAAAACGCTAATTTTGTCACTATGATGGTCGAGTTTTTTGAGTGTTAAGAATCAGGTAGAATTTTTGTAGATAGAAAAAATTTACTTAGATAGTTTCTGTTATTTTAGCCAACTGGATAAATCCCTATCTATTAACTTTTGAAGTCTTACTATATCTTCTTTGTAAAAATTTATCAGATATTCCCTCGTATCTTTATTTATCTCATCAGGTTTGATAAGTAATTTGTTCATAAATTTATTTTTTAACTTTATTCTAAAATTTTTTGGGAAGAAATTTTTAACAATGAACTTAAAAAAATTTGGCTTATTTAAGAAATTATACAGTGATTTAAATCTTGGAATACCTGATTTGTTATATTCTATCTCTAAATCACCAGGAACAAATTCTGGATCCACACCTAGGAAGTTAAAAAGCTCTTTTATCAAATAATCAGGGTTTTCTTTGAGATCCTCAAATAAACAGACCTTAACGTTCTTAAAGTTATCAAGGTATGCCTTTACTTGATTAGAATATAGTCCAACCGACTTATAATGCCACATAAATTCCCAATTATCCTTTATTCTCTTCTCTTCTTCAGTAAGCGCCTCTTCAAATGATAGATTTTCTCTACCATCTCTAAGATGATAAATATATGAAGAATAAGCTCTATCAATCGGATTTCTAAGGATAATAAAAATCTTAACCTCTTCATCCAGGTATTCTTTAATTTTAGGTATCACAGATTCATAATAATATAAGCTGTCCACACTACATTCCCCCAGCACCTTTGAGCCATTGACATTCAAAAACAATCTCCTATAATCTTCGAATGTTTTTATAATATCCCTTTCCCCCTCAGAGTCACCAGGACCATTAAAATTTTTGTGACCAGATATATAAGAAAAAAACTTAGGTTCTTTTATTTTACTCATAAAAACCTGTGGATGTTTTGAAAGATAATGATACAAACTGGTAGTACCTGCTTGTGGGGCTCCTACAATTAAAAAATTTGGAAGTTTATACTTAATATTAATTTTAAACTCACCCTTTTCTAGATAAAATAGATTAAATAAAAATTAAATCAACTCGATTAATATTCTACGAATAATCTAGCAAAAAGGTAACAAATTTTTATTAGTGGAAGTGTGAGAATTTAAAAATACTGAATAAAATTGACTAAAATTTAAATGCTCATAAATTTAAAATTAAAACCTCATTTTTTTAGCTACCATTAAATATTGAACCACTAAAAATTCTTCAAAAAACTTTAAAGTTAGTTTATTAAATACTTTTCTTCTAGGAGCAAGGTGGAGATTGTAAGTAATTTTACACACTTTTAAACCTGAAGATTCAAATAGATCAATCATATTTTTTTTACAAAAGAATCTCAAATGCGTTTTATCTAAAATACCAGATTCAACATACTTAAAGTCTCCATTTAGTAAAATACTCAATATTGTTCTATATTCTCTTACATTGGGTATGCTTGCTATAAGAACTCCGTCAGTTTTTAAAAAATTTTTCAGCTTCCTAACAACACTCCATGGATCTTTTAAATGCTCTAAAACATCAGCGCATATAATAACGTCAAAATATTCATTTAAAGAATTTAATTCTATATTTTCAATATCAGCCAATATAAATTTGTCTAATTTTTTAGATTGTCCTAAATCTATTATATCTATGCCTACAGCATTCTTAGCTTTACCTTGTTTTTTCAACTCTACAAGAGTGTTACCCGCTCCACATCCTAATTCAAGAATGTTATGATTAAAACCTTCTATAAGATTGATAATATCATAACGAATACCAGAAAAGTATTTATTATTTTTTCTGTTATAAATATCTCTAAACTCATTCATAAAATGATACCTACCTTAACAACTTTTCAATTTCAAAACTTTAAAATAAAGATATAAGGTGACAAAAAGTTCGACAACAATGACTGATATACAACTTCCCAAAAATGATAGAAACGGAACCAAAGAAAAATTTAAAATTAAATCTAAAAAAGCACCAATTAAAACTGTATTTGAGAATTCTTTACCAAAGCCTTTACTAAGTAAGATATGCACGGCTGGAACATTAATTCCAATAAACATTGGTACAAAAGCCATTAATTTTAAACTTAAAATTGATTCATTATAATAATGACCACTTATAATTTTAATTATTACTGGTGAAAGAAATAAAAGCAATAAACCAAAAACTAAAGTATATAAAAATATAATCAAACCAATCTTTTTTAAATAAACAATCGCGAGATTATAATTTTGATTTATTAATCTATTAATATACGGGAAAAAAGTTTGAGATATAAGTCCTGCAATTTGATTCAAAATATCTATTATTTTCTTAGAAATATAAAAGTAACCTACAATTGTAGAATCAGCAAATAAACCCAAAATTAAAACGCTATTGTTTTTATAAAAACTTATGCCAACAGTACCAATAAATATATGCCATCCCTCATTTAGATGATATTTTATACTGTTTACATCTGGCATAATAAATTTTACACCAAGCCTGTTAAAAATTATCCACAAACCTATAATGCCAGATAGTACCAAACCAACTGAATTTATCAGCGGAACATAAATATAATCTGATTCTTCTCGAATAAATACGAAAATAGCAATAGTAAAAATAAACCGTGCCAGAACGTTTAACAAAGTAATATATTTCATTCTCTCTATTCCCTGGAAAAACCATACTGGAAACAATACGTTACCTAAAACCAAACCAAAGGTAAGAAAGTAAAGCAGCCAGTCATCTCTAAACTTTGCAAAACTAAATACAACAAGAGCCATCATTATAAAAGATAAAATAGCCAGTAGAATTTGGATGGTAATAACAGAGCTAAATATTTCTGAAACCTTTTCAGGATTTTCTCTATTTATTGAAATTTCTCTTGTAGCTGAGAGGTTAAACCCATAGTTAGTTAATATTTGAAAGTATCCGATAAAGGCCTGAGCGAATGCCACAAGACCATATTGTGAGGGGCCAAGCACTCTTACAAGATATGGGAGGGTAATCAGAGGAAAAAGATAATTCGCTACCTGTAGTATAGAAAGAGAAAAAAAATTACTAACCAGTCGTTTCTTTTCTTGACTGCTAAATAAATTTTTAATAGAAAATAACTTTTGCAAGACTACCTCTTGGTTTTCATGTTCGTATGATAATCAATTTAATCATATTTTTTATTCCACCAGCTCTTGTGCATACTGAATTTCTTAACCAGAAATTTTGGCAATATTTTATAATTCATACCAAGTTTATAGCCAGCGTATTTTAAAAAGTTTCTAATAATGTATTCAGGCAAAAATTGATATAGCCCATTTTTGATTAAGAAATTTAATTCTGATTTTATATATCTTTTGCCCTCTCCCTGTGCACTGCCAAACTCTTCCAAAAGCCATCTTTCAGAATTGTGAAAGACGCCTATATCAAAATACCTCCTGAACTCCTCAAAGACATTATAATTATGAGAATGAAAGACTATTGCCTTTGGCTCATAAATTATCTTATACCCAGCCTTCAAAAGCAAAGCACCTGCATAAGTATCTTCTCCCATTATCAGTCTCTCTTTGAAATAACCTATTTTATCAAGAGCACTCTTTCTGTACGCACAAAAAGAATTTGACATAAAAGCTGTTTTTATGCCGTATTTATCTTTATCTTTATATTTTTTTACTAAAAACTCTTCAGGATAGTTAAAAAGTCTTAGATGTCTTCCAAAAGGGTTGGTATTTTCATAACAAATTTGTCTGCCATAAACAGCGCCAACACTGCTTTCTTTGAAGTGTAATATTAAATTTGATATTGAACGATCATCAAATAGCAGTGCGTCTTGTGTAAAAAAAATTAAAATATCTCCAGTTGCTAACTTAGCTGCGTATGAACGCGTGCCACCATGGTCGAATTCCTTTTTTGGAATAACATAAACCTTTGCTCCAAATTTCTTAGCTAACTTAACAGTATCGTCAGTGGAAGAAGAATCAATCACTATAATTTCTGATTTCTCACCACATATTTTTAAATTTTCACTTAATCTCTGAAGAAATCTTTCGATATACTTCTCAGCATTATAAGTTGGCAAAATTATACTTAACATAATATTTTATTAATCAACCCTAGAACTTCATCTACTTCTATAGACTTCATACATATATACTCATCAGATGTATTCAAACATTTTGGTTTATTAAAACACGGATAAAATTTGCAAACAGAACTCCCTTTTGAAATAACATAGCAATTTTTTGGCTTCCATATTTCCCAGTCATTTCCTCCACTTATCATGATGCTCTTGACGCCAAGGGCGCTGGAAGCATGAATAGAAAAACTATCAAGACCTATTAAGAGAGAGCATTTAGAGAGATTTATGAAAAATTCATTTAATGTGGTTGTCTTAATAAAAACTCTTTTTTCATCGACAGCTGCCTTGAAGACTTTATTAAGTAAAGAAAGCTCATTATTCGAACCAAAAATCCAAATTGTATATGCCCTTTTTAAGATATTTATTAACTTTTCCCATTTATGAAAATCCCATAATTTACAATCCTGACTTGCCATTGGATGTATGCCAATTATTTTAGGTGACTTTTCATTTTTAGCCTTTATATATATCTTTGGAGGCAAGACTTTAGTGCAACCCAGCTTTGATGAGATAAAATCTTGAATATCATAAATATTTTTAACCTCAACGGGTATACTGATACACTTATCAGTAAACAGACAATTATTTAATCTAATCAGGTTTCTAAAGGGATGAGATTTTTCGAATTTAATTGAAATGTTTAATTTTGGCTTCATCATCTTGCCAAGCAGATTCTCTCTTATATCTCCAATATTATTTAAAATGAAATCATATTTATTTTTAGACAAAAGATTTATAATTTTAATAAGTTTAAAAAGTTCTTTACAATTAAAATTTTTATTTGTGCCCATAGGAAAATTAGCAAAGTAAATGTTATTTACATAAGGATTATTCTCAAATATTTCCTTAAAATCATATCTCGTCAAGAGGTCAATCTTATAATCAGAAAAATTACTTCCAAAAGAGTTAATTAAAGAAGTAGAAATTATTGCATCGCCAAAATTTCTGGCTGAAATTATCAAAATTCTTTTACTCATTACATAAGCTTCCCCTAATTAATTCTATCGATCTATCAAAAACCGTTTTAGGCTTTATCATTTTCATACAAACATTGTTTTCACAATTAATTTTATAACACTTCTCACACTCTACATCCATCTTAATGATACTAACATTTCCAAAAACTTCAATTGGCCTAAAAACATTAAAATCAACTACTCCACTATATAAGGCAACAGTTCTTACACCCAGCATTGCCGCAGCATGAGTAGGACCGCTATCCAAACCGATAAATAGATAAGAATTCCTTAAAACAGAAAAAAGTTCCATCAAAGTCGTTTTGTTTGCTAGATTTATTAGGTTTTTATTGACAAGCCTATCATACTCTTTTGACTCGTCTGGCGAAATCTTACCAACTAAAACCACAATATAGCCTTCATTTAAAAACATATTAATTAGCTTTATGAAATTCCCAGTCTCCCAATCCTTCGAACGAGCGCCAGTTTGACCCACAGCAATCACTATATATTTATCTTTCTTGACAGGATTAGGAGCTTTCAAATCATAATAGCTATCTAACTTTCTAATCTCAGGAATTTTAATTTTGAAAAATTCTAAGAACTTATTGTAGGTCTCTGTAATATGCTCCCCATAAGGATATTCGAGCACTCTGTCAAGCAAAAATCCTGCACCGCCCACATCGAAACCTATTAAGTATTTATAATGTGAGAAGAATTTTATAAAAGGGATAATGTTTATGTCCCCTCTTACCTCAAGAACTATATCAGCGTTTATTTTCGAAAAGGATTTTATAGCAGAATGGATAGAGTTATCTTTTGACCTTGAATAAATTTTTCTTGGGTGTTCTAAGACTATTACTTCATCTACGCCTTTTAAATTTGACGCAAGCTCAAGGGTGTTCTTATTAATAGCAATGATAAGCTTGCCATAAAAATTCTTTCTAATCTCACTGATCATTGGCGTACTGAGCAAAAAGTCACCAATGTGTCCCATTTGAACAATACAGATAGACTTATAGTTATTCATATCCAGATTATCAAGATCGGCTTTGTATTTACAAAAAAATCTATACCCAAAAAAATCTATAAATTTCTTTATAGGAGTCATTTTAGAATTAGAATTTAGATATATAATTTTTCTATTTATGAATTTATCCATTCTGGTTTTCCCATTTTCCCTCTAATTCCATCAAAAACTGCAATTAATAGAAATTTAATTCTCTTAAGTTTTTCATCGTCGTAGATAATTATTCCAAATATCAGCCTTAATACAAGATAAAAATTTATAATAAGAAATAAATAGAAATAAAAAGTTCCAAAAAACTTTTTAGTGAAATAAATTCTATTTCTTAAGTGTAAGCAAGGAGTTTGTAAAAACCTTTTAAAATTATTCCTTAAACTCTTCCTTCCAAAGAAGCTCTTTATAGTACCATTACCTGTACTTGCACCAACTTTATGATATAGCATAGATTTACAACAGCAAAAAATCTTCCAACCGTGCTTTCTTGCCATGTAGCAAAAGTCATCCTCTTCCACCTGCATAAAATAATTTTCATCGAAAAAACCAGTTTCAATTAAGCACTCTTTTCTTGCTATTATGCTTGCACCAAATAAAGCGCCCTCGATCTCAAAACTTTTTATACAATTTTGAGAATCTTTGGTATTAAAAGAAATCCATTTAAAAGAATTGTTGTCCCAGGGTATTATTTTTTTACAACCGCATAATGCCTGAATAGTAGATATATTATAGTAATATAATATTTTTGATCCTACCAAACCAATTTTATTGTCATAATCAAATACTTCTAAAGCATGAGTTAGAGCGTTGTTGTCTACGACTGTGTCATTATTTAAAAACCAAAAAAAATCAACATCACCCTTCTTTAACACATATTTAATGCCCAGATTATTGCCGAATGAAAATCCGCCGTTGTAGCCCGATTGTATAAAGATCAAGCCATCGTCATTAAGTACTGACCTGCTTTCAAATTCACTGTCTTTATATAGAGTATATTGAACAGGTTTTGAGATAGGAGGAAAGGAAAGTTTTCTAAGGGGATTTTCAGGATCTATCCAGACATCTAGTTTTCCCTCAGCCCATAATTTCAGATATTCAATTGAATTATTTAACGAGTGGTTATCAACGACGACTATCTGAAAGTTTGGATACTTTAGCTTGAATAAGCTCTCAATACACTCAATAGTATCATGCCAATTGTTATAATTTACAAGTACGACATAAACTTTGTTAATTTTTTGCCCCTCTAATGCCCAGCATTGTCCTTACCACGCCAGGAATACCGGGCGGCACAAGCCCTACCCTATCTCCTGGTCTAATCTTTTCTTTCAACCCACACGTGTTGTGATTTATAAATATAGCCTCCACATCTTCCTCGTTAAGTTTTAACATTTTAAGAAGTTCATAACCATCTATTTCTTTATCCAGATCCAAGATATAAGGCTGATTCCAGCCTCTTTCTTGAAAAAGTCTATATAGACTTGCAAAAGCTCTTATCTCAATGTTATTTCTGTTCACAACTCACCCCAAACAACTAAAAATAAGCTTAACATTTATAGTATATAACAATTTAATTAAACCTTTCATTAACATTTTCTGACAGAGTTCTATTTCTTAAAAATGCTCACAAAAATGTAAAATGACAAAATAAAAATTAAATTTGACAATAGAATATTTTTAATATAAATTTAATCACGTATTTTTAATATAAATAACAATCTTTAAAGCAAAGGAGAATAGAATTAATGAATATTATACATGCTATTATACTGGGCATTGTCGAAGGTCTACTAGAATTTCTGCCTGTCTCTGCAGCTGGAAACCTTACTCTTGTTGGAAGACTCTTATCAATCCCATCATCTGATTTTATAAAAATTTATGAAATTGTTATGCAGTTAGGTGCAGTTATTGCGGTACTAATTTTATACGCAAAAAGACTTTTGGTTGATCATGAAACTGTAAAAAAGGTAATTGTAGCCTTTATTCCTACAGGAATTATCGGGCTGCTCGTTTATAAAATAGTTAAAAACTTTCTTTTATATAACGATACAATAACAGTATTTTCTCTCATTATCGGCGGCATAATCATACTTCTGGTCGAATACAAGAAGATTAAACCTTCTACTCTAAATATTTCAAATATTAGCTACAAGCAAGCTATAGCAATTGGATTTATCCAAACCCTTGCATTTATACCCGGAGTATCACGTTCTGGAGCTACAATTGTAGGTGCAATGCTACTTGGCATAGAAAGAAAGGCAGCAGTAGAATTTTCTTTCTTACTTGCTATTCCTACAATCCTAGCAGCAGGTTCATACGCGTTATTAAAGGATCACTCAGCTCTTACAGGGCCAAATCTTTTACCAATGGCAGTTAGCTTTATAACAGCTCTGATATTCGCAATAATTTCAGTAAAAACCTTTTTAAAATTCATCTCAACCAACAACCTAAAACCGTTTGGATTTTATAGAATAATAGTTGGGGTGCTTTACTCGGTCTTTAGATAAGCTAAATATGAATCATCATAAAAACATTTAACACAATACTGACTATCGCAGTAGTAAGAATTACCCATAAAGGGCTAACTTTTAATGATAGTGCAGTAAATGAAGCTACCAATATAACAAATTGCTTTATATCCCAACTAATCAAAGTCGCAAAGGTAAAGGTAACGTTTATCAATAATCCTACAAATGAGCTCAATATGCTCATAATTATCCTCTGGAATATCCAGAAATTTTTCAATTTGCTAAATATAGGCTCTACTGTGATGAGGACAATCAAGGCAGGCAGATAGATGCTAATCATTGCAATTACTGCACCTAAAATTCCGAATGTCACAAACCCTATAAATACCGATACCATACCAGGACCTGGAGTAACTCTTCCAAATATCATGCCATCGAGAAAGGTTTGAGGAGAAATCAGGTGATATTTTTCTACTATCTCTTTAAACATCAGTGATGTCCCAGAATAACCGCTTCCAAAAGATACTATGCTTATTTTGACAAACGAAGATGAAAGATTATAAAGATGTTTGTTATAGAAAAATGAAAATAAAAGTACTGATGTTAAAATTAAGAACATAAATAAAATCGATTTCAAATTTTTAAATACAACATATCTACCTTCAACAGTGCTATCTTGTTTTAAATTTACTTTAATATTGTTAAAAAGGAAAAGTCCTAAGATAGCTGAAAGAAAAATTGTCATAAATGAGCTGAATTTTAGCCAAAAAAGTATCGTGCCAATTATAGCTATTAGAAAAGACTTTGAGTTCTTGATATTCATTTTTCCAATAACAAAGGAAGCTTGAATCATCAATGCAACTACCACCGTTTGAAGATTCATAAATATGTCCTTTGTAAAGTCTGAACCCTTTGTAAGGATATAAAAATAAGAGAAAAAGATAATAAACAAAAATGAAGGCGCCATAAAACCGACAAGACTAACAGCTGCGCCAGAAATTCCTTGCAACTTCAGCCCAATATAACTGCAAAGCTGAATTATAGTAGCACCAGGAATAGTCTGACAAAGAGCTAACCCATCTAGAAATTCCTTATCGCTAAACCACTGTTTTTCTTTAACAATCTTTTTATTTATATTTACAATCATCAGCAAACCGCCAAAAGCAGTCAATCCGAGATATAAGAAAGTCTTGAATATCTCCTTTAAATCTGGAGATGTAAATTTAGGAGTATCTAAAGATTTCAAATTATATTGAGATATATTAAACCCTCAATTCGGCATTTTATTTTTAAATATATTAACACCTTATTTAATTTTTAATTACCGAGTAAAAGAGAGGGCGAAATTTCACGCCCTCAAGGTTTTAATATAGAAAAAAATTTAGTGATGCCACTCGTAATAGCCGTAATTATAATAGTGTTCATGATGGCGATGATACCAATACCAGTCATGATGACAGTTGCAATTGTTATCAGGAGTTAAAATAATCTCTACATCAGCACTTAAAGATTATTTTTTATAGCAACTCAAATTATAAATACCCAGCCTGTGAGATTCTTCATAAATATTTACTGCATGCTCTTCTTTATCAAAATAATAAATACACTGTGAATTAAGGTTTGAATCGTATTTAATGAGATTTCTAACTCCATTTGGCATAGCAATAGAAAAAATAAGTACAGATAATCCTAAAGCAAAAATATAAATACGATTGTTTAACTTATTATCTTTATCTGGCAAAATTGATAAATAATTAGAAGAAAGTAAAATAATCGGATACATAGTATATCTTGAGCTCAATGCCTGCCAGATGCCAAAATGAGCTCTATCAATTGCAGCAGCAAAAGCAGTAAGAACAACAGCTAGCAAAATCAATATTTGGAATTCGCATTGCTTCTTAAAAGCAATATAAATTGAGCAAAGAAAAAAAATTAAACCAACTATATATTCATATCTTGTCAAAACCTTAATATTACCAATAAAGTTTAGAACATAAATTAATATATCAGAGAAGTGTTTGAGAAAATATGAAAATGAAGTAACAGAAGATGTAAAACGATAATCGAAGAATACAAAATAAAAATATGAGTTCAGCAAAAATAAAATAGTTGTAACAATTGCTTCTTTATTCCTTTTCTTAAAAAATAAATAAATTACTGCAGGTAAATAGAAAATAAGCCCACCACCGCCAGTCCATACTCCCAAAAGAAGAAAAAATTGATATAACAGTGCATTTTTGATTGAAAATTTATAAATTAAAAAATAATATGAAAGAAGCAAAAACAATACCTGGTAGTATTGCTGAATTGACGCCATCGACCATGACATTAAAGTATGGGTCAAAAATGAAAAAAATATAATTGAAATGGGCAAAAGATATTTATAATTATTGCACTTCTTTTTATAAAGCTTATAAATTACGAAAAATGATAATACCCAACCAAGATTTCCGACAATAGAAAGCACATAAAAATTTACCTTGCCCATAATACAGTATTGCAACAGTTCAATTATTCTATTGAAAAATATCCTGTGTTCGTTGTGTTGAGAGAACAAAAGCCAGATTTTCTCGCCAAGATTATTGCTAGTAATGAATCTATTTAGAAAGCCTAAAACTGCATCGTAGTCATCATCAGCAGGTATGTTTATAGAAAAAACTAAAACTGCTGCAATATAAATTGCTAATGGAAATAATGCTAACCACAGATAAATTTTATCTCTGAATTCATCTACAAGACTAAATTTCTTAAAAATATCTTTTAAGCACTGCATACACATACCACTTAATATATTTTGGAAGCCATCTAAAGAGCTTAAAGTTAGATTTGCCCTCAGATCTATCTTTCCAGGTAGAAGGAACTTCAGTTATCTTTCCGCCATTTAAGAAGGTCTTTACAGTAATCTCCATACCTATCTCAAAGCCACCAGTACTCTCTATATTTATCCTTTTTAAGGCATTCCTGCTGTACATCTTGAAGCTGTTTGTTACGTCGTGGGTAGGTATGCCTGTAAGGTAATGAAGGCTGATGCCTGCCAATCTCGATAGAAGGCCTTTAAGCTTTGGACCTCCAAGTTGAGCACCGCCTTTCATATACCTTGAGCCGCAAACCACGTCATATCCATTTCTTATTAGGTCAAACATCTTATCTGTTACAGATAAGTCATCAGAGAGATCTGCCATCACTACCAGGACTGCATCTTCAGTAGACTCCTCTATACCTGTCTTTATGGCATTTAGAGCACCTTTGCCGTATTTATTTCTCAAGAGAGATACTTTGTAATCACCTAAATTAACGCTTTTTAGTGCCTTTAGGGTAGTATCCTCATCAAAGTCATATACGATGTAGATTCTGTTGTATGACTTTATCTTATTCTTTATTTCGCTTAACGTTTTAAGGATGTTGTCCCCTTCGTTGTAAACGGGGACTACAATTCCTAAGGTTATTTCATGGTTCAATTAGACCTTACCCAGCTCAATTTGTTTTTTTATCCATGGGATTATCTCGTCTAAGGCCTCTTCCAGGGTTACCTTGGCCTCAAAGTTTAGAAGCCTCTTTGCCTTTGATACGTCAGGAGATCTCTTCTGAACGTCGTATGGAAATGGCTCATCTGATACATATCTGAAGGGTTTTGAATTGCCATGGATCTTTTTCCAGATAATCTGAGCCAGTTCAAGTACAGTGTGAGCTTTAGCGGTAGATATGTTAAAGTCCTCGTTTACGGCATTTTCGCTTTCAATGCAATATCTGATACCCCTTGCAAGGTCTCCTCCATAGGTATAGTGTCTGAGTTGATTTCCACTACCAAGTATGTGAAGGGGATCTTGGCCCTTTAGGACCTTTTGGACCAGATCTGGGACTACGTGGCTCATAGCAAGTTTTACGTTGCCAGACATAACGCTCTCATCTGAAAGAGCTCTTCTCTCCCCTATTCCAATGCAGTTAAAGGGCCTGATAATGGTGTATGGGAGTCTGTATTGTTCCCATGCTCCCTGAGCAAAGTATTCGCATGCAAGTTTCTGAAAGCCGTATGTGGAAGATGGAGGCGGACACTTTCTCTCTTCTCCCTCTGGAGTAGGAAATACCGATGTGTTTTCAAATACCATAGAGGATGAAAGTACGTTTATCTTCTTTAATTTCTTGTTTTTAAATGCCCATATAGCAGCGTCAAAGGTAGATGCTATAATCCTTTCGTTTTCAGCCAAGAGATCGTATGCAAACTTGTGAAAATATGGTATGCCTCCTATCATAGCAGCTCCTGCTACCACCTGATCGCAGTCAGAGATTAGCTCCTTTAAGAGTTCTGTATTCTTTACGTCTCCTTTTACAAGCCTATACTTTGAATTTGTATCATAGCTTTTAGATAGCTCACCGTATTTTGAAAAGTTATCTATTCCTACTACCTCATGGCCGTTGTTCAAAAGCTCTTCTACAAGATATCCTCCTACAAAACCAGCAGATCCAGTTACAAGTATCTTCATTAAATTAGCCTCCTAAAATTAGATTTGTTTTTTATTCTTAAAATCCTTTTTAAACATAGTGTCCCACGGATCAATTAATATCTTTTCATCAGGTATCTCTAAATTATTATATTTGCTATGCGGACAGCCTATGAATATGATATCGCTTTTTTCTATTAATTCATCTTCGGATAAAAATCTAGGATCTTTTATAAATGGATCTGAGCAAAGGAGCGTGCAGTTTTCAAACTCTAATATGTGTTTTAACTTGTATGAAAGAGATTCTCTCTTGTCATCGCTATCTGGCTTAAATGCCATGCCAAGAATACCTACAACCTTGTTCTCAAGGGATATTCTTTGTTTTAGTTGCTCTACAAGAAAGTAAGGAAGTCCTTCGTTTACGAGCATAGCTGCATGTCCTAAGAAGAAATTGTTCTTGCTAAAGGCAGCAAGCTGCATGGTATCCTTAAAAAGACATGGCCCTGCAGTAAAGCCTGCTCTAGGAAGGTCCTTTGCTCTCGGGTAGTTATACACAATAGCATCATATATCTTGTAGAAGTCAAGGTTATTTTGCGTGGCAATTTGGTAGAACTGATTTGCAATGGAGAACTTTATATACCTATAGACGTTTGTAAAGAGCTTTGCCAATTCTGCTTCCATAAAGGAGAGCCTTATTACTTCAGACGTAATAATCTTGAACAGTTTTTCAGCTTCAGAAAAGGATGAGTCGTCTTCAGAAGAAATTATCTGTGGAAGAGTAGAAATCTCCTTTATAGCATAGCCCTGAGCAATCCTTTCTGGACAAAAGGATACTCTTGTCTTCAGATTGCTCTTTCTAAGGTAGTCAATTATCCTCTCAGTAGTGCCAGGATATACAGTGCTTCTTAAGATTATGTGCTGATTATCTGAAAAGAGATTTATAAATCTTGAGAAAAAGTCTCTAAATAAGACAAAGTTAGGTGATAGGTGTTCATCTACTGGAGTTCCTATTACTATGACAATGAACTTTGAATCCTTAATTACATCTCTATCGTCAGTAACGAAAAGGGTTTTGTCAAGAGTAGTTTTTAATATCTCTTCTGCGCCTTGTTCCATAAAGGGCATTACTTTGTTTTTTACTAAATTTATTGCATCCTTATTTATGTCATACAAGATTGTTTTTATATTTTTGTTTGCAAAGGATAGGCCTAAGGGTAGACCTACATGTCCTAAGCCGCCTATTACACATACGTCATACTTAAAGCTCAATTTAACCTCCAATTATTTAGATTAATTATTAAGATTAATTATTTAAAACAGATTTATCTTTTAAAAATTGCCCTGTCATACACTACATAATTTAACAGTGAAGCTATTCCTATTCCAATTGCAACGTTTAATATATAGTTTAATTTGAAAAAGTAATCAAAGAAGGCAAAAGAAACAGTTCTGATGACAATTGCAAGCGTGTTGGAAGAATAGAAAAGAATTAGTTGTTTTAAAAGCTTGTATCCTTTTTCAAAAACGCAGTCTCTCCATGTCCAGGCCCTGTGTAAAAAGAATGCAAACAATATGCTCAAGATGAGGGCAATAAAGTTAGAAATATTTTTTAAAAGAGTAGAGTTCATTCTGAAAAGATCTATGAAGACATATATTAGAAGAAAGTTAAAGGCAGCAGAAATTAAACCTATCAGGATAAACCTAATTACCCTTTCTTTATGCGTGAGAAAAACTTTATCAGCATTCAATTCTAAATCTTTAATATGAACCTCCAATTGGTTGTGATCACAAATTAAAAAAACAATTCATAATTATTCTACATTACTTTTCAATATTTAATTCTATTGGCTTAGATTCATAATAACCAGTTTCATCATAACTTATTATTCTTAAGGTTAAAATGTGTTTCCCATAACTTAATTCGTTCAAAGGTATTGAACCACTAAATCCGGAATATTCATAATTTAAATTATTAAAAGCCTTACTTACATCAGGTCTTTGGACTCCACTTCCTAACGGATAAAAATATTTATTATCTATTACTGCAATAACACCTCTATCAGCATTTTTTGCAACGCTGTCTACTGCCCAGCCAGACATTTGGATAATGTCATTTTTATCATTTTTTGTTAGATTTATATCAGTTGGAGGTGTAGGATTTTGTGATAAGTTATATAAAGGCTTTGTATTATTTAATGTGATTGATTCTATTGTGTAAGAGGTTGGTTGATTTAATAAATGAGTGTTTTGAGTCAAAAAGCTAATATCTTTAAATTTAGCATCAGAATTATAAAAAATCACATTATAGCTATTATCATAATCTAAGTTTATGCCTTTTGTAATAATTTTAAAAGATTTTATTTTCAAGAGGTTATAAGCATCCCCATTCATTATGTCGTTTAAATCGCTTTGGTTTCTAATAAAATATTTTACAAAAAGGTGATCCCCAGATACAGTAGGAATAAATCTATATGGACCAACTATTTGATTGTTTGATAGCTTAAAAGATATGTAAATTTGGCTAAGAGGTTTGTAAAGAATATCTATAATATGAGATATAAAGGTCGGATTGATATAAATATCCATAAAATCAGCATTTGAGGGCAAATCAACCCATTGATTTAATTCAGTTTTTATACTTGATATTGAAGTCAAATTTAGATCATGACATGAATCTCTTCTTGTAAGAAGACTATACCTATTTCCCTGAATTTCAGTTCTATAACAAGATAATATTGCCATAAAAGTATATGGCTCAGAGAATAAGGGATATCTGTTATCAATATCCTCAAATGTGTAAATTATTTTTTGCAAAGTTATATCGCTTAAAATTTGCTTTGCATTCTGCTCATCAAGATATGGAGTATATGCAGAATAAGCTTGTGGGATAATTTGTGGGGTAAATTTAAAATTATAACCCTGAGCCATCATAAGATCCCAGGGAATTATTGTAACAGATTTATCTCCAATAGTCTGAAGAATCGCTGAATCAATTTTAAATTGGTTACGAATAGCGCTATCTGTTGATTGCTGAAGTTTGATTCTTTCGTGTTTGTTAAAACTTAGATTTATAAAATTAATAATGGATTTAGTACTATTGGCACCGTTAATATTTACTGAACCACCAATTAAATTAAAGCAAAATATAAACAAGAAAATAAAATTTATGAAATTATTTGACAACCTCATTCTTGAATAAAGAAGAATGGTAAATGCTATTACAATTATACAAACTGTAAAAAAGGATAAAGCATGTCCGCCAGCTATACCAGGATCCTGTCTAACAAAACCTTCTTTAAAAACAAGAAATAACAATAATAAAAGTAAAAAAAGTTGAGAAAAAAGAATTTTTTGCTTATTTTTATACGAATTTAAAATTAAATAAATAAAATATAAAAGTGTAGTTATCGCACCAAATGTCTGTAAAATCCTACCATTTAAAAACATTGCTGGAGTATATCCTTTTATTATTTCATATACTCCCATAAAGAGATCAGGTAAATTAGACAAATTTTGTCCAATAAGTAGATAGATAAGTAGAAAAACTAAGATAAATGAAAATAATCCGACAAAGCCTTGAAAGAAATTTTTTTTACTTTTGAAATTATATTCTATTAAAAATGGATATATTAGTAAGAATAATATTGAAAAGGGGATAATGTTAAATTTGATAAGCGAGCTAAATGCGAACAAAGCCCCAGACAAGACATATCTTATCAAAACAATCTTATTATTTTTTATAAAATCGCAATTAAAAGTATCAGCAATTATCAGAGTTGCCATCAGGCAAAGAAGCATTGAGATAGGGATAGAAGATGATACTATGATGCTAATTGCAACTATATATATATATGATGCTATTGAATTGTGAATATTAGAATCTTTGTTCTTAAAAACATATAAATACAAAAAATAAATAAATATTGCACAGAAACTAAGTCTTACAAAAATACTTGTGATAGCTGTTATAAGCCATAACAAATGATTGCTATAAAAATAAGTATTCTCCAAAAAGCCAAGAGGTCCAAAGGTAAATATTATCTCTTTACCCCATTGCAAATTATTTGAAAATGCATATCCAAGAAGCCAGCACCATGATGTGTCTAGAGTATCGCCAGTTGGAGCAAAAACCTTTACAAGATCAGGAATAGTAGTTAAAATAAGAATAAATACAGTTATAATTAAAAAAGTTTTCTTTCTCATTTCTTATAGAAAATTCCTTTCATTATCAATTACTGATTTTTTACAATAATTTTAGATACAATAAAATACTTCGCATACCCCATTTGTGTTCTAAAATTAAATTCTAATTATAACAAATTCCATTGTAATTATAAAAGTAAAAAAATATATAAATTTCCTAAAAAATTAGAAAACAACCTTTACAGGCAGGTAATTAACCCTAAAATTTTCTGGAATGTTTGTTAGTGGCTCTAGCTCAACAACTACAGAAAGTCCATCTTTTGTAAAAGGTGAGACTAAAACAGGCGGAATTTTTTGAGTTTGAGCTTTTAATCCAACAATTCTAGCTTCTATAGATTGGCCATCAGGGAAAATAACCCTGGCTTTTTTATTTAAAACAACATATTTTGATTTATCTGGATCCAAAAATGCTTCTATTCGAATATTATTATCAATTTGTATAGAAATTAGATCACTATCTTTACTTACTAATTCTCCCTCTTTTACAAAATCAAGTGCGATCGTTCCAGATTGAGGAGCCTTTACAATCAAACTTTCCAAAATAGATTTTAACTCATTCAAACGTACGTTATCAGAAATAGGAGGAGTATATGTAACATTATTGCTTTCTAAGCTGGATTTAATTTGAAGATAAGATATCTCTGCAGAATTTAGTTGAGAAAGTGCGTTTGACACCTCAGCGTTTGTAGCCGCACCTTTTTCTCTTAGACTCAATATCTCTTTGTAAGTTTTTAAACGATATTCATAAAGTTCTTTTGCACTTTTCAACATTTCTGGACTGGGTTTTAAAGGTGTCACAGGTTTTACTTGTTGCAAATTACTTGCTAATTCTTTATATTGATTTTCAAGAACTTGATTGTTTATTTTTGCTATAATTTCACCCTTAGAAACTTTTTCACCTGGTTTTTTTATAAATTCTATATACCCATCATATGGCGCCTTAATTGTAATCTGATTGTAAATTAAATAACCTGGAGCATTTATGAAGAATAAATTATAAACAGTCTTGTATATCAAATAACCACCAAAAACGATAAACGGAAGCAAAAATAAAATAAGAACAATTCTAAACCTCCATTTTGAAATAGGTCTTTTTGCAGGGGCATAATTTACTTTTAAAGTATTATATTCATCTGGTGAAGTAGGTGGTTTGCTAAATTTAATTTTCATTTTTTAACCTCCAGAAATCTTCAAGAGATTGAATTGTAATCCCTGAAAAATTGCTTTTTTCTTCAAAAGTCTTATATAAATCTCCCCATCTTAAAAGTGAATTATTAATTCCTATTGTTGCAAAAGTTTCATCCTCGGGTAAAACAGACGTTGGCTCACAAGAAATAGCTACACTAAAATGTAAATTAGGATTTTCTTCCATAATTTTATCTCCAATTTCCACAATTTTATCTGTATTTATGGTATATATCATAAGAATAACTTCGTTTAAACCAGCTTTATTTAGGCTTTCTAATAACTTATGATCTTCGGCATCTTTGTAATTCATAGAAAGTCCAATCGGCAATGTGGTTGAGGCATGAACTTCAGCAATCGTCTTAATTATTCCTTTATTCCAAGAATTCCTATCCTTTTCTGGAAGCTGATTTTTTTCTATGTCTAACTGTATTCCAGAAAAATTAAATTTACTTAATTTATTAATAATGTAAATTAATTTACTTCGATATTTATCCAACACCCAATCAGGATCTCCAAGTAATAATTCTACATTTATATGTCTTTTATTGGCTTCTTGAATAAATTTATTTAGAATATTTGCATCACTTTGGTTTGAAATCACTTGCTTAATCTCTGTATTATTTAAAGATAAAAATATTCGTTTTGTTGATTTTGGAAGTTGTAACCAGAAATTTTTACCTAAAGTTTTATACAATTCTAATCCATTCCAGACATACCAATTCAAATATTCATTGTCTGTATTTCCATTAATAACTTTAGTACTAGTTGCACTAATCTTGTTCTCATTTTTAGAACTGGCAAAAGATATTGAAGTTTTATCAGCAGTATTAGTTGAATCAAAAACATCAATAATTTTCGAAATCAAATTTTCATTACTCCTATCAAAATCGCTACATTTATATATATTATTGCTGAAACCAACCAGACCTAAAATATCTGCCTTTGCTTTAAATAGATCAAGTAAAGCCTCAAGATAGTCATTGGCAGTTTGATATAAATAATATTTTGATTTCATAACATTATAAAAATAATCTCCAGGATCAATTGAACTTCTTAATTTAGCGGTGTTATAACCTGCCAAAGCAGCATCAAACCTATCTCTTGCTGTTTTTAAGTTTTCATATCTTGACTGAAGCCAAAGATAACTGCTATTAGCCGTATCCTTATAAGCCTTTTCTTGATAATCCAATTCTAATTGAGCCTTTTGCACTCTTAATAAATTCTTAGAATATGATACATCCTGCCATTTTTTATCACAAAATGGCATACTAACGGTTAAGGAAGCCATTATATTCCAGCCAGCGCTCCCCTGAAAGCCGCTCTGGACACCGCTTGAAACACTAAGGTTCCCAGAAGAAAATATAGAATTAGTCTCTCTCAATACCTTCTTATAACCTTCAAGTTTTTCAGCATACAATTGAATTTGTGGATTCTTATACATGGAATCTAAGATAAATTGATACGTTATAAAATCCGTATTTAAATTTGGATATACAGGCTGAAAGTTATATAAATTATTTGAAGTAATTAACTTTAAGGCACCAAGTGCATCTTGCGCTTGCTTGAAATAAACAGATTTGTTGCGCTTTACAACAACAAATTCGGTATTGAGCTCTAATCTGTCAGATTCTAAAATTAATCCTACTTTTTGCCTTTCTAACAGTATATCTTTTGTTGATTGTTTATCCTTTAAAAATTCATTAGCTAAATCTAATTGAATTAATCTTATATAATATTCTGAATAAGCATAAATCAGGGATTTACTTGCTTGCCATCTTTTTAAATTAATTTCTGTGGCACTTTGATTTTTCAAAGATTCATTTAAAATTAAATTTTGTTTAAGAGACTGTCTTGTACCAAATAAAGGTATATTTAACCTATATTTGTAGAAAATTCGTTATATCTTTCCTGCAACGGCGTAAGTGTCTCTGTGTAACTATTTGTAACACCGTTTTGTCCTGTTGTAAAAACATTATAAGTAGAAGTTTGCACAGGATTTGAATAGTTGTTATAAGTTACGCTACCAAATAAGGTAGGATAGAGTGCAATTTTATCCAACTCCACCTGCATTTTTGCAATATCATACTCTTTCTTAGCTATTTCAAGATCAGGATTTGCTTCTATTAGATTTTGCATTTGCTCTATCGTAATAATTTGAGCTCTGCAAACATTAGATAAAATAAAAAAACACAAAAAAAATAAAAAAAGGGTAGTTAACTTAATAAAAAAGCAACGAAAGGCCACTATTAAAACCTCCCCTTTCTTAACACCCACCAGGGTGCTATATTTGAATCAAGATGTGATTTGTTGATAATAGAATGGAAAATAGCCAAAGCAGTATTCATTCTCGACACAAATGCAAAAAGAGGAAATAACGGGATATAAAAGAAGTAAACAATATCCTCCTTTAACCTATCAGAAATCAAAAGAAAATATAACAAAAAATATATAGATAAAACTAACAAATAAAAGATATAAACAATAAGAAATAAAGCGATGACATAAGGTGTAGGAAATGTATAAAACAGAAAAATTGTATAAAGTATTATTACAAATGGCAAAATTATTTGCATAAAATAAGTAATAATTATCGTTGAAAAATAATTAATCCAATTAAGAAACCCTGGTCTTATATTATCCAAATATTTTCGCCCTATAATATAAAACAGATCCCCTTCCCAACGTATTCTTTGTTTAAAATAACCTAAAAAAGTTTCAGGCACATCTGTATGCCCTACCATATATGGATCAAACACAATTCTCCAATTTTTATTTCTTCCAAAATACTGTTTAATCCTGATAGTCAAATCCAAATCTTCTGCCGAACCAGTATTCCAGCCACCCACTAAGTCTAAAACCTTCTTTCTAAAAACCCCAAAAGCTCCAGATATATTATTTACAATACCAAAAGCAGACAGACCTGCTTTGCCAGCAGATATACTCAAAATATATTCTAAGGCCTGAAGCCTCGTGGCTAATGATTTGCTTGCATTTCTTACGCGCAAATTGCCAGCAACTGCAATTACATTTTCATCGTTAAAATGATTAACAGCCTTCACTACCATGTCGTTATCAAAAGAAGTATCTCCATCAAGAGCTATAAAGATCTCCCCACTTGCTATTTTTAGTGCCACATTCAAAGAAGAAATTTTACCACCTCGTTGCCATTTGGGTATTATAATTAATTTTCTATTATCGGTTGTATCAACAAGTTCTTTACAACTTTGTGCGGCCTGTAAGGTATCTTTATTTTGTAATGCACCATCAATCACAGCTATTATTTCAATAAGTCCTGGATATGTTTGGAAAGTTAAAGATTTGATTGTATTGATTACGCTAATCCCTTCAGAATAGCAGGTGATACAACAACTAACAGGAGGTAATTTTGTTAATAAATCACTTTGAAAAAGATAATCCTT
Source organism: Thermodesulfobium acidiphilum (assembly GCF_003057965.1). Taxonomy (NCBI): domain Bacteria; kingdom Pseudomonadati; phylum Thermodesulfobiota; class Thermodesulfobiia; order Thermodesulfobiales; family Thermodesulfobiaceae; genus Thermodesulfobium; species Thermodesulfobium acidiphilum. Next base: position 985,903 of record NZ_CP020921.1, read on the forward strand.
TGCAAATTTAAATATACCAATTATTATAAATAATAGTAATGGACCTTCAAAAAATACTACAAATGGCGTAAACATGAGAATAAAGGTTAGGAATGAACTATGAGAATTAATAATACTTGAGAAAGCTAAATAAACTGAATCAATCATTATCTGTATCTAACTCGTTCATTAAGTTCTCAGCGTCAGACTCATCTGACAACTCAAAAGAATATTTAATCTTCTTATGAAATCTAATCTTTACCTCTTTATCAGGCTGAATATTTTTTACAACTTCTTCTATTCTTTTGCAGATGCCTTTCTTATAAGTTGCAGGTAAAAAAATCCAAAGCTTATAATTTTCATCCCTACATACAACATCGGTATTACGAAGTATTTCACTTATTCTATTGGCAATTTCTCTATAAATTTCCATTGATTTACTAATTCCATAATACTCAATTACCTCTTCAATATTCTGAAATTTTATTAATAGTAAACCAAAAGAAAAGTTTTTATTTCTTCTAAAAAGCTTTATAAACCAATCTAATATTAACTGAAAGTATTCAAGAGAAACATATTTAAAGCTCTCGTTTAAGATTGAAAATACAATTTTCTTTTGTTCAAGCAAAAGCCACTCATAACCAAATAAAGTCATCTTGATAGTGTAAAATTCCTGGACTTTTAATTTGTCTGGGCTACCCTGTTCACCACAAGTCATACAACGATAAATTGTTTCAGGCTCATCAAAAACAAAACCACAGTTATTGCACACGTATTGTGCTGTAGGCAAATCATAATCTACTCCAATATGTTTTAGATGAGTATTACACTTTGGGCATATTAAATCATAGCCTTTGTTAAATTCTTCTTGCTTGCCAACATATCCACATGTAAAACAATGAAGAAAGCGCGAGCGTTTTATGTCTATACTTTTACAATTTGGGCAAACATCAACAAAATATATGTGAGCACTGGAACAATTATTACAAAGTCTAACTCTATCAATAAGTTTATTAAATTTAATAACATTTCTTCTAACTAACTCTTTATACCATTCTGTATCATTTTTATTTTCACTTAAGCACTCAATAATTGGATAAGTATAAAGCATTGTTTAATCAGGTTTAAATTCTGGAAGAATTTCAAAATTATCGCGTAAAAACAAGTAAACTAAAAGTTTTTCACCTGGAGCAAGTGAATCCAAGGTAAATTTTAGTGTTTTAATTTTCTCTTCTGCTAATTTGCATTTATCTACAGCTTGAATAATGTTTAATTTTCCATCCAGAAGCTGATTGTCAAAATCTTCTTCAGTAAAACAAAATTTGTACCACCACTTTGAAGATCTAATAAATTTTGCAATATCAAGATAAATCTTATTAAGGTCACTCGAAATAAAAAAACCTATCGGCTTAATACCTGACTCTAAAAAATCCTCCCATGAAGCAAATACAACATAAAAATCAGATTTATCTAATTTCTGATTGCTAAATACTACTAGTTTATCTTTATTTGTATCTATTTTTAACCTCCGCTAAAAATAAAAATAATAAATTACATTTTTTGTTCAGAATTTCCTACTCTAAAAATATAACCAATAACTGTTTTATTTTATCGGCAAAAAAAATAATTTTAATTTTTCCTGTAAATTCATCTTATGACAAAATTAATTACGGTTGACTTATTTTGAATAATGATAAATTTTAATCTAAATTAAATAATAACTCAACTTAATTGCGTAAATTTCCTCTGAATATCTTAACTTTCTTTTTTAATGTTTTAGATTTTGTCTACAAAAATTTTAAGTATAATCTTAAAAATATACCATTACACGATTAAAAAATTTATCAAATACATCAAAAAGATGAAAAATGAAAATAATGAAATTTAATACTATAAATAATATTTTAGATTCTCTTGTTAAAATAATAAAGAAAAATGAGGTGATAACTTAATGGTCTTTGCAAGCGCTATAAATTGCATGGATGGAAGAACCCAGGAACCTGTTATAAATTGGATAAAGAAAAACTACAACGTAAAATATATAGATATGATTACTGAAGCAGGTCCAATCAAAATAATTTCTGAAAACTCAGATATTTGCTTGATAAATTCTATAAAAGAAAGATTAAACATTTCTATAAACATTCACGGCTCAAAACTTATTGCAATAGTAGGACACTATGACTGTGCTAAAAATCCAGAAAATAAAAACACCCAAATAAAACAAATTAAAGATTGTATAAATATAGTCAAACAATGGTATGATGTCGAAATCGTGGGCTTATATGTAAATGAAAATTGGCAGGTAGAGGAAATAGATATTTATAAAAATTCATAATGAAAATTAATTTATTTGACCCTTGTGTAAAAATTAAAAATTTAACATCAAACCTGCTTTTAAAAATTTATAAAATTTATGCAGCTTCTTCTATACCATTAATTACAGCAACAATTATTTTTTATTTTTATACCAGTATAAAATTTTCTGTAAATATGCCATATTCAGACGATTATGATGCTATCTTAGACTTTATAAACAAATTTTATACCCATAATGATTTGGGATATAGACTATATTTGCTTTTCTCTCAATTCCACGAGCACAGAATTGTGTTTAATAGACTTATTACACTATTTTTTTTCAATATTATTGGGAAGATAGACTTCAAAATACTATCAATTGTAGGGAATTTTGGACTTCTTTTTATAATATTATTTTTAATAATCCTTTTTAAGAAAAAATATAATTTCAAAACATCAGAGTTATTGCCAGTAGTTATAACAATGCTTTGCTTTTCACAATGGGAGTTGATGTCGAACTTTCCAATGGCATCTATTCAGCAATATTATGAGCTTCTGTTCTCAATCATTTCTATTACAGCATTTACCTATGAAGGATATGGCTTTATACTTGGAACAGTATTTTTTGTAATAGCAGTCTTTACTGGTGGTGGAGGTTTATTCATATCCCCTATTGTTCTTTTATATCTATTTTTAACAAAACAATATAAAAAATTTTCAATATTTTTAACTGCATCTCTAATTATTTTCTTTATTTATTTCCCTCTTCTTCACTATATCTCGCCTTCGATAAAGGATACCTTAATTTTTTGCTTAAAAAATCCTGCTTCTCTACTAGGTTATATGATGATATTTATAGCTTCTGCTGCCAAAAACTATGCATTAGTGTTTATTATCGCAATTTTTTTAATATTAAACTATCTATGGCTCTTGCGCAGAAAACTAAATAAAGAAAACTATGCTTTAATATTACTTATCAGTTTCGTATTTCTAACATCTTTAGTAGTAGGCCTTAACAGGATTTTTCTTGGATTCGATAGTGCAATGTTTTCGAGATATACAATATACTCGCTTTTCTTATTTTCTTTATCATATATATCACTTTTCTTAAACGCTAAAAATGAAAATATTAGAAAAATAATTACTCTTTCAGGTCTCATACTTTCAATTGTTTTATATGTTAGCTGGATTCAAACAGCATATTCAGAACTATCTGATAAACAGCACATGTTAAATACATTTATGTCATATCCATATCAGGACAAGGCATTTGAGAATATAAGGTTTGCCAAAAATCATGGATGGTTTACTCCCATACAAAATGTTTATGATAATACAAAAAGAGAATTTTATCTTGCAAAAAATATAAAACAGCTAAAAAAGTACAATGCGCCCCCGCTGCTCGTGCTTACTTATTTTTATAAATATCCCTTTCCTTTCGAAAACAAACAATTTAAATTGATTGTAAAAAGATATGACAACATAAACCTATATGGATGGGCGCTGGATCCATTTGCATTAAACACAGCTTCTTTCTTATACGCTGATATCGATGGCAAACTTTATCCATTAACTTATGGCTTTCCAAGAAAAGACGTTGTAAAGCTCTTCAAAATCCCACAGTTTAAATTTTCAGGATTTAACTCTAATGTCAGCATTAAAGACCTTCCTAATGGCAGTCATCAATTTAGCCTTATAGTAGTAAATCACGATGAAAATGCCTACTATCAAACAGAAAGTCTAACTTTCTACAAAAAAACTTCAAATTAAAGCTAATTTTTAAATTTCTAAAAATCTAAATTAATATTTAAGATAACTTCAACCTTTAGATTGACCAAAATCATAATAAAAACATATAAATCAATATTAATTAATCAGTTTTTCAAATAGGTTATAATTAAATTCTAAGTAATAGTAAATTTATATCCTTTCAGGAGGTGCTGGTTAATTTGCTTTTAGATATTTTGCAATTCACAGTTTTCTTTGTATTGCTGACATTATGTGTAAAACCACTTGGTTTGTATATATCAAATATCTTTGAGGGAAAACAAACTTTTCTTTCACGAATCATTTTTCCAATTGAGCAGCTTGTTTACAGATTAAGTTTTATAAACCCAGAAAACCAGATGGATTGGAAAGAGTATGCTTTGTCAATGTTACTCTTCAATTTGCTTGGATTTGTATTTCTTTTCCTGATACTTGTAGTGCAGCAATTTTTGCCACTAAATCCCGAACACTTTAATGGTTTTCCATTCGACCTTGCTTTAAACACTGCCATAAGCTTCATTACAAATACAAACTGGCAAGCTTATGCAGGGGAATCATCTGCTAGTTATCTTACCCAGATGCTTGGTCTTACAGTACAAAATTTTCTTAGCGCTGCAACAGGCATTGCCATACTTATAGCGTTAATTAGAGGTTTTGTAAACAAACAATCAAAAGCTATTGGAAATTTTTGGGTTGACACAACAAGAGCAACTTTATACATATTATTGCCATTATCAATAGTCTTTGCCATTTTTTTAATAAGTCAGGGGGTTATTCAAAACTTTGCAAATTATCAAACAGTTCATCTAATTTCTTCACAAACTATACCAATGGGCCCAGTTGCCTCTCAGGAATCGATAAAACTATTAGGTACAAATGGTGGCGGTTTTTTCAACGCAAACTCAGCGCATCCATTCGAAAATCCTAATCCTTTAACAAATTTTTTTGAAGCATTTATGATAATTCTCATCCCCGCATCGCTTACATATACCTTTGGCAAAATGCAAAAAAACACTAGACAGGGTTGGGCAATTTATATAACAATGCTATTTTTATTCTTAACATTTATGAGTATTCAATATTGGGCAAATATCTCCTCCAATCCTATGGTCAGTAGTCTTGGAGTTTCAGGACACTATCTAGAGGGACAGGAAGTTAGATTTGGAATTGGAGGAACTACACTTTTTTCTTCAATAACTACAGCAGTTGCATGTGGGGCTGTTAATGCGATGCATGATTCTCTTTTACCTATCGGCTCAATGATCCCTATGATTTTTATGTTGTCGGGAGAAACAATATTTGGAGGCGTAGGTTCTGGATTATATACAATGTTTGCTTTTATGATAATTGCTGTTTTCGTTGCAGGTCTAATGATCGGCCGTACACCTGAATTTTTGGGAAAAAAAATTGAAGTAAAGGAAATGTGGATGGCAATAATTATAGTTTTAACTTCAGGCTTACTTGTATTGGTATTCACTAGCATTGCGCTTGTTACAAAAGAAGGTGTTAGCTCTATATTAAACCCTGGTCCGCATGGCTTGTCAGAAATACTCTACGCTTATGCATCTACCGCAAATAATAATGGGAGCGCCTTTGCTGGTTTGAACGCAAATACTGTGTTTTATAATATTACTACAGCTATAGCTATGTTAATTGGTCGCTACGTGCCTGCAGTAGCTGCTATTTATATGGCAGGATCTCTTTCAGCTAAAAAATATGTACCTCCAAGCGTCGGCACTCTTCCAACAGACCGTATACCCTTTATGATATGGCTTATGTTAGTTATCATCATTATTGGAGCACTAACTTTCTTTTCTGCTCTAGCATTAGGACCATTTCTCGAAAATATTCTTATGCAGAGAGGTTTTTAAATGAGTGCAAAAAAGTCAGATCTTTACAGCCCTGAAATATTTAAATCAGCTCTTATTAATTCCTTCAAAAAGCTAAATCCAAAAGATTTAATCTCAAACCCTGTTATGTTTTCTGTTGAAATCGGTAGCATACTAACTACTATTGAATTTATTCATGAAATTATAAGTGGTAGTTCAACCCCTCTTTGGTTTACAGGATGGGTTTCAGTGTGGCTGTGGTTCACAGTAATTTTTTCAAATTTTGCTGAAGCATTTTCAGAAAGCCGCGGTAAAGCAAGAGCCGAATCCTTAAAGAAATCAAAAACACAGATAATGGCAAAAAAAATCGATAAACCTACATTTGACAGCAAATTTGAGCTCATACCATCTACCTCACTAAAAAAGGGAGATTTTGTTCTTGTGGAACAGGATGATCTGATACCTGGAGATGGAGAGGTTGTCTCAGGTGCTGCTCTGGTAAACGAATCTGCAGTAACTGGAGAATCCGCACCAGTTGTAAGAGAGGCAGGAGGAGATAGAAGTGCAGTAACAGGAGGCACAAAGGTTATTTCAAATAGTATCATTGTAAAAATAACTTCAAACCCTGGAGAAACGTTTTTAGATAGGATGATTTCAATGGTAGAGAGTGCAAAGCGCCGTAAAACGCCAAATGAAGTTGCACTTGAAGTTCTACTAATAGCACTTACTGTGGTATTCTTTTTTGTAGTAATCAATTTACGAGCATTGTCAATCTATAGCGTTAACTCCTCGGGTCACGGTTCTCCCGTTTCACTTGTAGTGCTTATAGCCTTGTTTGTATGTCTTGCTCCCACAACTATTGCTGCGCTCCTCCCAGCAATAGGCATTGCAGGAATGGATAGACTTTTTAGAAAGAATGTTGTTGCTCTTTCTGGAAAAGCAGTAGAAGCAGCAGGAGATGTAAATGTATTACTTCTTGATAAAACAGGTACTATCACCCTTGGAAATAGACAAGCTGCAGATTTTATACCTGTTGGAAATTACACTAAAGAAGAGTGTGCCAAAATAGCTTTGATGTCATCTTTAACAGACGAAACGCCAGAAGGTAGAAGTATAGTGGTATTAGCTAAAGAAAAATACAATTTACGTTTCCATGAATTACCTGCCAATGTCGAAACAATACCTTTTAGTGTAAAGACCAGAATGAGCGGAACAAACATCAATTCTCACAGATACCGTAAAGGTTCTTTAGACGCTATTAGTGAGTACATAACTCAAAATGGTGGAAAAATTCCAGAAAATTTGGAAGAAGTTGTTATGGAAATTTCAAAATTAGGTAGTACACCGTTAGTGGTCACTTTCGACAATGATATCGTAGGAGTTATAAATCTAAAAGATATATTAAAAACTGGCATAAAAGAAAGATTTATGCAACTACGAAAAATGGGGATAAAAACTGTAATGATCACAGGAGACAATCCTCTTACAGCAGCTACAATAGCGGCAGAGGCAGGTGTAGATGACTTTCTAGCTCAGGCAAAACCTGAGGACAAGCTCAGACTAGTAAAAGAATACCAACAACAGGGTCTGATGGTCGCTATGACAGGAGATGGAACAAATGATGCTCCAGCTTTAGCTCAGGCAGATGTAGCAGTAGCTATGAATACGGGCACACAGGCTGCCAGAGAAGCAGCAAATGTAATAGACTTAGATTCCAGCCCTACAAAACTTCTGGATATAGTTGACATTGGCAAACAGCTTCTTATGACGCGAGGAGCTCTAACAACATTTAGTATATCAAACGATATAGCCAAATATTTCGTAATAATTCCTGCTGCAGTAATATCCATATACCCACAATTAAGTGTTCTAAATATAATGCAATTATCAAATCCTTTTTTGGCTATATTGTCAGCAGTAATCTTTAATGCAGTTGTGATACCACTTCTTACACCTCTAGCATTGAAAGGTGTTTGGTATAAACCGATGAATGCAGAAAGTCTACTTACATACAATCTCCTCATTTATGGCGGCGGCGGTATAATTGCTCCCTTTATTGGTATAAAGTTAATATACTTGTTTTTAAGCATATTTATCTAGGTGAGGTAAAAATGAAAAATTTAAAAAGCTGTATAATGATTTTTATAATCTTAACTTTTATTACAGGAGTTTTATATCCACTGACAATTACTGCCATCGGACAAATATTTTTTCCATGGCAAGCCAATGGAAGCCTTATATATCAAAACAAAACAGCAGTAGGCTCTGCCTTAATAGGTCAATCTTTCGACAGAAAAGATCTATTCTGGTCAAGACCTTCTGGAACACCTGATTATCCATATAACGCATTGTCCAGTGGTGGTTCAAATTTAGGGCCTACCAATCCCAAACTTATTTCAGAGATAAAAAGTAGAATCGAATTTTTAAAAGAAAACGGATTAAAATTGCCAATCCCATCTGATCTGGTTATGGGTTCTGGCAGTGGACTCGATCCTGATATTACACCCGAATCAGCTATGGCTCAAATTCCAAGAATTTCAAAAGTTACAAACATTCCAGTCGAAACCTTAAAGGAACTGGTTATGAGCAATATTGAACCAAGAGATTTTGGATTTCTTGGAGCTGAAAGAGTAAATGTTCTTAAATTAAATTTAAAACTTTTAGAATTAGAGAAAAAATATGCCAGATGATGATTTAAAAAGACCTTCTCCTGAAGAAATGCTTCAGGTAGCTAAAAATGAAGAAAAGTCCAAAAAGGGACAGCTTACAATTTATCTTGGATATGCTCCTGGGGTAGGTAAAACATACTCCATGCTTAGCGATGCCCATTTAAGAAAAAATGAAGGTATAGATATTGTAGTTGGATATGCAGAAACTCATAATCGTCCAGAAACCGAAAAGCTTTTAGAGGGTTTAGAGGTTATACCTCCATTAATAGTAGATTATAAAGGCATAAAATTAAAGGAGATAGATTTTAAAAAAATACTCCATAGGAGACCACAAATTGTAATTATAGATGAATTAGCTCATACTAATCCTCCAAGTTTTCCTAATTCAAAGAGATATCAGGACATAGAAGAATTATTAAATGCTGGAATAGATGTTTATACAGCTGTTAATGTACAACACATAGAAAGCTTTAAAGATATTGTCCTACAAATTTCAAAAATTCCCATAAAAGAAACGGTACCAGATAATTTTTTTCAACAAGCTTTTGAAATTAAATTGGTAGATCTTACACCTGAAGAGCTTTTAAAAAGACTCAAAGATGGCAAAATATATGTCGAAAATATGGCCAGAAGTGCAATTGATCAGTATTTTAAAGTAGGAAACCTTTTAGCTTTAAGACAAATTGCATTAAGAGTTGTAGCAGATAGCGTAGATGAAAAAATGCGACTATATATGATGCAACATGCAATAGCAGGACCATGGTCCATAAAGAAAAAAGTACTTGTAGGGATCTTTGCTAGTCCATATGCAAAACAGCTGGTAAGAGCAACGTATAGATTTGCAAGTGAAATCGATGCACAATGGATAGCTATTCATGTAGAAACACAAAAAAACAAAACTTTCAACAAGGAAGAAATTGAATGGCTTAATGGAGCACTTGATCTGGTAAGAAAACTTGGTGGTCAAATTGTCTGGTTAAAAGGAGATGACGCAGCAAAAGAAATAATCGATTACGCAAAGGGGCACAATGTCACAAAAATTGTTATAGGAAAGCCAAAAAAGTTTAATTTATTTATAAAAAGTATACCGGAAAAAATCATAACAGGGACAAAAAACATCGATATATATATGCTTGACTTAAAGGAAGAAAAGATTGATCTTAAGAAAAAAGAAATTAAATTTACCTATTCAAATCAATATTTAATTGCACTATTCAACATATTTGTAGTATCGATTTTTGGATATATTTTAAAAGGATACTTAAATAACATAAATATAATATCTTTATTTTTATTGGCTCTAATTTTTAATGCGTTATTTCTTCAATTTTTACCAGTATTAGTGTCAACCGTTGTAAGTTTGTTGATTCTTGATTTCTTATTTATACAACCCTACTATAAGTTTACAATACCAGATTTAAATTACTTTTTCACTATTATTGTTTATTTTATTATAGTTCTAACAATAAATATATTGACATCAAAACTTAAAGACATTATTAAAACTCTAAAAAATAGTCAAAAAAGAGAAATTGGTTTATACGAATTAAGCACAGATCTTGTTATGGCAAAAAATATTAATCACGTTTTGTCATTAACGATAAACTATATCAAAAAATTATTTTCATGTGAAACAGCAATATTTATTAAGAAAAATGACAAAATCCACCTTGGTGCAAAAACAGAGAAATTCGAAATTAGCCCTGAAATCAAAGGAATAGCGTCATGGTGCTTAATAAACAAAAAAGCAGGAGGATTTGGAACTGATACTTTCTCAAATACAGACTTGCTTTATTTGCCAATGCTTACTGCAAAGGATTCCTATGGTGTAATAGCAATAAAAGTTTCAGACAAAAAAAATTTACAAATCGACGATAGAATAGCACTTGATGCTATAGCCAGACTTAGTGCCATGGCACTGGAAAGGATATCCAATTTACCTTAGTTATATTTTTTAAGTTAAAAGCTCATTAATATCAAAAAATTTTCTTAGCTGAAGTTCTTCAACAAAAGTTTCTCCCTTTACGATTTTCACATAAAGTATATTGTATGATGGATCCCCAAAATTCAAGGGAAAAATCTTGCCACCTGCACCACCCGAGATATAGTAATTTATCCCATTAATAACCTTATGATCATAAAGATGGATGTGACCTTGGAATACCGCACTTACTTGATGCTTTGAAATTATTTCTATTGACTTATCATTGCCTTTATAATATGAATGAATCCACCAATCACCATAAGAAGGTGGTTCATGCATAGCTACGAATTGAATTTTACGTTTATCTGAAAGCTCCTTTTCCAAAAAGTTGTGTTGATCTTCTGTTACAATGCCTTCAGAATTATCAATACATACTATTTTTAAGTCTAATTTATCAACGCAGATTGTATAATTTAATGGTCCCATATAATTCTGATATAAGGCTTTGGTAGAATTTCTTACTTCATGATTTCCAATTATTGGAAAAATAGGGATACCACCGAACATATTGCACATATTTAGAAAATCTTTGTATTCGTATTCGTAACCATCATTTGTCATGTCGCCTGTGAAAAGCACAAATAAGGGATCAAAAGATCTTGCAAGTTCAAATGACTTTTTTAAAACTTTATCATTCCTATGGCTATCTCCCATTACTATAAATGTAAAATAATCTTCATTAAAAAATTTTATTTTATTGTTAAGAAGTTCCAAAGACCTCAAGTAAAGGCTATCCTCCTTAGCAAAAAGCTTTGAAGGGAATTCAAATAGAGCAATAGATGTAAATAAACCAAGAGTAAATTTAACAAAATCTCTTCTATTCATAGGATTATTATACTATCTGAAAATTATATTTTGTTTAAAAAAGTTCACTTTGAAATTAAAAACAAAATATTTAACATTAAAACAAAAAATTGGTATAAAATATTTAAAAGAGGTGGTAAAGTTGAGTTTTAGTCAACTAATGATAACCATTGCTGTAATGATTTGTATCTTTATGTCTTCACTTGACATTAGCATTGTAAACGTAGCAATTCCTACAATTAGAGGAGCAATAGGAATATCTATATCAGAAGCTACATGGATTTCCACTTCTTATATGCTTGCAAACGTTATAGTAATGCCTGCTATTAATTTTCTTACATCAATGTTTGGTAAAACCAGGTGTTTTTTTGCGGGGGTTTTGCTTTTTGGAATCGGATCATTTATGTGTGGATTTTCATGGAATCTCGAATCTATTATAATTTTTAGGGCTTTACAAGGAATTGGCGGAGGAGCTTTGATTCCCCTATCTCAAGCAATATTAAGGGAAAACTATCCGCCGCACGAACAGGCAAAGGCAATGAGCTTCTTTGGTATAGGCATAGTACTGGGCCCTGGACTGGGGCCAACTATAGGCGGATGGATAACCGACAACATTAGCTGGAACTGGATTTTCTATATAAATGTACCATTTGTAATTATTGATTTAATCTTGATTTACCTCTTTATATTAAACAAGTCAGAAAAATTTTCAAAAGATATAGATGTAGATTACATTGGATTGATCACAATGGCAATAGGACTTGGAGCACTTCAGATAATGCTCGAAAAGGGTCAGGAATATAACTGGTTTAGTTCACAATTTATAGTAAATCTTGCTATTATTTCACTAGTTTTCTTAACATTGTTTGCAATAAGAGAATTGACCTGTGAAAAACCAGCAGTAAATCTAAAGTTATTGAAAAACTTTGGCTTTTCTAACCCAACAATTATTCAAGGAATATTTGGAATGGGTTTGTTTGCAGGACTATTTTTGATCCCTATTTTATTTCAGGAATCACTAGGATACAGCGCTACTGAAGCGGGGATCGCTATGATACCTAGAAGTATTTCAATGGCAATGTTTATGCCTATTGCAGGAAAACTTTATAACAGAACAGGACCTAAGAAAATGATAATGTTTGCCTCAGCTTTAATTTCAATAAGTTTCTTGCCGCTTAGTTTTATGAACCTTGACACATCAGCATGGGATCTATTTTGGCCTCAATTTTTTCAGGGCATGGCATTTGCATTTATATTTGTCTCATTGAGTACGGTAGCCCTAATGGCTCTCGAGCGAAAAGATATAGTTTCAGGCGCTGGAATTTTTAATCTTGTTAGAGTACTTTGTGGAAGTATAGGCACAGCAGTTTTTGCCACCGAACTTGAAAATTATCAAACTATAAATAAATTTTACCTTACAGAACACGTTATAACAAATAGTCCTTACACCGTTCAGGGTTTTATGACAAATCCAGCAACACTTTTAAATCCTTATACAACTTCACCAGCAATTACAAACTTTTTTGCTGGAATAAACCAAGTACTTTTGATGCAAGGAGCAAGTGCAGCCGATCTTCAAAGCAAAGCTTATACAATGCTCAATAATTTCGTAGACAGACAAGCTCTAATAATGGCATTTAACAACGTATTTTTTTTACTTTGTTTGCTTTTTTGCGTCTCTTTTATTTTAAGCTTATTTATAGTAGAGAGAAAGTCGTCCTGGCATAAAGAAATATAAAACAAGAATAATATAATTCAAAACTGCATTATAAGGCACTATATTAAACAATATAAGACCTAAAATACTTAGCTCCAGCTATCCCTACGTAATCGTAGTCAACATCCCAATAAAAACGGGCACTCATAGCAACATGGGGTAGGGGAATAAATCTCTTTTTTTGATATAACAATCTTTCATAAAGAGGATCAGCAATTATGTAATCGATATCAGATTGATTCATTAAATCGGAAATCCTTGATTCAGAACTGCTAAATTCATCTTCTCCTGAAAACCTGATAAAACTGTTTTGGAGTTCTTTTAGCGTCGATAATAAATTTTTTAAAGGCAGAACTGAAATAATTCTTGATTTAATATTTAGCTCTGCCTCCAAAAAGAACTTAAGACTAAGAGCCATAATTGGTTCTCCAATAATTAAAGCTTTTTTAGAAGATTTAAGATTAAATGTTAAAGAAAAATCTTTACCTTTAATTAATTTAAGATAATACTCCTGCAATTTTTCTCCAATCGGAATACCAACAATATATGGGATTTTAAATGCTTCATACATGTATTGCGCTAATGATAGCCCACTTAAACCTACTACAAGGTTTAAACTGGCTGAACTTGACTTTTTAATATCATCCAAAGGAGAAAATCCCCAGGTGCTTATTACCTTATGGCCACTACTTTCTAATAGAGAAATCAGAGGTTTAAGGTGTTTAAGATGACCAACATCCAAGTGAATAGCTCCTAAGATGTTTACAGAATTTGGTACTTTTGGAAGTGATTTTAGAAAAACCTGAGCTACAGCTAGATTTGCCTTTTCAGCTCCCTCAAGATAGCTTTCTGTCCCTGAAGTTTTAATACAAAGCACAGGTGTATTCAATCTTTTTTGAATAGCCTGAGTTAAACCTCTTAAGTCTACTCCAATAATAGCTGAAACTGGTGTACCACAAAGAGCAACAAAGTTCCTGTTCAAATCTTGAGCTACGTTTACAATTCTTTCTACAAACTCAGGATCTTTCCCCAAAATAACATCCATCTCAAGAAGTCCAGCTCCAACTATGGTAGTTTTGCCTCGGTACCACCTGGGTTCATCTTCAATATTTATATGCCAGGCGCCACCTGCAGGACCATAAACGACAATTATTCCACCAAGCTCATAAAGAGCACTACTAGCACCAAAATACCCAGATGGAAGTGGTAAAAGATTGTGCAAAAAGTTCATATACCCTCCTAAATCAAAAGATTGTGCTTATAAATCCAGTCATAGTTACTGATGGGTTTGGAGACATTTCGTATAATTTCTTCAAAAAGCCATAGCGCAGCTTCGAAACCAAATACCTGATTTTGGTAACGTGAAAGCGGAATATTAACAGCTCTGGAACAATAAACGCCAGCATCTACCCCAAAAGCAAGATCAATGCCGTCAAAAGCATTAGACTCTTCGTTCAAGTACGGATGAGCAACATTATAAACATAAGTCTCAGGACTGTTTTCTGAAAGCCATTTAATATATTTCCACTCATAGGCTTTTGGAACATTTCTGACAAATATAGCCTCTATCCTGGCACCAAACTGTACTAAAGCACAGGCTAATTCAAAAGGGCTACCAAGAATACTACAACCAACAGCTACTCGTTTATCCTTTAAAATGTCTAATTGAAGTCGCTCGTTGGTAATATCTTTAAATGATAAATAATTAAGTTTCCGCTGCAATATTCTTTCAAGACTTTGATATTGAAGCTCAATTTCTTTTATCCCATAACTCACAGGACAAAAAATATAAGGGATACCCCATTCCGTTTCAATTTTTTTGGCCAGAATATTACCAAGCGGGTGTATCACAATATTTAAACTGGCATTTGCCATCTCTTTTAAATCAATAATATTCTTACAGGTAGGAATTTGATAAATTTGTTCAAAACCGATTTCTTTTAATAAATTGTAAAGTTCACTCTTCTCTGATAATGGCAAGAAAGTACCAAGAATATTGATAACCTTTTTATCCTCTTTCGTTCTTTTGTCCTTTAAAAATTCAAATAAAGCAGTATATGCAATCTCAAAGGGTGAAGGTTTAAGACCAATAGTTAAAGGAGCCATTACCAGATAAATAACCTCTATACCTAGTTCCTCTTTGATTTCTCGCATAACTTCTTTATAGTCAGTACCCAAAATGTGATCGCAACATGTACCTGCCAAAATTAGGATTTGAGGCGATTCCTTTAAGGCAACTTCTTTTAAAGCTAATTTTACTCGGTCAAAGTGCCTACCCATAATAATATCTATTTCTTCTAGTGGTAACATATAAAAACGTTTAAAAAAACCCCTCGCATGAGCCATAAATGCCGAGTGTCTTAAACAGGCCAACGGTCCTATCATCAAACAGACACTATCCGGCAAAAGTAAGGTAGTCTCCACAACTCCCCATCCAGAAAGATTAGGCCCTACTGCTTCCAGAGGG
The DNA here is from genome assembly GCF_003057965.1 of Thermodesulfobium acidiphilum. Taxonomy (NCBI): domain Bacteria; kingdom Pseudomonadati; phylum Thermodesulfobiota; class Thermodesulfobiia; order Thermodesulfobiales; family Thermodesulfobiaceae; genus Thermodesulfobium; species Thermodesulfobium acidiphilum. The sequence continues at coordinate 1,001,420 of NZ_CP020921.1, forward strand.
GCAAAAGGGAAGTCGTTTTTAGCCTTAAAATCAATAATCTTTGTCCGAGTCTTTTCTATCAGCATAGGTCTTTCTCCACTATATACCTGGCTAGCTGAATAAAGGTTTGACTTATTGGAAGATCGGGATCAAGTTCAATTGTAGTCTTCCCTTCAGATTCGGCTTTATTGATATTTTCATCTCTAGGAATGATGCCTAAAATTCTGGTATTCATTTCTTTAGCAAAAGTCTCTACCCTTTCTATTTCATCAGAGATATTTTTTCTATTTAAAATCAAGCCTCCAAGGCGGGCATAGTTGCGTGCAGTAAAGTTTCTAATGGCCTGAATTATATTTCTGGCTGAATATAATGCTAGCTTCTCTCCAGAAGTAACAATAAGTACTGTTTCAGCATAACCTTCCCACATGGGCACAGCAAATCCACCACATACGACATCACCTAAGACATCATAGAAAATCACATCAGGTTTATACGTTTCATAAGCGTTCAAATCGTTTAAAAGCTCAAGCGCAGTAACGATACCCCGACCAGCACATCCCTGTCCTGGCGTAGGCCCTCCAATTTCAAAACAAACTGTATTTTTAAAACCAATTTTTGTTATTTCATCTATAGTATTAGGAATACCATTTTCTTCTATAAACCTGAGTATAGATTTAGGGGGGTTACCTCCCAAGAGGTTCATTGTAGAATCTGCTTTAGGATCACAACCTATTTGCATAACCTTCTTTCCCATCAAAGCAATAGCAGCAGATAGGTTTGATGTTATTGTAGACTTTCCAATCCCACCTTTACCGTATATTGCTATTTTTTTCATAGATTTATAAATCTCCTTTCAACTTTAACGAATGTCCTTTATCCTTTGATATCTGGAGTTCTGCCTTTTTTATAACTGATTCTGCCTCTTCTATATCAACATAACGCTTTGCCGGTGCACATTGAAATTCGAACTCAACCTTTTCCTCCCTACTTTTTGGAAACGGATTACAATTAGGCATTAAGACATTGCATCCACCCAGCAAGAAACAAAGAAGTTGACCGTTTTCAGGTTTAAGTGTTGCCACAGTGTTTGCTGCTGCTATGTGTGTATTTTTGGTAACGATACGTGTCAGTGCAAAAACTCTCAGCATAAGATCAAAGCTCCCCGCAGGATAACTTTTTAGTGGCGTTTGAGGATGTGGGATAAAGGGCCCAATATTAATCATATCAGGTTGAAAGTCCTGAAAGAAGATAATATCATCAGCCAGATCGTCGATGGTTTGAAATGGTAATCCTACGATATTCCCAGCTCCTACTTGAAAACCTATCTTCCTTAAAAACTCCAAGGCATTTAACCTGTCTTTAAGCTTTTTGCCTGGTCGCATCCTTTCGTAAAGCTTTTCATTCATCGTTTCATGTTTCATTAGATACCTATCAGCGCCAGCATCTCTAAAAGCTCTGTAATCATCATAATCTCTTTCTCCAAGGCTAAGAGTAATAGCTACATCGTGTTTTTCTTTAATCCTTTTAATAATGTTACACACTTTTTCTCTTGTATAAAAAGGATCCTCTCCAGATTGTAAAACTACAGTTTTTATACCCTTTTGGGCGATCTCACAACCTAGACAAACTATTGTATCTTCATCCATACGGAATCGTTCCATTTCTTTGTTACTCTTTCTTAACCCACAATAAAGATCATCACATATACAATAATTAGAAAAGTGAACAACACCCCTTATATGAGCTCTATTGCCACAGTACTTTTTTCTAACTTTTACTGCTTCTGTGAATATATCATTACTGTTTTGTACTAACAATTCGATAACTTCTTCTCTGTTTATAATGTTTTCAACCTCTTTCTTTCATTTTTAAACGCCATCAGTGCAGCAGGAAATGGATCAAGAGTTCTTTTTAAAACCCCCTGCAGAAAAGATATAGCTATACCATAATTTGTTATTGGAACTTTAGCCTCTCTTGCTATCTGTATTCGTGAAAGCATCTCTCTTCTATTGAGGACACATCCTGCGCAATGAATAACTAGCTTATAACTTGAAAGGTTATCAGGGTAATCTCTCCCAGAATAAACATCTATTTGTAAATCTCCTCCTACATATTGTCTAAGCCACCTCGGAATTTTCACACGACCAATATCATCTTCTATTGGATGATGGGTGCATGCTTCAGCTACCAAAATCTTATCCCCAGGTTGAAGTGCATCAATATAGGCTGCTCCCTTCGCCTGCTCTATTAGATCCCCTTTGTAGCGGGAAAAGAGTATCGAAAACGTCGTAGCCTTCACATCCTCTGGTGTATCAGCAACCATCTTTAAAACAACCTGAGAATCACAAATAACTATATCAGGTTTTTTGTTTAACGTTGATATGGCATGGGATAACTCCCTCTCTTTTACAATTAAAGCCATTGCATCGTTATCAAGCGTATCCCTTATCGTTTGGACCTGTGGAAGTATAAGTCTTCCCTTTGGTGCCTCAAGATCAATGGGTACAACCAATATGGCTAAGCCTCCAGGTGATAGCAAATCGCCTATCAAAGTAGGTGGCTGCAAGAAATCAACCGGGCAAACATCTATGATCTGTTTTTTTAGCGCACTTATATATGAATCCTTGTTTATCCTATCTACACTTGAAACAGAAATTATATGCTCATTAAAAATCGATTTAAGACTATTAACAAAATTAATGGATGGTTTCATCAAATCAATTTTATTGATTATTGCTACTATTGGAATATTCCTTTTTTTAACTTCCTCTAAAACGTGTTCTTCGTAATCAGTCCACTCGTTTGGTTCTAATAAAAGAAGAACAATATCTGCTCTATTTAAGACATTATATGTTTTCTCAATTCTCAAAGTTCCTAAAACAGATCTGTCATCAAGACCCGCAGTATCCAAAAAAATAACTGGCCCTATTGGCAAAAGTTCCATAGCTTTTTGAACAACATCCGTTGTTGTGCCCGGAACAGGAGAGGTAATAGCGAGGTCTTGCCCTATAACCATGTTTAGAAATGAAGACTTTCCAACATTTGTCCTTCCAAAAAGCGCAATATGTAAACGATTTCCACTCGGTGTCTTATTCATCCCTATACCCTAACGATGTCAGGTTGTAAGGTGAAAGCATTCTATCAACCACTTCCTTCCCTTGCTTTTCATTCAGAAAAGCTCTAAAATCAGTTTTTCCTTTTTTGAGAAATTCCTTTATCAAATTCTCGGCTTCTTTATAGCCTATAACTGGTAGAAGAGCTGTAACAATTGTCAGACTTTTATCTATATACTCTTTACATTTTTCTTCATTAGCCTTTATTTCTAAAACGTGTTCGCAGAGATTGATATCTAAATTTGTAAGGATTTCAAGCGATTCAAGTATGGCAAATGCAAGCAATGGGATAAACTCACATATCTGAAGCGTTGACCTACTTACAGTTTCAGTTATTAAAAAATCATTTGCCATTACCTTTAGTCCTACTTGCATAGCTGCTTCACAAAGCACAGGATTTACCTTTCCTGGCATAATAGAAGAACCAGTTTGAACGGCTGAAAGTTCTATCTCGCCTAATAAGTTTAAAAGTCTCAAGTCATTAAATATCTTAACTATGTTTGATGCATGTGCCTTTAAGATACCCGACACCTCAACAAAAGGATCTGCATTTGCAGTTTCGGCCGGCACATTTTCACCTCTTGAAAGTCCAAGTCCCGTTATTTCTCTAAGTTTTTCGATAACAAGAAAAATGTAATTTTTCGGAGCAGTAAGACCAGTGCCAACAGCCGTACCTCCCAAATTCGTTACTCTTAAACGCTCTTCGCATTTAAAAGTTCTCCATCTATCTCTTGAAATAGCTTCCGCAAAAGCTCCAAATTCAGCCCCCAAAGTTATTGGAACTGCTTCTTGAAGTTCTGTCCGTCCGATCTTTACTATACCCGCAAATGCCTTTTCTTTTTTTTGGAATGCACCTTGAAGTTTTGCAACAGCATTGCTTAATTCACGTAATTTAAAAATGGAAGCAACTTTAACTGCTGTGGGATAAACGTCATTTGTCGATTGATGAAGATTAACATCGTGTATTGGATGTACAACATTATAGTCACCTTTCTTGCTCCCAAGAATTTCAATAGCCCTGTTAGCGATAACTTCGTTAATATTCATGTTTGTAGATGTTCCCGCTCCCCCCTGAAGTGCATCAAGCGGGAATTGATCATCGAATCTTCCTTCGCATATCTCGTCGCAAGCAATCTCAATAGCCTTAGCCTTGTTCTCATCCAGAAAGCCAAGTTCATGATTTGCCATACAACAGGCCTTCTTAACCATTGAGAGTGCTCGTATTAAAGCTTTTGGAACCTTATAATTGCTAAATCTAAAATTTCTCCTTGCTCTTTCGGTATGAAGGCCCCAATAAACATTATCCGAAATATCAATTTTACCTAAAAGATCGCTTTCAATACGCATATAATTTCCTTTCAAAAAATGAAGGGCTTAATAAGCCCAAACAGCATGGGCTTAATAAGCCCAAAAACCTCAGTTCAAATTTTACGTTGTTTTCTCTACTTTTTCTAATTCTTTTTCAACCCACTTTGGATTATGGTGCTTTAAAACTTTTAAAGGCATATCTCCTTCACCCCATTTCCACATAGCTTTAAAATCTTCAAAGTTGATTATCGAAAGCGGGAGATGAATAAATATAACCAACAAGGTTACAACGACCCCTAGCCATACATGCCACGTAAAAAGTAAGCTCGTAAAATCCCTTGGCATAGCTTCCCTATAGAGATAGAGTAACCACCCAGATAAACCTTCAAATACAATTGAGAACACAAACAGGATATATGCAAGCTTTTGACCTGCGTTGTACTTTCCAACAGGAGCAGTTTCCTCAGGTCCAAATGGAATACCAAACTTCCTTGGATAACCACCAAGATTTTTGAACCATCTAAAGTCATCCATATCCCATCTGAAAAGCTCATCTAGCATAAGATAAAACCTATCTGGGTTTATGAAAACAAATGCAAGGAAATTGAATGTAAAAATTACAGCAGCAATAACATGAATATCCATAAGGAAGCCACCCGCCGCCGTTGTTTTATCTACCAGATGGAAATAAACAAGGCTACCCGTTATTATAAGGATAAACCATGTAACAGCATTGGTATTGTGAAATACCTTTTCTGAAATTGGAAAACGAAGTGCTCTTTCATCATCCAACGTTATGCCCTCCTCTTAGAATAAGATTTGTCCTGCTATAGTAATCTGTATGAAGAAGTTCTTCTGCAATCTTGCTTAATGGATGTTCCGCAAACTCACTATAAAACATCTTTACAGCAGGATTTTGATCTGATACAGCAAGACCTTTTTCCTGTAGTCTTGCATCATCTTTATACAATCCAGCCTGTCTCATTTTCATATAATTATTTCTATTTTCGAATACGTCAGTTATTTTATAACCCGCTATAGCTATAGCAGCAATTATTATTCCAGTTACTTTTAAAAACCCTCTTCTACTTATAATAGCAGCAACTGGTTTTTCCCGGTAATCATAAGGAATTTTTTCACTCATACTTTCCTCCTATCAAACATTTTTTCTTAAACCTTAAGGCGTAGGGGTAATAATGGGTCAATCCACGATGTTCCCATTGGTTGAACAGGTTGCCCACCGCCATTAATACATCCACCAGGACAATTCATCACCTCTATAATATCGTACGGCGACTGTCCACTAAGAACATCCTTAACAACTTTATCAAGATGGTTTTTTATACCGTTTACAGTTGCTGTTCTCACTGTAATAGTTTTTCCATCCTTAAGCGGAAGAGTAATAGTAGCTTCTTTAACTCCATACTTTGTATAACCTCTAACTGCATATATGTCCCAACTTGGAGGATTTTTCCCTGAAACCACCTGGTATGCATATCTCAACGCCGCTTCCATAACACCGCCGCTATTTCCAAATATCGTTGCACCACCCGTATACATTTCTGTTATCTTCTCCTCCGCCTCTTCAGGCATCTCAAGCGGGTTTATACCTTTTCTTCTAAATACTTCAGCAAGATCTCTTGTTGTAAGAACAGCATCTATATCAGGAAACTTCGGCGTATTATCAGGTATAATCTTTTTCTCCCTTAAAAACTTCCATGCAGCATGAAATTCAGGCCTGCTTGCTTCAAAAATTTTTGCAGTACAAGGCATTATACCTACCGTATAAACCTTCACCGGATCAACTTTCCAGATGTTTAATGCTGCCCATGTCTTTGCCGAAGGACCAGCCATAAGCATAGGAGATCTTGCACCCGATATATGTGGTAAAAGGGCAGCATAGTTAATCTCTGCATATCTTACCCATGCAGGACAGCAGGATGTAAAGTGTGGAAAGGGATGTTTTCCAAATTCTTCCAATTCTTTACTTCTTTCACCCAACACCCAATAACGGATTTTCCCTACTATTTCACCACCTTCTTCCAAAATCGTCTGGTCAGCCGCAAGATTATTTTCGTAAACCTTAAAACCTGCCTTCTTCATTGCACTATGAAGTTTTTTAACTGTGAGTGTTCCTGGAGGTGCACCAAATTCTTCAGCAATAGCAACTCTTACAGCCGGTGCAGGTATTCCCACAACTACCACTTTAGGATCATTTAACTTTCCCATTACTTCATCAACAAAACTCATTTGTTCAATAGCTCCGAATGGACAATTGATAAGACACTGACCACATGCAATGCACTTATCCAAGTCGATCTTGTGTGCAACCCCAATTTCACCCATCATAGCATCAGCTGGACAATTCTCTCTACATGTGTCACATCCAACACATTTATCCTGGTTCACACGTATAATTCCTCTTAATTCCCCTGGGTTATATGTACCCTGAGGCTCTGATCCGCTCACTCTGGCATCAGGTGGCGGTAGAAAAGTTCCCACTTTCATTACATTTCCCATATAATTACACCCCTTATTAAAGTCTTCAAGAATTCATAACTATACTCAATCTAAATCTCTTAGCTATCCTTCTTTATGAATATTCGGGTAAACACCATTTAAAACACCTATATAGATAGTTAAACATCCTTTCTAGCAATGAATAACCACCTTTCCTAAATAGAACCTCCACTGGTTCAATCCTCATTTAATTATTTATAATTTTTAAACCCCACGCTTATTAGAAATCTTTAGCCTACTTTCTCTAACCTCTTGTTCTAGTTATTTTTGCCTCTCGGAATGTAATGAGTATGGAGCAATTGATGAGACTTATGCCCAAGAGGTTCTCCCAGGAATTCTTTATAAATCGCTTGAATTTCAGGATTTTCATGGCTCTTTCTAATAGGTAATTTTTTATCTCTTTCATAAATCCCATTTATACGAAGTTCTCTCTCTTCAACAGTCGTTGGAATTGGTTGACCTCCTCCACCAATACATCCACCTGGACATGCCATTATTTCTATAAAGTGATAGTCTTTAAGTTCCCCAGCCCTTACTTTATCCATAAGCTGCCTTGCTAAACCAAGAGAATGAGCAACGAGAACTTTTACTGTAATTCCATTCATATTTACAGAAGCTTCTTTAATTCCTTTCATTCCTCTTATATCTTCAAAATCAAGTTTTGGAAGAGTTTTACCCGTAACAACTTCATAAGCTGTTCTTAATGCTGCTTCCATAACTCCACCTGTCGCTCCAAAAATCTGGGCAGCACCCGTTCCTTCACCCATAATAGGATCATATTTCTCATCTGGAAGATTTGCAAAATCTATCCCTGCTTCACGAATCATTCTTATAAGCTCTCTTGAGGTAAGAACAACGTCTACGTCTCTTGAGATCCCGGGGTTATTCCAATATTTCGCTGCAGAATTCATTTCCGGACGGGCTGCTTCGTATTTCTTTGCTGTACATGGCATAACAGAAACAACAAAAATATTTTCTGGATTTATTTTCTTTTTTTCAGCATAAAAGGTTTTTGCAATTGGCCCAAACATCTGCTGGGGAGACTTACAAGAAGAGATGTGAGGAAGTAGATCAGGATAAAACTCTTCTGCAAATTTTATCCATCCAGGTGAGCAGGATGTGGTTTGTGGCAGAACTCCATTATTTTTTATTCTATGAATAAGTTCATACCCTTCTTCCATAATTGTTAGGTCTGCAGCCCAGTTTGTATCAAAAACTGCATCAAACCCAAGCCGCCTAAGTGCTGCTACCATTTTTCCAGTAATGTCTGTTCCAACAGGCAGCCCAAAAGCCTCTCCTATTGTTACATGAGTAGAAGGTGCTGTCTGAGCAACTACATGTTTACTTGGATCGGCAATTGCTTCCCACACTTTCCATGTGTCATCTCTTTCAACTATGGCACCAGTAGGACACACTAGGGCACATTGACCACAGTTAACGCACTGAGTTTCAATAAGTGGTATGCCACCTTTTGGCCTTACAACAGCATCAAAACCATTTCCATAAAGCTCCAGAGCATCAACTGTTTGTAAAACCTTACAAGCAGTTATACATCTTTGACAGAGTATACATTTATTTGGATTTCTTATTATTGACGGAGATGAATCGTCAATAGGCAATGATTTCATTTCACCCTGAGGTCTTATCGCCCTTACATTAAGTTCAGCACACAGACTTTGCAGTTCACAAATTCCATTTTTAGGACATGTTGTACAGTCGAGATGATGGTCGCTTAACAACATTTCAAGGTTAAGTTTTCTTGCTGCAAGTACTTTGGGAGTATTTGTTTTTATAACCATTCCATTTTCTGCAGGAGTATTGCAGGAAGACACAAAATCTGGTTTCCCGTCTACTTCTACAACACACACACGACAAGAACCTATATCATGTTTAATACCTTTAAGACCTACATCTTTGAGATAACAAAGTGTTGGAATTTTAACATTTGCTTTCTTAGCAGCCTCTAAAATTGTAGTCCCTTCCGGAACTGTTACCTCTCGCCCATCAATTATTACCCTTATATCTGACATCTTTTAACCTCCATAAAATTATCTGAGCATTACTACTTGCTGCCAACCCATATTGGCTGGAATACTACAGGCACAGCTTCCTTTTATGCGTGATTCTATATCGTCGTTACAAAATTCAAGAGTATATCTAACTAACTTTCCAGCCATTTTCCCCAAATCACATCTGCTTGAAGTCTCAATATCTGTGGCTAAATTTTTAAGGAATGATATCTCTGAATCTGAAATTGAACCATCAAAAACTTTTTGGACTATTTCTTGCATTCTTTTTGTACCAATCCTGCAAGGAGTACATTCGCCACATGAATTTTTCTGAGTATAATCAAGGAAAAACTGAACCATATCGACCATACATCGATCTTTTTCCCAAAAAAGCTTTCCTGCTGAACCAACTGCAGCAATCATTTTTGTCAGATCTCGCCAATCGAAATTTGAAGGCGCTTTTAAGGAAAGAGGACCAAGCTGTTTGATGTGTTCAACAAAATCCTTTGCAACGCGAGAAAATTTTAGCCCCTCGGCACCCGAAATCCATTCAAGCCTTATTCTTTCTTTTGGAATTCCTATAACCTCTAGGAATCTTGTTAGTAGATTAAATCTTCTGTGAGCATAATAATTTCCTGTACGATAGTGACAATCCCCCGGATGGCACCCTGAAACTAGAACCCCATCAGCACCGGATAAAAAAGCTTCTACAACGAATTCAGGTTCAACTCTTCCGGAGCACGGTACTCGAATAGCATACACATTGGGAGGATAGTCATATCTTAACGAACCTGCCAGATCGCATCCCGCATAGCTACACCAATTACATAAAAAAGCAATGATTTTAGGCTCAAAGCTTTCCTCCATAGCAAAACCTCCTCAGTATTTTGTGTTTGGCTTTCTTAGCTTGACGCCAGCCTTCTGTGGCTCAATACTTTTGTGTGTTTGGCTTTCTTAGCTTGACGCCAGCCTTCTGACGGGCAGTTTTGCGTGAGGTTTTTTAAATAAAAAGGCTTCAGCCTTTTAACTTTCTTAATAAGTTTTTATAAAGTATATATAAACCTTTTATTTTTGTCAATATTTCGAATTGCTTCATCAAAAATCTAAATGAAATACAATCGTTGCCTCAAATAAAAAATCTAAATGAAAATAAAAAGTCTCTTAGAATAGTAGTTACTATAACTCTGTAAGCCGTTCACCGATCCTACCTTGCGTTTTTTCTATAAAACAGACATTGCAAATATTTTTATCTTTACCCAATTTGTTTGATTCAAACACTAATCTTTGTCTGCATACCTGACAATCACCTTTTGCTCTCCTACTCTCGGATTTAACTAAGCATATATCAGTTTCTTTTTTTACTCCAATCTGCTTTTAAAAAATTTTCTTTAGCATTTTCAAAAAGATAAGATAGATTCATAAGTTCTCTTGAAGCCTTAGTAAGAAAGATAGTAGGATATTCATATTCTAAGAGATTTTTAATCGTATCATCTGTTTCTCTTGCTTTATCCCTATACCATTGGATTTGCTGAAGCTTATATCCTTAAGTTATAACATATGTTTTTTTATTAAATGCCTCCTTTCCAATATTTCAGAAAATGAAAAAAGCCTAAATTTCCTTTTTTCGAATTTGAACCCCTCATCATGTAATTTTTTTGCATCTATATAATCTAATAAATTATAAATTAAACCCTGGACCAGAGAATTATATCCTGAGCGAAGTTTTATCGCACTATCAAAAATAAACTCTAACTTTATCCTCACCACAATCCCCTTAATTTTTTTTTACTATCAAATCATATTAATGCGAATACGTAAAATTAAAATTAGAACTGACTTGTTAGATTAAAGCTATTTTATCTCATTAAATTTAAACTAAAAAAGCAACTCTAGTAATCCTTTTTATATAAGATTAAGTCAATCATTAAATTTTACTTATAAAAACCACATTAGCACAAAATAAGTTTTTTATTTTATTTATAGTATCCCTAATTTATATAAATTTTATTTCTTATCAAAAAACCACCTAAAGTATTAAAATATTAAATATGTATAATATTATGTAAACAAATAAACAAACAAGGAGTTAGGTGAGTTCAAGATATGTATATTCCATTTATAATATTTAATAGTATTATTGTTTTTTTCTTATCTATGATAGTTGCAATTATAGGCAATATCGTAGGTATTGGAGGCGGCGTCATGTTGCTACCCTTTTTTATTTTTTATCTGCACTTAAATTCTGTAGTTGCTAGCGGATTAAGCCTTTTTACAATTGTAATAAGCACTATTGGTGGCACGTTTGCTTTCATAAAACAAAAAACAATTAATTATAAATTGTTTATAACAATAGTTAGTTTAATAGTTCCTGGTGTAATAATAGGTTCTATTGCTAATAAATTTGTAAATACACATGAATTCAGGGAAATTTTGCCTCTTTGGATAATAGCAATAGGAACTTTCTCTTTAATTACTGCCAAACAACAAACATTAAAAAATACGAAAGAATTCGAAAATGCCTCAGTAAAGCACAGGAGGCTTACAAGAATAGTATCCTTGATCTCGGGTTTTGTTTCAGGTTTTTTTGGCGTTGGTATAGGTGGAATAATGGGAACTTATTTAGTGGCAGTAGAAAAAATTTCTGCAAGAATAGCCTTCTCAACAATGATTATGGTAATGACAATCACATCATTATTTGGCTTTTTTGTTCATTTTGAAAGTGCAGGATTAAATTTGTCATTGTGGATTACATATTTAATTCCTTTAACTCTGGGCGCAATTTTAGGTTCACAAATAGGCGCATATATTTCCAAAGCTTCAAATGTAAAAGCTCTTAGACTCTATCAGGGTTACATAATACTGTTTTTAGGGATTTCTTTACTCATAGTTAACATATTAAATTTTATAAAAATTTGATTTCTTAGATAAGAATTAAAAACTTACATCCATAGTATATTAAAGAGCATTTAATATATTATATTTAACAAAAACCCACTATTAGAAAGTTAATAGTGGGTTTAATTTTAAGAAATATTACAGAGCTTTGACGTTTACTGCTCTTAACTTTTTTGAGTTTTTAGGATCTTTTTCTATATCGAAAGTAACCTGCTGACCTTCGTTAAGAGATTTAAATCCATCAGAAACTATTGCAGAAAAGTGAACAAATACATCTTCTCCTCCATTTGCATTAGAGATAAAACCATATCCCTTTTCTGCGTTGAACCACTTCACCGTACCCTTATTCATCTTGACCTCCTAAGAAATAATACATCTTTATAAAACTAAAAACCCACATATTTTTGTAGCCATAATGCAAAAAAAACTTACAAAAATATGTGAGCTTATTTAGCATTTATAAAGTAGCTTTACAATACCACTAAAAATTAGTCTTGTCAATAGGCAAAATTTTATTATTAGTTATTATAAAATCCTCAAAATCAGCCTGGGGAAGTGGTTTTGAAAATAAAAATCCTTGAAAATAGTCACACCCAATATTTCTTAGTATTTCAAATTGTTCTATGGTCTCTACACCCTCAGCTATTGTTTTTATGTTTAATTTTTTAGCAAGAAAGATTATTGCTTCTACAACTTTTTTCGTACATTCGTCAAGAATATTTCTTACAAAAGATATATCAATTTTAATATAACTTATATTTAACTTCGAAATGTATGAAAGAGAAGAGAACCCTGTACCAAAATCATCCAGCATAAAATGGATATCGATGTTTAACAACTTTTCTATTAAATCCTTTGTATACTCTAAATCTTCCAAAAAAATTCTTTCAATAATCTCAATTCTCAATAAATTTGGATCTATATTAAATTTTCCAATCTTCATATACAAAATATCAATAATATTTTCTCTTTTTAAAGTTTTATAAGAAAAATTTACAGAAAGTGGAACTTTAACTCCCTTTAAAACAAGCCTCGAAATAATCTGCAAAGCTATATCAAGAATGTATTCTTCTACATAAACTATCATGTTAGTGTTTTCAAGATAAGGAATAAATTTCATAGGAAGAATTACTTCATTCTTTTTCTTCCATCGAAGCAGGCCTTCTGCTCCTACAATGTTAAAATTTTTGTCTACATAGGGTTGACAATACAATACAAATTCTTTTTTTGAGATAGCATCTTCAAGGCCGCTCCTAAAAATAAGCATTTCTTTGGCTCTTAAACTAAGATCGTTTCTAAAAAAGCCAATACAATTTTCGCCTTTTTGTCTTGCATCTAAAAGTGCTGTTAAAGCTTTATTAACTAATTGATCTGCACTATCACCATCTTTGGGGTAGATGGTTATTCCAATATTAAAGGATACTGAAATTAACTGATTGTTATCCACAAAATAACTTTTTATAAGAACATCTAATAGTTCATAAGAGAGATTTAAAATATCCTCTTCAGATTTTTTATTTTTTACAAAAACTGCAAATTTATCAGATTCAAACTTGGCTATTATAGCATCAGGTCCAAAAAAAGATCTCAATCTCTGTGCAATTTGGATTAATATCATGTTGCCATTATCAAACCCAAAGGCCTGGTTAATAATTGTAAAATTTAATGGATTTATTTTTATAACAGCTAAAATTGGCTTTTCAGGTAAGGATTTTTTTATAAACGAATCAACTTCAGAATAAAATGAAATTCTGTTTAAAAAACCTGTCAAATTGTCAAAATAATTTCCTGAAATATCTTTTCCTAACAATACATATTTTTGCTTCTTATCACTCATCGTTACAGAAAAAATTATTATATCAAGATAAAACAAAGACTCGTCTTTCCTTTTACCTACCAAATTAGAGTGAAAGATAGAACCCTTTTTTAAAATTTTAAACATATTATCAAAAAAATCAGTTCCATCATACTTTGACTGAAATACTCTTATATCATTGCCAATAAGTTCATCCTTAGAAAAACCTGTAATTTTTAATAGTGCCTCATTTGCAAACTGAATATGCCCACTTTCATCCATAACAAGAAAACATTCATGTGTTTTTTCGCTGGCTTTCTGAAGCAAAATTAAGTTATTCTGATATTCTATCCTTTCTAAAGCAAAAGAGATGTCATTTTTTACCTCTTCTAAAAGTTCTACAACCTCTTTCGAGCTAGATAATTTCATAGAATCATAAATCATAAATAAGTATTTAACTTTATTATCTTTCAGTATGGGTACAGAACAAATTGAGTACGTATTGAATTCCTTGTAATATTCATGCCAATAGCTCAGAGTTTTGCTATTCATTACGTCAGATAAAACAACAACTTTCTTAGTATAATATGCTTTTGCTATTGACCCCTTACCATATGGTGCATCTGGATCAATACCCATATTTAAGTTTTCAAAAGCTAACTTTTGATCCTTTGACTTTGATTCTATAAACTTAGGTTTAAATCTCTTGCTTTCCTCATCAATAAACCCAATGCTTGCAAGAGTAAACCCTACATCGTTTACAAGAATTTCACATATGGTCTTCAACAAAACATCTTCATTCTCTTCCCTTATAATTAGTTGGTTAATTTGTTTTAGTGTATAAAAAAGCTTTTCGATTGACTTTTCTCTTGTTCTATCTAGAACTATCACAAGATAAGAAAGCTTTTCTTTATAAAGAATTTGATATGTAGATGTTTGTACTGGAACTAAGCCATTTTTACACTTATAATAACGATATTCAATCTCTTCGTAAAAATAATTATTGCTTAAACTTTTCTTTGAAAATTCATTCATATACTCCCTATCTTCAGCAAAAAAGTCTGAAAAGTTCATTTTAACAAGATCTTTTGTATCATACCCTACTATTTGAGAAAATTTATCGTTAACAAAAACTATTTTTCCACCTTCTTGATGAATACATATACCAAATATTTTTGAATTAATAAAATTATTCAAAAAGCTATCATCTATCATTTTTTACCCTCGTTTCAAGTAGTATTTGAAATAAAATTTTCTTAAAATATTATTTGTTTATTTTATATCAAATTAATATTTTCATAATTATTAAAGTCTGCTGGAAATCAATTGATTATAAAATGAACGTCATTGCAAAAGATTTTTTAATTAACATTAAGAAGTAAGTTAGAAAAAATATTAAACTAATTTTATATTAGCTGTATAATAAAATTAATACCAAAGGAGGTGTAAAAAAATGAAACAAAATGAAGGCACAATAGACAGAATCATAAGATTTATTTTAGGACTTGTTCTTATTTATTTAGGTTTTTTAATGCAATTCAATACAGTTGGTATTATTTCAACTATTATTGGAATCGTTCTCCTCTTTACAGCAGTCACAGGATATTGCGCACTTTACAGCATTTTAAAAATTTCTACAAAATGACTGCTACTCTTACTTTTGATTATTTTGCTTTATTAAGTAAAAAGTGTTATAATTAATTTGTTAAACTTAAGTCAATTCAAACAGGACAGGCGCGCAACTTACAAGCTAACTGCTTGAGGAAAGTCCGAGCTCCTCTGGGCAGGATGCTGGTTAACTGCCAGAGAGGGAAACCTCTGGATAGGGCCACAGAAAAAAACTACTATCCTTTGATAGTACAGGTGAAAAGGCGAGGTAAAAGCTCACCGGCAGAAGAGCGATCTTCTGGCCCGGCAACCCCCATCCGGAGCAAGGCCAAATAGGGAAGGAGATAGCCCAGGTCGTTATTACTTCCGGGTAGGCCGCAAGAGGCTAAGGGAAACCTTAGTCCCAGATAAATGGTTGCGATCCTTTTTAGGATACAGAACTCGGCTTATAGCCTGTCCTGTTTTTTAGAGTTGTTTAAATTGTAAAAAATTAATAATAAAATTCCAATATCTATATACACATCTGACAAATTAAAAACGGGCAAGATATGAATATCTATAAAATCAATTACCTGATGAGAACCTAAAACCCTATCCAGTAAATTGCTAGATACTCCAGCAATCAAAAAAGACAAAGAAATCCTAAGATTCGGAGATTTAAACCATAAAATTATGCAAGATAGTAAAAAAATAGATCCTACAAATATAAAAAAATATGTCTGGCCACTAAAAATCCCCCACGCCCCCCCTAAATTTTTTACCAGGGTAAAGTGTATAAAAAAGAAGTCACAGCTTCTTACTGACAAAATCTTTACAGCAAAAAATTTTGTTAATCTGTCAAACGAAAAAAGAAATAAAGTTAAAGCTATATAAAAAAAGCCCTTTAAATTCAATTTTTTAGTTGTCTTAATTAAATTACCAGGATTTCATATACTTTTTTTGCTCGTCACTTAAGGAGTCGATGCTTGTACCCATTGATTCAATCTTTAATCTGGCTATTTCCCTGTCAATTTCTATTGGCACAGGATAAACTCCTATTTCTATTTTGTTGTTCAATAAATAAAGTGCACTCAAAAATTGATTTGCAAAGCTCATATCCATTACACTTGAGGGATGCCCTTCAGCAGCTGCAAGATTTACAAGCCTGCCTTCTCCAATCAAAAATACTCTTTTCCCGTCTTTTAAAGTATACTCATCCAGTTCATGTCTGATTCTTCTCTTTGAAACTTTTTGTTCTTCCATTTTATCTACTTCAATTTCAACATTAAAGTGACCTGAATTCGCCAATATTGCCCCATCTTTCATCTTTAAGATATGATCAAATCTAATAACGTTGCAATTACCTGTAACAGTAATGAATATATCTCCTATTTTTGCAGCCTCATCCATTGGCATAACATCAAAACCATCCATTATTGCCTCAAGAGCCCTTACAGGTTCAACTTCGGTTACTATTACCCTTGCACCCATTCCTTTAGCCCTCATGCTCACGCCTTTTCCACACCAGCCGTAACCTGCAACCACTACTCTTTTTCCGGCAAATAAGATGTTGGTAGCCCTAATAATACCATCCAGAGTACTTTGACCCGTTCCATATCTGTTGTCAAAAAAGTGTTTCGTCATTGCGTTATTCACAGCTATAAAAGGAAATTTTAACAATTTTTCTTTATGAAGAGCTTCAATTCTATGAACGCCTGTGGTAGTTTCTTCGCAACCTCCAACTACCTTATCTGCAAGCCTCGGATACTCTTTATGCAGGGTAACAGTTAAATCAGCTCCATCATCAATTGTTAGATCTGGCTCAGACTCAATACATGTTCTAATATTATTCCAGTAACTTTTAGAATCTTCCCCTCGTTGTGCAAAAACAAAAATTCCTTCTCTTGCAAGGTATGCTGCCACCTCATCGCTAGTGCTGAGAGGATTTGATGCACACAGATATATTTGTGCACCTGCATCTCTAAAAGTTGTTATTAAATTTGCAGTTTCGGTAGTTACGTGTAAACACGCAGCAATTTTTTTCCCGCTAAAGGGTTTTATATCTTTATATTTTTTTCTAAGAATAGCGAGAACTGGCATCTCACGATATGACCATTCAACCTTTTTTGCACCTTCATCTGCTAAGCCAATGTCTTTAATTTGATAGTTCATCTAAAACCCTCCTACATCTATCACAGATTTTTAGTTCGCTAGTTGCTACACTTTCCTGATATTGCCAGCACCTTTCACATTTTTCACCCTTTGCATGAAAGACTTCTATCCCAAAGTCATCATTCTCAAACGAAAATTTGGAATTAGACATTTTATCAATAGTAACCTGAGAAACTATTAATATCTCTGGTAATATATCCTTATACTTTAACAACGTATCCTTTAACTTTTCATTCTTTGGAAAAATATTTACATGTGCCTCTAATGAAGATCCTATTAGCTTATCCTTTCTTGCCTCTTCCAGAACCTTTTTTGTCTCATCTCTAATCTCAAGCAAAACATCAAAATCCACAGGCCTTTCAACTCCCTCCAAATTTTTCAACACATCAGGATACGAAGCAAAAAAAACGCTTTCAGGAAGTGTGTTATCAATCTCCCTTAAGTATTCCCATGCTTCTTCAGAAGTAAACGATATTATTGGGCAAAGGATTATTAAAAGGTCTTTTAACATCCTATAAATAACTGTTTGAGCAGATTTTCTTTCACTATCAAACCCTGCATAAAGCCTATCCTTTAAAACGTCTAAATAAAAAGCACTTAAATCTATGGTCATAAAGGACTTTACTTTATAAAGCATTTTGTAAAATTGGTAATTATAGAAGTATTGATCTATTTCCTGGATAAGGTCGTTAAATTCGGAATAAATATATCTGTCAAGAATAAGCCATCTATCAGGAGGCATTGAATCTTTCGGGTTAAAATCATTTAATAAACTAAGCATATACCTGATAGTATTTCTTAATTTTCTATATGTATCAGATTGTTGTTCCAATATTCTACCTGAAATTGCTACATCGCCCGTATAGTCAGAAGATGCTACCCAAATTCTTAAAATATCAGCCCCACTTTTTTCTATAACCTCAAGAGGTGCGATCACGTTCCCCCTTGATTTTGACATCTTGTAGCCTTCTTCATCAACAATAAAGCCGTGAGTTAAAACGCTCCTATATGGTGCCTTTCCAAAAACAGCTGTAGAAGTTAGTAAAGATGATTGAAACCAACCCCTGTGTTGATCTGTACCTTCTAGATACATGTCAGCAGGCCATCTGAGCTCTTCTCTTTGTTTTAACACACACGCATGGCTTGAACCAGAATCAAACCATACATCCATAATATCAGTTTCTTTTCTAAAATATTTTCCACCACATGACGGACATTTATAATCTCCTAAAATTTGAGAAGCGTCTTTTTTAAACCAGGAGTCTGAGCCTTCTTTAGAAAACATATCACAGACCTTGTTTATTGTTTCATCGTTAACTATAGTTACATTGCACTCCTCACAATAAAAAGCAGGAATAGGCAGACCCCAGGATCTTTGTCTTGAAATACACCAATCCGCTCTATTGGATATCATAGCGCTCATCCTCTCGAGACCACTTTCAGGAATCCATCTAACCTCTCTCGTAGCCCTTAGTGCTTCTTCTCTGAATGCGTCTACTGACGCAAACCACTGTTCAGTGGCTCTATATATAAGTTTTCCTTTACATCTCCAGCAGTGAGGATAAGAGTGTTCAACTTCGCTTTTAAAAAGTAGTAATCCATTCCTTTCTAGATCTTCGATTACAGCCTTGCTTGCATCGTGAACAAAAAGACCTTCAAATCTTTGAGCTTCCTTAGTAAATACGCCTTGATCGTTTAAAAGAGATTCAACCTCTAAATTTTTCTGAACACCTACTATATAATCCTCTGGACCGTGTCCTGGAGCCACATGAACAATTCCAGAACCATCTTCCATACTTACAAACACCGCGGTTACAACAATTGATTTCTTTTCAGGAAAGAGTGGATTAGATGCTATTATTCCCTCTAAATCTTCTCCTCTAACAGTTTTTATAACTTTATAAGTGCTCAAGATCCCTTCAAGTGCTTTCAACCTTTCTTTTGCAACAAGAATACGTTCATTCTGGAACTGAATCAAGTCATAAAGCGAATCTGGTTTTACAGCAAGTCCCTTGTTTGAAATTAACGTCCAGGGAGTAGTTGTCCAAATAAGTATCATGTCGCCTCTTTCCAATACACCTCTGCCATCAAATACAGGAAATTTTACAAAAATTGATGGAGAAATAGTATCGTAATACTCCACTTCAGCTTCAGCTAAAGCAGTTTCACAGGATGGACACCAAAAAACTGGTTTTAGACCCTTGTAAATATATCCCTTTTTATACATTTCCCAAAATATCCTAATTTGCATTGCCTCATATTTTGGATCCATTGTAATATAGGGTTTATCCCAGTATCCAAATACTCCAAGTCTGATAAACTGTTTTCTCTGTCTATCAATAAACTTCAAAGCATGTTCTTGACACATCTTTCTAATGTCTGTTACAGTAAACTCTTTTTTATTTTTACCTAGTGTCTTTAAGGCCTGAAATTCTATAGGGAGGCCATGGCAATCCCATCCAGGTACATACGGAGTGTATTTCCCTTTGATCATATAATACTTGTTTATCATATCCTTCAAAATTTTATTAAAGGCAGTGCCTAGGTGAATATCTCCATTTGCATATGGAGGACCATCATGGAGTAAAAAGAATTCATTATCAGCCCTTAATTTTATAGCTTTTTCAAAAACGTTTTCCTTTTGCCATTTTTTTAAAAGCTCGGGTTCCCTTTGTGTAAGTCTAGCCTGCATTGGAAAATTAGTTTTTGGTAGTTTTAAAGTTTTTTTGTATTCAACCATCATACAACTCCTTTATTATTTATATCAGAAATTAACATCCTCAAAAATATAAAATTAATCGAGCAAAGTCAATATCTCATTTGGGCTGTATACGCCACTTTCAGTTATAATTGCCTTAATAAACTTTGCAGGAGTAATGTCAAAAGCATAGTTTAGAGTAATAGTATTCTCTTTGTTTGTAAGCGAATTCATACATCTTACAACTTCAGCTCCATCTCTTTCTTCTATAGGAATCTCTTCTCCCGTTGCTATAGAAAAGTCAATAGTACTCATGGGCGCCGCTACATAGAAAGGAACATTATAATAATTAGCTGCTAAAGCATGCATAAATGTGCCAATTTTATTAGCTGTGTCACCATTTGCAGCAATTCTATCTGCTCCAACTATAACAGCATCAACCATAAAATTTCTCATTAGCATTCCCGATGCTGAATCCACAATTAAAGTGTATGGAATAGCGTCTCTTTCTAGCTCAAAAACTGTAAGTCTTGCTCCCTGTAAAAGAGGTCTAGTTTCAGAAACATACACCAAATTCAGTTTTCTCATTTGAAACATTTTCCTAATAACCCCAAGTGCAGTCCCAACACCTGGAGCTGCAAGAGAACCAGTATTACAGTGAGTTAAAACGTTCCCCTTCGGTAAAACTTTCGCTCCATTTATAGCAATTTTTTCATTTATTTCTATTTCCTGAAGATATAAAGAATATATAAAATCAAATATTTCATTTAAATTGATACATTTACCAACAAAATCTACCACCTTATCTACACCCCAAGAAAGGTTTACTGCTGTAGGGCGACAATTTTTAATTCTATTAGCCTCCTTCTTGAGTAATGCATCATCGCTTAGAAGTTTATTATCGTTAAAGATAGATAAATATAGAGCAAAAGCTCCACAAATACCAATAGCAGGCGCACCTCTAACCCTAAGGTTTTGTATGGCCTCAATTATCATATCTGTATTAGATAATTCAAGCCATACCTCCTCAAATGGCAGTTTTGTCTGATCGAGCAATAATAAAGAATCTCTTTTAAATTTCATTGATTCAAATATATGTCTGTGCATAAAAGTCTAAGCTCCTTAAATTAACATTATTTCTCGAATAGTTTCAAATGCCAGGCCAACTTTGCACTTTCTTCTAAAAGCTCAGATAAATAATAACACTCTTTGAGAGTTTTACCAACTACAATTGTCCCATGATTTTCAAGTATTCCAACTTTAACATCATTTGATAGATGTTCAACAACCTTTTTTCCTAATTCTGAACTTCCAGGTTGAGCAAATGGTATCAGTGGAATTTCTTTCAAATAAATCCTTGCTTCTTCAGTAAATACTGGAATAGTGATTCTTAAGAGTGCAAAAAGGGTAGCATAAAATGAATGAGTATGAAAAATTGCTTTAACAAAAGGCAATTTTCTATAAATTTCAAGATGCATTGGATATTCGGAAGATGGCTTATAATTATTTTTAAAGGTTCCATCAATATCTATTATGCTAATTTTCCATGGCAAAACGTCAAAAAATGAAAATCCAGAGGGTTTTATGTATATTTTATTATTTTTAAAAAGACTTATATTACCACCTTTAGCCCTGGCAAGCCCTCTTAAATAAGCAATTTGAGACCAAACAAATAAATCAAATCTTGGTTGCATCGACTTTACCAGCAAGATTAACTATCAGATCTCTTAACTTATCACTATTATTCGAAACCACTTCTATAACCTCTTCTGCAGAGGTCTTTAATGGATGGTCTGGGCTTGCAATGTTCGATATTAAAGAAAAACAAAGAGTTTTTATTTTTAAAGCATTTAGAGCTATAACTTCCATAACTGTTGACATCCCAACAATATCAGCACCCATAGTTCTCATAGCTTTTAGTTCTGCAGGAGTCTCAAAACTAGGGCCTAAAACGCCTACATACACAACTTCTTTTGGCTCATATCCTAAAACGCTCACAGACTCAGATTTTGCCAGAATTCTCAATTTTTTGTTATAAGCATCACTCATATCTACAAATCTTTCACCAAAATATATATCTGCTAATCCAATCAAAGGATTATATCCTGTAAAATTAATATGATCCTTTACAATTACTACCTCTCCAACTTTTAAACTGCTATTAATCCCACCAGAAGCATTAGTTAGATAAGCTATATTTGGCTTAAATCTAGAAAGAACTACTATAGGAAATATTACTTCCCAAACGCCATAATTTTCATATAGATGAAACCTACCCTCCAAAATTATATAGGGTTTCGAATTTATGTGGACCAGACTTAATTGGGAACGATGAGATGGAGCAGATGCTTTTGGGAAAAATGGAATTTTATCATATTTGATTATTAAATCCTTTTTTAATTTATCAAACGCCTTTCCAAAACCGGAACCAAGCTCAATTATACCTTCTATCTTCTCTGGTAAAAAATCCCTCAAATACCTTGAAGCAGCCTCACAATTTGCCTTAAATTCAAATTCATTTAAAAAGGAATAGCTTTTCATATCTTCCTATTGCACCCATCCTTTATTTTTTTTAAAATATTTTCTGATTTTATTAGTAAAATTTTATTTTTGCTCTTTTTTCCGGAAAATATTTCAACATCTTTTCTTTTGCAATCAAAAAATTCTGAAATCAGTTCTATAACTCTTTTATTTGCTCTTCCGTCTTCTGGCGGAACACTTACCTTACAATAAATTATCCCATCCTTTATTTCAACAGCTTCCTTTTTTGCATTTGGAGTAACTCTAAGCTCAACTTTATAATCCATAGTTATTGAGAAGTAGAACTTTCCCTTTCCATACTCTGAATTTCTCTATTTACAAGAGTTTGAAGTCTTGAGATGAACTCCTCAAGATTCTTCAGCTCCCTTCTCTTTTCTTGTCTAATTCTTTCTATATCTGCAAAAAGTTTTGTATGCTCTTCTTTCGTTCTCTGGATCATTGCTCTGCACTCTTCTTCTGATTTTATCCTCCTTAGTTCTACTTCTTTCTCTACTTGAAGTTTTGCTTCTTCAACCTTTTTTTGAATTAGAGATAGAAAATCACTAGTAGAGGCTTCAAGTTCCGTTTTCTTTTGAGCTGTTTGTATTCGGGATCTTAAATAATCATTCTCCTTCTCTAACCTTTCAATTTCAGAAATCATCTGGGAAAAAACATCTGACAAATCATCTAAAAATTTTTCTACTTCTTCTTCTTTATAACCTCTTAATCCTTTACTAAATTCTTTGTTCTGGATATCTAAAGGAGTAATATTAGGTTTAAAAGTCACTCCATTTCCCTCGCTCTCTGATATGCTTTTATAACAGCCTGAATTATACTACCCTTTACGCCACTGGACTCTAAATACAATAATCCCTGAGCTGTAGTACCATTTGGCGACATAACAGCTTCTTTTAGATGAACTGGATGTTCATATATTTCTACTAAACCAACAAGCGATTGGAACAAGTGCTCAACAATCTTTTTTGAAATACTTCTTGAAAGCCCAATTGTAACTCCCGAATCAACCAAAGATTCCATTATAAGAGCCACATAAGCAGGGCCTGAACCTCCAAGAGCCGTGAAAGCTGCAAATTTGTCCTCCTCCAGCCTTACAACATTACCTAAAGCCGACAAAATAGACTCAACATCCATCCAATCTTGAGGTTGAATAAGACTTGAAGCACACATTGCCATCAAGCCATTTTGATTAATTACACCTAGTGTTGGCATAACTCTAAATGCTCTTTCTATACCTCCTTTTTCATAAAGTTCGTTAAGAGTTATACCTGCCATAACGCTAATAACTGTTTTATCTTTAAACAATGTCTTTCTTTTCATAGATTCTGCAAGCGATCTGAATTGATCAGGCTTTAAGGTTATAATTATAATGTCTGAAGATTGAACAAGCTCGTCGTTGGAAGAAAATACTCTAAGAGAATACTTTCTTCCAAGCTCCTCTCTTCTCTCAAGTCTTCTATGACTTGCAGCAACAAAAATTTTTCCTTCGTCGTGTAAAGGTTTAAGACCTTTTAAAAAGGCTTCTCCAACTTTTCCTACACCTAAAATGCCTATCTTTATCATATTTCTAACCCTTCAAAAAAGGCTCTACCAATTCTAACCATATTAGAACCTTCCATTATAGCTAGCTCAAAATCATCAGTCATACCCATCGATAAAACGTTAAGGTTATATCCTTCTCCATTTAATCTTTCATATAGTATTCTAAGAGTATAAAACTCTTTTCTTATCTTCTCTGTATCATTAGTTAAGGAAGCCATGCCCATTAGACCTTCAATGTTTACAAACTTTAAAGACGAAGTAACTCTAAAAAGGTTCATAATTTCTCCAGGCAAAAAACCGTACTTTTGACTCTCACCACTAATATTTACTTCTATAAGAACTGGCATCGCAATCTTTTTTTTGCTAGCTCTTTCATTAATTTCAGTCAATAACTTTAAAGAATCCACTGATTGAATTCTGGTAAATATATCAATAGCATCCCTTACTTTATTGGTCTGAAGATGACCAATCATTTCAAATTTAACGTTGTTCAGCTCTTTAATTTTTTCCTTTGCCTCTCTAACCCTATTTTCTCCAAAGACGTTAAAACCCATCTCAGTCAGCGCTCTTATTACTTCAGTAGATTTTGTTTTTGTAACTGGCAAAATAAAAACTTCATCCTTTCTTTTAGCTGCTTCTTTGGCCTTTTGGACACGATCTTTTACTCTTAGAACGTTTTCTTGTAATTTTTTCTTCCAGTCCAGTGACAAAATCGACCTCCTTGTCTTCAAAAATATTTTTTAATAATTTTAATAGATCTCTGTACTTTGCAGCTTCCTCGAATTTCCATTCTTTAGCATATTCTATCATTTTTGTTCTAATTTCTTTCTCAGTTAATTCTAAATTGTTCTTATTAGAACTAATTATATATCTAAGTTCCTCTTCAATCGAGTTCTCTTTTGAATCTCTATCAACAATATCTAATATTGGCTTGGATATTGAAGTAGGAGTTATGTTATTTTTTAAATTATACTCCATTTGAATCCTTCTTCTTCTATTGGTTTCATCTATAGCTTCTTTCATGGATTCAGTAATTTTTGATGCATATAATATTACCTTTGATTCGACATTTCTAGCTGCTCTTCCAATAGTCTGAATTAAAGACGTAGATGATCTCAAAAATCCCTCCTTATCAGCATCAAGGATAAGAACTCTGGTAACCTCAGGCAAATCTAATCCTTCTCTTAATAAATTAATTCCTACCACCACATCGTATTTTCCAAGCCTCAAATTATGAAGAACGTCAAGCCTTTCAATGGCATCCTGTTCAGAATGTAAATAATATGCCTTTATACCTTCCTTGACTAAGTAGTTTGCAAGATCTTCTGCTAGTCTTTTTGTAAGAGTGGTTATAAGAGTTCTAAATCCTTTTTTGGCATTTTCTCTTGTTTCATTTATAGAATCACTAACTTGATTCTCAAAATCTCTCACTTCTACTATAGGATCCAATATACCCGTTGGTCTTATTATCTGTTCCACAATTTGAGAACTATTTTCCTTTTCAAATGAGGCAGGCGTAGCAGACATAAAAATTATTTGATTAGCTTTCTCGATAAATTCTTCAAATCTAAGAGGTCTGTTATCGTAAGCAGACGGTAATCTAAAGCCAAAATCAATTAGGTTTTTCTTTCTTGCCTCATCCCCTCTAAACATTCCTCTTATTTGTGGAACTGATAAATGAGATTCATCTAAAATAATGAGAAAATCTTTAGGAAAATAATCAAGAAGAGTAATAGGAGGTTCTCCGGGCTTTCTAAAAGTAAAGTGTCTTGAATAATTCTCTACTCCTTTACAATATCCAATAGTTTGAAGCATTTCTATGTCATACAGAGTTCTTTGTTCAATTCTCCTAGCTTCCACAACTTTACCCAGACTTTCAAAGTACTTAATCCTTTCCTCAAGCTCTATTTTAATCGAATCTATCGCTCTTTTTAGTTTCTCATCTCTCAAAATAAAATGAGATGCTGGAAAAATCCACAGGCTCTCAACCTTTTCAACAGGTTCAAGACTTACAGGATGGAGTTTTGTGATGCTTTTTACAGAATTTTCATTAAATCTAACTCTATACGCATACTCATCAAAAGAAGGTATAAAATCAACTACATTTATATTCACCCTAAAATTATTTCTCTTAAATTCATAATCATTTCTTTCGTAAAGCATATAAATTAATTGATCAATAAAAACATCTCTACTTAATTTATCACCTTCTCTTATAACAAACGAATTAGTCTTATATTCTTCTGGCTGACCAAGGCTGTAAATACAAGATACGCTTGCTACAACTATTACATCGTCTCTTTCAAGAAGTGAGCGAGTAGCAGAGTGTCTGTATCTATCTATTTCATCATTTACCGATGCATCTTTTTCTATATATAGATCCCTTTGAGGTATGTAAGCTTCTGGCTGATAGTAGTCGTAATAACTAATAAAATATTCAACTGCATTTTTAGGGAAAAAGGTTCTCAATTCAGAACACAGTTGCGCTGCAAGAGTCTTGTTTGGAGCCATAATTAATGTAGGTTTTTTCACTTTATTTATCACATTTGCAATGGTAAAGGTTTTTCCAGTTCCAGTCGCACCCAATAAAGTCTGATACTTATAACCCTTTTTTATTCCTTCTACCAATTGATCTATCGCACGTTCCTGATCTCCTGCAGGTTTAAATGGTTCAAATAGTTTAAAATCCTTCATTTCTATTATTTCTCTTTTGGGTTCATATAAAGTCTTAGGGCTTCGCCCAAAAAGTTAAAACCAAGAATAGTCAGAGTAATACATAGGCCAGGAAAAATTAAAAGATAGGGATATTCGAGAAAATAATCCTGTGCCTCACCAAGCATATTACCCCAACTTGCATAAGGTGGCTGCACTCCTAAACCTAAAAAAGAAAGTGCAGACTCAGTCATAATCGCACTGGACATTCCTAAAACAGAAGCAACTAAAACAATATTAAGTACATTTGGCAAAATGTGCTTCCTCAAGATCCAAAAATTACTTGCACCAAACATTTTACTTGCTAAAACATAGTTGGAAGTCTTTATTGATAAAGTTTGTGTTCTAACCAGTCTTGCTATTCCCATCCAACTGGTAAAACCTATAATAGCCATTGTATAAATAATTTCTGGCCTTTTTAAAACTGATTGAACCGCCAACAAAAGAAAGATTAAAGGAAAAGAAAGCATTGCGTCAACAAACCTCATAAACAAAAAGTCAAAAGCCTTCCCAAGTAAAGCAGACATACTACCTAAAAATGTACCCAAAAACACAGAAATACTCACAGCAACTAGAGCAACGCCTAAAGAAACCCGTCCTCCATATAGCAGTCTGGAAAAAATGTCTCTACCATAAATATCTGTACCTAAAAAATGTAAAAAGGATGGCGGTTGTGGAGTGCCTAGCGTAGAAAAATCAAAAGCCTGGGGTGAATAAGAAGTTAAAAGGGGTGCAAACACTACACCCCCTATAATTGGTACCAAAATTACAAAACCTAAAATAAAGTAAAATCTCGATAGACTTTTCAAATATCCTTAAAATTTATTCGAGTGTCTTAGTGACAACGCCAGCACCTACAGTTCTGCCGCCTTCACGTATTGCAAAGCGAAGTCCTTCTTCAATTGCTACTGGAGATATAAGCTCTACCAACATGTTTATGTTATCTCCAGGCATTACCATTTCTACGCCTTCTGGAAGCTTTATTGTTCCTGTTACGTCTGTAGTTCTGAAGTAGAACTGTGGACGATATCCGTTGAAGAATGGGGTGTGACGTCCACCTTCTTCCTTTTTAAGGACATAGACCTCTGCGTTAAACTTTGTATAGGGCTTGATTGAACCTGGCTTTGCAAGGACCTGTCCTCTTTCTACTTCGTCCTTGTCAATACCTCTTAGAAGACATCCTACGTTATCTCCTGCTATGCCTTCGTCTAATATCTTTCTAAACATCTCTACAGATGTGCAGACTGTTTTCTTTGGCTGCATGGAAAATCCTACTATTTCTACTTCGTCTCCTGGCTTTATGCGACCTCTTTCAATACGGCCTGTTACTACTGTTCCTCTACCTGTGATTGTAAAGACGTCTTCAATTGCCATGATGAATGGCTTATCTATGTCTCTTTGTGGATCTGGGATATAAGAGTCTAGGGCATCTGCAAGCTCCCATATCTTGTCTACCCATTCGTTTTGTCCTCTTTGAATAGAGCTGTTTGCTTGAAGGGCTTCAATAGCCTTTAGAGCAGAACCTCTTATTATGGGTATTTCGTCTCCAGGAAATTCATAAGAAGAGAGAAGATCTCTTGTTTCCATCTCTACCAGATCAAGGAGTTCAGGGTCATCTACCATATCAATCTTGTTCATAAAGACTATGATAGAGGGCACTCCTACCTGTCTTGCAAGAAGGATGTGTTCTCTTGTTTGAGGCATTGGTCCATCGTTCGCCGCTACTACAAGAACTGCTCCGTCCATCTGGGCTGCACCAGTAATCATGTTTTTGATATAGTCTACGTGTCCTGGACAGTCTACGTGTGCATAGTGTCTCTTTTCTGTTTCATACTCAACGTGAGCAATGTTAATCGTAATGCCTCTTGCTTTCTCCTCAGGAGCAGAGTCAATATCCTCATATCTCTTTGCCTGAGCCTTGCCTGCAGCAGCAAGAGTCATTGTAAGAGCTGCAGTCAAAGTAGTTTTTCCATGATCAATATGACCAATGGTACCAACATTAAGGTGTGTCTTTGTTCGGTCAAATTTCGCTTTTGCCATTGAACATCCCCCGTTCAAAATGGTATTATTTTTAAATTCTTAAATTACTGGAGCCCACGACCGGAATAGAACCGGTGACCTCTTCCTTACCAAGGAAGTGCTCTGCCGACTGAGCTACGTGGGCTCATGGTGGGGAGGAAAGGATTCGAACCTTTGAAGGCGGTGCCAGCGGATTTACAGTCCGCCCCCGTTGGCCACTTGGGTACCTCCCCAACTGCGATTAAAATTTTACCAATTATTTAAAAATTTGTAAACAGTTGATTTTTTTATTGTGTTAAGGGACAACGCCTGATTTCATCCCTTAAGAAACGCTAATTTTGCCACTATGATGTTTTGAAAATTTAAAGGCTTTAAAACTTGGTTACTAAATGAGTATTAGAAAAAGTTTACTCAATAGAAAGGGGAATTATTTGAAAAAGCTCACCATTAGAAAATTTTTGGTATAAATCTCCATCGCACTCGCTTCATGTATTCCCCATAATCTTTTTTAAATCTTTTAGTTAAATATTCTTCTTCTTTTAAAGCAGTAAGAATGTATAAAGTTGATAATATTATTGCAATAATAATTGGTATCATATTGTTAAACAAAAACGCTACACCAAAATATGCTAAGATTAATCCTAAATACCCTGGATGTCTTATTTTTGAATATATGCCTCCTGTTACTACTTTTTCTATATGTTCTGCTTTCGTGTGAGCCTGTTTATGTTCTTTATGTGACAACCAATGGATAATCATGCCACAAATAAAAAGTGTAATACCAAAAGTTATGAAAAATATCTTAAAGGGTAGAAACAATATATGAAAATAGAAGTCTGCCAAACACCCTCCTAATATTAGGATACACCATTCAAATATACCTCTACCAAATGGGTTTATTAAAAGGTATCAGATATATTACGACAACTAGAGTAAATTATTTTCCCGTCTTTAAACACAATAAGTTCACCAAATTCGAAATCTTTCCATTGTTCATCTGTTAATTTTCTTGTTGCAACAATATAGCCTGTTTCTTCTGGTCTCTTTTCTTCAGCAAGATTTATTTCCCAATCTTCATCCATCAACCGACATGTATCATATAGAGATTTCCGTTGAACAAAACGAGGTCCCTTATAGCCATTTTTATCATAAAAACAAAACATAAACTCACCATCTGAAAATATACAATTAAAATTTCCGTATTTGTTTATCTCTATTAATTTTTCTGCAAGCCAATCAAAACTTTTTTCCATCCAAATATTTATACCTTCTTTTCCAATAGAACTAAGCAAATAGCAGAAGGCATATTCAGAGTCTGTTTCTCCGATAGGTTTGAATTTTTTAAGCTTTAAAGACTCATAATCATTAAGCGTGCCGTTATGCACAAAAATATACTCCTTCCCCTCCAATCCCCTATAAAATGGATATTTATTCATGTAATTTCTGGAACAAACACTTATAATCTTAGATAACCTAAAAATATTTTTGATTTCACTTCTGGATAGTTTTGCAAAAATTCTGAAAGAAGACTCCTCTTAGCCTCTATTGGCTCCTTATAGTTCACACACTTTTATCACCTTTTAAAATGCTATTAACAGCATACCATTGGATGTACGTTTACGAAGGACTGGCTCCCCGGGTAGGATTCGAACCTACAACCTACCGGTTAACAGCCGGTTGCTCTACCTTTGAGCTACCGAGGAACTCCTACTACTGGTGGGTCGTAGAGGATTCGAACCTCTGACCCGCTGATTAAGAGTCAGCTGCTCTACCAACTGAGCTAACGACCCGCTACGGATTAATATCTTACTAATAAATTTTAAATTTGTCAAATTTTATATTACTCAAAAATTTTGGATTAATCTATAAATTTATATCTTAATTAAACTCTTTCAATCTTTCAGTGTAATAGCTATAAAATTTAGAACTAGGCACCTCTTGAAAAGCTAAAAGAATGGACGGTACCTCTTCCCCACGTAGAAAAGCAATATGGCTTTCCAATTCTGAAATTTTTACTTTTTCGTCTTTTTGCAAAAAATGTCTCATAGAACTGTCTGGAACATTACCCTTCAAATCCTCTGGAATACTAGCTAAATATATGAATTTTAGAAGCAAGTCTTCTCGAAAATCAAATTGTTTGAACTTAGAAATAAGCTCAAAGGCAAGCTCCTCATCCTGACCAAGCTCCACTATCCTGTCTGAAAATTTATCAAGGGTATCAACCGAATCAGCTAAAAAAGCGCCTATAAGCGCAGAAACATCTCTTTTTTTAAAAATGGACAAAAAACCAGCAGAGAGGAGTGCCGCATCATCTGATAGTCCAGGGCCTTTTTTATGTCTGATATAGTGAGAAACTATTACGTTAGAACCCGAAATAATCCTATCACTTGAAACTATTAAACCTTTCCTTTTATAGTCTTCAATATTTTTTTCATTTTCTCCTTTTGCTAACATATCTCCAGTTATGCCTAACTCTTCCATCTTTATTCTATCAACAATATAAATATCCCCTCCTCCAATATTCACTTTGTATTTTGCTTCAGCTTTTTCTCTATACTTTATATCATCCATCAAACCAGCTAAAATATATCCAAATACTGCACTTTTTACAGAAACTTGCATATTTTCAAACATTGTTATCCCAAGTAGCGGTTCCCCATGAGAATTCAACAATGGCTTTCTAGTATCTAAATCTTTCTCTTCCAATTCTAGAAACCATTTTCTAATATCATCAATCAATACTTGCCTTTCTCTTTTAATCACATCCACATCCATATTCAAAGCCAAGACAATATCTTCCATGCATGTATTTGGGAATTTTTCTCCTTTAAAAACGGAATGCCCTTCATGGGAGTGTCCTTCTATCGATTGAATTAGTATTAAGGGCTTTACTTTGTCATTTACTATTAAATGGACTGTAGTTTTCAGATGTTCAAAATCTTTTCTAATAAGAGACTTTGGTGCTACTTTAGAAAATGTTTTCATAAATATTCCTCCATAAATTATTTATCTAGATGAAATCACAACTTTCTATAATATTTTCAAAACCTCCAAAAGCTTTTAAAAGCTTTGCTAAATCAGAAGACCTCGTTACTCTCATGTTCTTTTGCCTAGCAATTTCAGGAATAATTGCATGGACAAAAGTCGCTAAAAGCGATGCACTAAGCGTATCATATCCTGTAGAAAGGAGTGCACCTATCATACCGCTTAAGACATCTCCTGAACCAGCTACCGCCAGGTCACAATCTGCGATAGGAACTACATACTTTTGTGTTCCTTTTCCTATCAAAGTATTTGGACCTTTAAGAATTAAAGTAATACCCGGATACTGATCAAGAAATGACTCAAATCTTTCAACTCTATCTAAATCATTCTTAAATATCCTCCCAAATTCTCCTTCATGAGGCGTTATAATTACTTCTTTATCTTTTATCAGGTTAATTATATCTGGAAACAGAGCATCTGCATCTAAAATTAATGGTAAATTTGTTTTTGAAACAAATTCTTTTATAAAAACCTCTTTTTTATTTGTAAGTCCTGGGCCTATTAACACAGCTCTAATTTTTTTTAATATCTTTTGATCTATATTATTTGATACAAAATCTTTTTCAGCAATTGGAATTGTTTCAGGAGGCAAAATTGAAAACTCGTCTTCTACAATAGAAAAACTCATACCCAATCCCATATTCAGTGCACCTTCCAAACAAAGTCTTAAAGCTCCTGGATATTGTTTCGAACCTGCCCACACGAGAAGTGAACCCTTTTCTATTTTGTGAGAAAAATCATCTTTCTTTCTAATTAGAAGTTTTGCATCAGAAGAAGTAAAAATTTTTAAACCGTTTTCTGGAGGAGGAAATCCTATATCAATAACAATTACTTTACCGGTATATTCATAAGATTGTCTAAAAAGATATCCTCTTTTAAGAAATCCTATAGAATAAGTATATGTAGCTCTAATTGCATCTGGTTGAGGCTCACCAGTATCTGAATTTAGTCCTGCTGGTATATCCATAGAAACTATTGGTTTGTTTAAATTATTTATATCTCTAATCAGTTTAAGGGCCTCTTCTCTAAGACTTCCATAAAAACCTACTCCCAAAAGACCTTCAACAATAACGTCAGCACTTTTTAAATCTGAAGTTTCTTCTATGCCCAACGATCTACAAAGTTCTCTTTGAATTCTACATTCCTCAGTTGCTGCTCCCCAGGGTTGATAAATAGAACAATCATACCCTTTTAACTTTAAATTATAAAGTAAAGAAAGAGCATCCCCTGCATTATTGCCTTTGCCGCATACAGCTATAACTTTACGTACATTTTTAAAATCTTCTATAAACTTTAATGCACTCATTATTCCCACAATACTCATGAGAGCTAACGGAGTTTGCCCCATAGAAAAAAGCTTTTCTTCCTCAAACCTGATATCTGAAGAGCCTAAAACAAACATTTCAAAGCCCCCTTTGAAATTTATATATATCTATATGTATTTATTGTATCATCAACTCAATTTTTAATTACTCCAACTCCATTGCAAAAATTATGTTCAAATTGAATTGTTACGTGATTAATGCCAAACTTTTTTAGTTTTTCTTCGATTTCAAGAAGTGTTCTCTTTGTCTGGCTAACCATTACGTCTTCAATATTAACGTGAGCTTCAAAATTAATGTTCTTTTCATTCAAACACCATACATGAACGTGATGAATGTCTTTAACCCCTTCTATCCCTTTTAATTCTTCAACAATTTTATAAACATCTATATTATTTGGAACACCTTCAAATAAGATATTTGTTGAATTCTTTAGAATCTCAAAGCTTTCCTTTAAAATATATAAACTAATTAGTGAACCTATTAAAGGATCAACCCAATTTATGTGAAAGAAAAATATTATGATTCCAGCCACTACAACTCCTATAGATGAAAGAGCGTCTACTAAAAGATGTAAATAAGAGGACTTAATATTCATATCTTCTTTGGAACCCTTATGAAGCAAAAAAACGCCCAAAGAATTGGCAAATACAGCCAGAATAGCAACAAAAATTATAACTGAACTATTGACATTCGATGGATGTAAAAATTTTTCATAGGCTTCTTTAAAAATAAATAAAGATATGATTATTAAAACCAGCGAATTAATGAATGCTGAAATAATAACTGATCTTTTATACCCAAATGTCCGCCTTTTATCATTTCTCTTACTTTGAACTTTCAATGCAATATAACTGATAAGTACAGAGAGACCATCGCTAAAATTATGCATTGCATCAGAAAATAGTGAGACGCTTCCAGAAAGGATCCCACCAATTATTTCAAAAAAAGCTATTCCAAAGTTAAGAAGTATAACTAAACACAAGTTTATGGTTTTTACATTAGATACCTCATGAACGTGTTCATGATGATAAGATTCATCCAATTTTATTACTCCACAGTAACTGATTTTGCAAGATTTCTTGGCTTATCTGGATCTCTAGATAACCATACGGCAGCATAATATGCAAAAAGTTGTAACGGAACAACGTTATAAATTGGTGAAACAATTTCAGGCACATCAGGCACGTATAAGATATCGTTTACAAGGTTTACAGCATCCTTATCTCCTTCACTAATTAGAGCTACAACTCTTGATCTCCTACTCTTTGCCTCTTCAATATTCGAAAGAACCTTTTCATAAGTAATAGCAGATCTTGTAGCAATAGCCAAAACAGGCGTAGTTGGATCGAGAAGAGCTATAGGCCCATGTTTCATTTCGCCAGCAGGATATCCTTCCGCATGAATATACGAGATCTCTTTGAGTTTTAAAGCACCCTCAAGTGCAACTGGATAATTAATCCCTCTTCCCATAAAAATCATATTTTTATAACCAGAATAAATCCTCGCACTCTTTTCAATATCATTCAAGAATTTTGGAAAATATTCTTCAAGTCGTTTGGGAACCTCAAGAAGATAACCAAGTGTCTCATCCACTATTTGTTTAGAAATACTCTTCTTACAACTACCCATATAAAGGGCTAAAATATAAAGAGTAACCAATTGAGAAGTAAAAGTTTTGGTAGCAGCAACACCAATTTCCAGACCCGCTCTCGTTAGTATACTAAAGTCTGCTTCTCTATTTGCAGTAGAACCTAATCTATTAGTAATAGCTAGGACATAACTACCTCTTTTCTTAGCTTCTCTCATAGCAGCTAAAGTATCAGCTGTTTCACCTGATTGAGATATAGCAATAGTTAAAACGCTATTATTTACTGCTGCATTTCTATATCTAAATTCTGAAGAATAATCGACCTCACAGGGCATATCTGCTAGATATTCCATTAAAAATTTTCCAATCAATGCAGCATGATAAGATGTACCACATGCCACAAAACAAATCCTTGAAATTCCTCTTGCTATATCCTTTGGAAGTTCATCTTTATATGGTTCAAACTCATTTTCAAAAAAAACTCTCTGTCCAATTGTTTCCTGGACAACCAGAGGTTGTTCAGAAATTTCTTTTAACATAAAGTGATCAAAACCGCCTTTTTCAGCATCTTCTTCATTCCATTTAACCTCAAAAAAGCTTGGCTTAATCCTATGCCCAGCCATATCAAAAATACTTATTTCATCCTTACTTATTATTGCAACTTCCCCATCTTTCATAATATACACATTTTTAGTATATTTTAATATTGCCGGTATATCAGATGCCAAAAAGTTTTCACCCTTGCCACGACCTAAAATTAGAGGAGCAAATTGTCTTGCTGCAAAAATTTTGTCAGGTTCTTTAGAGTTAATAAGAGCAATAGCAAAAACGCCCCTTAAATCATTAAGCGCTTTTAAAAACGAAGTAAAGGTATCTTTATAAGTTTTTTGATAGTCCTCTATGAGATGAGCAATAACCTCTGTATCAGTATCAGACTTAAAAATATGACCTTTAGATAATAAATTTTCTTTAAGTTCAAGATAATTCTCAATAATCCCATTATGAACTACAGCAATAGAGGAAGTGCAATCAACTTGAGGATGGGCATTTTTCAAGCACGGCTCTCCATGAGTAGCCCAACGCGTATGACCAATTCCTAAAAAGCCTTTTAAAGGCGCGTCTCTTAAGTTATCCTCCAAAAATAGAATTTTTCCTACTGCATGTCTAATATCAAGGTTCCCAGATTCGCCCACTACGGCTATACCTGCAGAATCATATCCTCTGTATTCAAGCTTTTTTAACCCATACAAAACTACATCTGCTGAATTTTTATTACCTATATAACCAACTATTCCACACATATAATCTCCCTTCTAAAGCTTTACATGAAAATGGCACCTGGCAATAACACCAAGTGCCAATTCAGTCAATTTTAATTTAACAGTAGTTTTGCTTAAATATCAAAAAGCGTAACAAATTCATATGGGTGAGGCCTTATAGCTAACTCTTTAGCCTGAGTTCTCTTAAATTTAATATATGATTCTATCAATTCCTTTGAAAAGACCCCGCCCTTCAAAAGATATTCATGATCCGCTTCAAGAGCATCAAGGGCTTCGTCTAAAGAACCAGGAACTGAAGGAATATTTTTAGCTTCTTCTGGTGGCAAATCATAAATATTCTTATCAAGAGGCTTACCCGGATCAATTTTATTTTCTATTCCATCTAAACCTGCCATAAGCATTGCAGAAAAGGCTAGATATGGATTTGCAGACGGATCAGGCGGTCTGAATTCAATCCTCTTGGCTTTTGGATTAGCAGTATACATAGGAATACGAACAGCAGCAGAGCGATTTCTTTGCGAATATGCCAGATTTACTGGAGCTTCATAATGAGGTACAAGTCTCTTATACGAATTTGTAGTAGGTGCGGCAAAGGCGAGAACAGATTTTGCATGTTTGAGAAGACCACCAATATACCACAACGCAATGTCACTAAGTCCGGCATAACCCTTTTCGTCATAAAAAAGCGGCCTGTTACCCTTCCACAAGCTTTGATGACAGTGCATACCTGAACCATTATCACCAAATAATGGTTTGGGCATAAAGGTAACTGTTAAACCGTTTGCCCTTGCAACATTTTTTGCAACGTATTTATATTTCATAAGATCATCGGCCATCCTTAGCAAGTTGTTAAATCTTATATCTATTTCAACCTGTCCTGCAGTCGCAACCTCATGGTGATGAACTTCAATTTCCAGGCCAACTTTCATCATTGCCTTAACCATTTCGGACCTGACATCCTGTAATTGATCGTTTGGTGGGCATGGAAAATAACCTTCTTTGGATCTTATTTTATGACCAAGATTGGGCTCTTCTTCTCTATCAGAGTTCCACCAGGCTTCTACTGAATCTATGGAAAACATTCCGCCTCTAGAATCATATTTGTATTTAACGTCATCAAAAATAAAAAATTCTGCCTCCGGTCCGAAGTATGCAGTATCTGCAATACCCGTTGTTTTAAGATAATTTTCTGCTCTCCTTGCAACACCCCTTGGATCTTTTTGATAATCTCTCAAAACAATTGGTTCCTTTACATCACAGATAATATTTACAGTTAAATCATCAAAAAACGGATCTACAAAAGCTGATGACAGATCTGGTATGAGTATCATATCGCTCTCTTCGATCTGCTGAAATCCTCTTATGCTCGAACCATCAAAACCTAAACCCTCTTCTATCACGCCTTCATTAAAAGCTTCTACTGGAACAGTAAAGTGCTGCCATGTTCCAGGTACATCACAAAATCTTACATCTACAAATTTCACTTCATTTTCTTTAACAAAATTTTTAAACTCTTCATAGTCTTTAAATCCACACTTAATATTATTCAAATTAGACCTCCTATAAATTCTTATTTTCTCTTAAAGCACTCGCAAGACTAAGTATTTCTACAATCTCCTCGACCGCTTTAAAAATTCCTACAAATACAGCCCTTGA
The DNA here is from genome assembly GCF_003057965.1 of Thermodesulfobium acidiphilum. Lineage (NCBI taxonomy): Bacteria > Pseudomonadati > Thermodesulfobiota > Thermodesulfobiia > Thermodesulfobiales > Thermodesulfobiaceae > Thermodesulfobium > Thermodesulfobium acidiphilum. The sequence goes on from NZ_CP020921.1 coordinate 1,039,201, forward strand.
TATTATGCTATGTCCAATGTTTAATTCTTCAATTTCAGGTATCAAAGCAATTTGCCAAACGTTGCTCTTATTTAAACCATGACCAGCATAAACGTTCAGACCTGCTTCTTTAGCAAGATTAGATGCCTTTTTCAATCTTTCTAACTCAAAATTTCTCTCAATTTCATCCAAAGAGTCAGCATATTTACCGGTATGCAATTCTACAGAATCAGCACCTAAGGTAACACTTTTTTCAATAGAAAATTCATCTGGATCGATAAAAAGAGAGACTTCAATTCCATTTGATTTTAAAGTCGAAATACTTTCTTTCAAAGAATCATAGTTTTTAGAAAGATCTAAACCTCCTTCTGTTGTGAGCTCTTCCCTTTTTTCAGGAACTAAGGTCACTTTGTTCGGCTTTACCTTCAAGGCAAAAGAAACAATTTGCGGAACACAAGCCATCTCTAAATTTAGATTATCTACGGCCTTTCTTATTTTAAGGACATCGTTGTCCTGTATATGCCTTCTGTCTTCTCTAAGATGAACTGTTATAAGGTCAGCACCTGCAGCTAGGGAAATAGAGGCAGCAAAGAGTGGATCTGGATAGGTAATCTTTCTTGATTCTCTAAGCGTGGCAACATGATCAACATTAACCCCCAAGCGGATTTTTCCAGCCACTTTATCACCTCTCATTTATAATCTTAAAAATTATAGCACAAAAAAATATTGAACCGATATCAAATTTTTTCTTTAATAATATCTAAAATAAAGTTTGCAATATTTATTTTTGTTGAATTAAGTTCGTAATAATCGCCACTTGAAGATAAGATCAAAACTTCATTGTTTTCACTACCAAAAGGAAAACCAGTTTCGTGAATTTTATTAGCTACTATATAATCTAATTTTTTTTCAACTAGTTTTTTATTAGCATTTGTGCTAAGATTTTCAGTTTCAGCGGCAAAGCCTATAACTATCTGATTTTTCTTCAATAAATTAACTTCTTTAAGTATATCGGGATTTGATATAAGATTAAGCTCTAAGTTATTCTTCTTTTTTATCTTTTTCGTATACCGCTGATCTACTTTAAAGTCTGAAACAGCAGCTGCCATAACCAGTATATCACAAAACTCAAAGTTATCGATAACACTCTTAAACATCTCTTCTGTTGTTTCAACATCAATCCTTTCTACCATATAAGGAGTTCGTAAACCAGTTGGTCCTGCAATAAGCCTTACCTGTGCACCTCTCAAAGAAGCAGCCTGAGCAAAAGCAAAGCCCATCTTGCCTGATGATCTATTAGAAATATATCTAACAGGATCTATTGGTTCGCGAGTAGGACCTGCAGTTATCAATATCTTTTTTCCAACAAAATCCTTTTTTGGATAGAAATGATAGTTAAACATTTCTAAGAGTTCAGGTACTTCCAGCATTCTACCAGACCCTATGCTATCGCAAGCGAGTCTTCCATAAGCAGGACCAAAAAATATTACATCTTGAGCCAATAATTTCTTTACATTATCTTGCACAGAAGGATTTCCCCACATAGTATCGTTCATTGCTGGAACTAATACCAGCGGGCATTTTCTTGCAATAGCCATTGTAGTAAGAAGGTTGTCAGCTATACCTAATGCAATCTTTGAAATTGTATTAGCAGTAGCCGGACATATAATAAAAACATCAGATTTTTGGGGTAAAGTTATGTGGGCTATTGAGTCTTTACCAGAAGGCAAATTAGACTCACTGTAACAAATATTTTTTGTTAAAGCTTCAAATGTTAAAGGAGAAACAAATCTAGTAGCATTCTGAGTCATCACAACATTTACCTCATTTCCCTCTTTTACAAGAGATGAAACAAAATTTGCAGCTTTATACGCAGAAATGCCACCACAAATGCCAAAAAGTATTTTCAATTTACTTATTTATAGTAAATTTTATTTTCCCACTTGCAATTTCTTCAAATGCCTGCTCGAGAGGATCGCTAACATTAGTTGTGAAAAGGTCTTTATTACTTTTTATTTCTTTTGCTCTTTTTACAGCTACAATAACTAAAGCATATCTAGACGGTATCATTTTCAACGCATTTTCTAAACTAGGCGCTATCAAAACTAAATTACCTCCTGTCCAAATTGTATTTCTGATCTAAGTCTCGAAATTATATCTTCTCTTCTTTCTCTTTTTGCCCTCTGAGCAACAATTATGCATTCTAGCTCGCTAGCTGCTTCTATAACACTACTATTTACAATTATATAATCATATATAAAATATTCTTCAATTTCTTCAATCGATCTCGAAAGCCTTCTTTTTATCTCATCAAAATTTTCGGAAGACCTTGTTTCCAACCTTAATCTTAGATCACACCATCTTGGTGGAACAATAAAGATTAAAATTGCATCAGGGTACAATGATTTTATTTTACTTGCACCTCTTGTATCTATTTCAAGAACAACATCACTATTCTCACTTAATTTTTTTAAAACGTAATCCTTTGGGGTTCCATAATAATTTCCGTGAACTTTAGCCCATTCCAAAAGGTTATCTTTTTCTATGTGTTCCAAAAACTCAGATTCAGAAACAAAAAAGTAATCTTTGCCATTAACTTCGTTAGGCCTTCTAGGTCTGCTTGTCATAGATATAGAAAGACAAAGCATTGGATCTCTTTGCATTAATTCCTTTATTACTGTCCCTTTGCCCACACCAGAAGGACCAGAAACTACAAACAATAAACCTTTTTTTTCATCACTTTTTTTGTACACTATTTATTTATTGCCTTTCTCAGGAAGTTTGTATGGAATAGGTATGAATTGTACCGATGGCCTTCTATTTCCTGCCTGAGGATATAACTCCATTAGCTCATACACTTCTTCTGGCAAATCATTTCTCACTGAAATACCCAAATTTTTAATCTCTTCGTAGGAAATAGGATAATCATGCGTCCACTTTCCACTTGTAAAAAGTTCAGCAAGGAAAGAGGCCTTTTCTGAATCCATTCTATCTTGTAAAAGTTTTTTAATAGTACTTTTTACTTGGTTAACAGCCTTTTGTGACATATCTGCTAAAATTAATGTTTTGTCATCGACATTTTCAATACCTTTCTCTCTAACTACCTGTAAAATAGAAACAGCTGGGTACTCTCCCAGCTGCGGATCAACAGGACCAAGAACTGCATTTTCATCAAGGTATATTTCATCGGCAGCAAGAGCAAGCATGGTACCGCCAGACATAGCATAGTGAGGTATAAAAACCCTCACAGGTGCAGGATGCCTTATTAACGCCTTTGCTATCTGCTCTGCTGCCAATACCAATCCTCCTGGAGTATGAAGTATGATATCAATAGGCATATCCTTTTCGGTAAGCCTTATTGCTCTCAAAATTTGTTCAGAATCATCTATGTCAATATATCTCGAAAGAGGAATACCAAAAAAAGATATAGTCTCCTGTCTGTGTATAAGAGTAATAACCCTGGAATTCATCTTTTTCTCCATAGATCTTATAGTCCTAATTCTCATGTTTTCTAGATATTTCTGCTGCAATACAGGAGTAAAAGCAAATATTATAAAAATAAACCAAATTATGTCAAAAAAATTCATTATTCAACTACCAGTCCGATCTTATTATCTTCTACCACTATCTTCACGGTATCTCCTTCCTTAATCCTATTATTTAAAAGCTCCTTCGCAATAATATTTTCCAAATTTTTCTGTATATATCTTTTAAGAGGTCTAGCACCCATTGTAGGTTCATATCCCTCTTTTGCAAAAAATTTCTTTGCATCCTCTGTAAGTATTAGTTTTATTTTCTTTTCATTCAATCTTTCTTGAATATCATTTAATATCAATTCAACAATTTTTTCAATATCAGATCTAGAAAGAGGCTTAAAAACTACAATCTCATCAATTCTATTTAAAAACTCCGGTCTAAAAGTAGAATTTAATAGCGATAAAACTCTATTCTTTGCCTTTTCAAATTCTTTTTCATCTTCTACATTAGAATTTAATAGTATATCAGAACCAAGATTAGATGTCATTATTATAACAGTATTCCTAAAATCAATAGTCCTACCCTTACCATCTGTTAATCTTCCATCGTCAAGAACCTGTAAAAGTATATTAAAAACATCAGGATGTGCTTTCTCTATTTCATCTAAGAGTATTACAGAATATGGCCTTCTCCTAATAACTTCTGTCAGTTGACCTCCTTCTTCATAGCCTACATAACCTGGAGGAGCACCCACTAGCCTCGACACAGAATGTTTCTCCATATATTCTGACATATCAATTCTTACAAGAGCATTTTCATCCTTGAATAAAAATGCAGCAAGAGCCTTGCTTAGCTCAGTTTTACCCACACCAGTTGGACCAAGAAAGAGAAATGATCCTACTGGCCTTCTAGGATCCTTTAGACCTGACCTTGACCTTCGTATCGCTTCAGAAACAGCAACTACGGCCTCATCTTGACCAATAATTCTTTTATGAAGAATATTTTCCATATTAGTCAATTTGTCAACTTCTTCTTGAACAAGCTCTGTTACAGGTATGCCTGTCCATTTGGAAACCAAATTTGCAATGTCTTCCTTATCTACTACTTCGTTAACTTTTTTATCAATTAACCATTTATCTCTTTTCTCCTTAAATTTTCTTGAAAGAGCCTCAGATTCACTCTTTAACTTTGCTGCCAATTCGTAATCTTCTCTTTTTACAGCTTCCTGACCCTCTTGATATAATCTTGATAACTTATTTTCCATTTCTTTAAGTTCCGTAGGCATATTAGAAAGCTGAATTCTCACTTTAGCAGCAGCTTCATCAATCAAATCAATAGCTTTATCAGGCAAAAATCTATCAGATATATATCTTTCAGATAAATGAGCAGCCGATTCAATTGCCTCATCTGTAATTTTTACCCTATGATGCGCCTCATATTTGTCCCTTAAACCCTTTAAAATAGAAATGGTATCATCTACGCTTGGTTCCTTTACAAAAACCGGTTGAAATCTTCTTTCAAGAGCAGGATCTTTCTCAATATATTTTTTATATTCATCTAGCGTAGTAGCACCTATTACCCTTAATTCACCTCTTGCAAGGGCAGGTTTAAGTAAATTTGATGCGTCAATGGCACCTTCTGCAGCGCCTGCTCCAACTACAGTATGTAATTCATCAATGAACAAAATATAGTTTTGTGTTTTGGTTACAGAATCAATAATTGTTTTTAATCTTTCTTCAAATTCTCCTCTAAATTTAGTACCTGCAATCAAAGCACCCATATCAAGCGCTAAAAGTTGTTTTCCCTTCAATATCTCAGGTACATCGTTTGAAGCTATCTTTTGAGCAATACCATCAACAATAGCTGTCTTTCCAACACCGGGTTCACCAATTAGAACCGGGTTGTTTTTCGTTCTTCTGGAAAGAATCTGCATTACTCTCTCAATCTCTTCATCTCTACCAATTACAGGATCTAACTTTCCCTCTAAAGCAAGTTGAGTTAAATTTCTTGTATACTTTTCAAGAGCTTGGTATTTCTCTTCTGCACCTGGATCTGTCACTCTTTGAGTACCCCTTATATCTTTAAGAATTTGATAAACCTTTTCTTCTGTAATACCATACTCGTTCAAAAGGCGCGACGCTGGGCTCTCGCCTTCTTTTACTATCGCAATCAAAACATGATCTACTCCAACAAATTCATCCTTTAACCTAATCGCTTCTTCCTCCGCTATATCTAAAACCTTCTTCAAAGAGGGAGTGATATATATTTGTGGAGTAGAAGATGAATATTGTATTTTTGGTAATCTGTTCAAAATCGATTCTAATCTATTTTTAATATCATTTTTATTAATTCCAGCTCTTGTTAAAACTTTTCCTACAAGACCATCCTGTTGATTAAGCATCGCATACAAAAGATGCTCTACATCAAGCTGGCTGTTTTGAAATGTCATTAAAACTCTCTGTGAAGACTCTAACGAATCCCTTAACTGTTCTGTAAATTTATCTGGGTTCATTATTTTCACCTTCTTTCTCTTGAGAAATACTTTTTAGTAAATTATTGAGCCTTGATACTTCTGACTCTAGTTCTTCTACTCTTTTTGACAATCTTAAAATAACCTCAACACCTGCAATATTTATCCCAAGATCTTTTGTAAATTCTTGAATTTTTTTTAGAACTTCTATGTCTTCATCACTAAAAACCCTCGTTTTACCATCAAGTTTTTTAGGACAAATTAACCCTAATTCTTCATATCTTCTTATTGTCTGTGGGTGAATTGATAACATTTTTGAAACAATACTTATCGCATAAAAGCCACTAGTTTCTGGCATCATTTCTCACCCCTTAATTTTGCCCATTTTGTAACAATCTCTTTTTCTTCACTCGAAAGATTTTTTGGAATTTGAACATTTATATTTACAAGCAAATCTCCTCTTGTCTTGTTGTGCTTAAGCGCACCAAGTCCTTTTAATCTAAGAATAGTCCCTGATGAAGATCCAGCCGGGACCTTCACCTTCACTCTTCCTTCAGGAGTCTCTATCGGGATTTCACCACCAAGAAGAGCTGTAAACAAAGAAATGTTAGCTGAAGTCTTTATATTATCGCCTTCTATAGAAAATCGCGGATCCTTTTCAATCTTTACTTTTAGATATAGATCTCCGCCATTTTGACCCAGGCCCCTGAATCTAATCTTAGAACCTTCCTTTACTCCAGCAGGGATCTTTAATTCCACATCTTTATTAAGGTATGGCAAATTAACTCTTTTTGTAGTACCATGTAAATATTCGCTAAATGATATGGTAACCTCAGATTCCACATCTTGGCCAACATCTGCCCTAACGTTTTGTTGTTTTCCAAACAGGTCAAACGGTGAAAATCCTCTACTAGAAAAACCTCTCTTACCAGTAGAACCAAAAATGCTATTTATAAGGTCAAATATATTATCAAAATCACCGGGATTGATATTATATTGAGTATAGAAATTGCCATTGAAATTAAAGTTCTGGCCACCTACTCCCTGAGTTGTCCATGTAGAACCCATCTGGTCGTATATTTTTCTTTTTTCAGGATTTGATAAAACTTCATGAGCTTCATTTATTTCTTTAAATTTTTCTGCATCGCCGCCCGGTAAATCAGGATGATATTTTCTGGCTAATTTTTTATATGCCTGTTTTATTTCCTTCTCAGTAGCATTTCTATCAACTCCAAGAATCTTATAATAATCTTTATACTTCATCTAAAGTTTCGCCTTCCTTTTTAGGCGGCCGACTCACTTTAACTTTTGATGGAATTAATACCTCATTGTTATATATATACCCAGCACTCAACTCCTGGAGTATGGTGCCCTCAGGTTCATCTGATTCCTCTGTAAATACTACTTCATGATATAGAGGATTAAAAATAGTGCCTGGTTCAGCATTAATTTTTGTTATATTTTCTGATTTAAGAGCTTCATATAAATTTTTATAGACCATCTCTATTCCCTTTTTAAAATTTTCAGAATCAGAATAAGATAGTGCCCTTTCGAGTTGATCAACATTTGGCAATATCTTTGCTAAAAAATTTCTTCTAATTTCGTTAGTTCTAAATTCTATTTCCCTCTGAGTTCTTTTCCTTAAGTTATCATAATCCGCCAAACTTCTTAAATATTTATTTTGCAAATCATTTATTTCTTCTTGGAGTTTTTTAATAAGAGCATCTTTATCCTCAACCGGGGTTTCAACGTAATCCTTTATTTCTTCGCCTTCTTTATTTTCACCGTTTTCACCGTTAGTGTTTTCTATCTTTATTTCAGACATATTTTACCTCCTTTAATATGCCAGATTAAATTCTAGCTCTGAAAAATAAATATCTAAATAGATTTTTAAAATAATATAAACTGGTAGCGAGTGACATATACAGCCTTATTGGCATCCCCGCATTTGTCACTCGATACCTTGTATTTATAAGTAACTTTTTAAGATTTATAAAAAACTAGGAACTAAATTTTCTTTAATTTTCCTTTTTAAAATCAGCATCTATTACTTCACCCTCTTGTGGACCCTGTCCTGAAGAACTATCTGTTGTAGGTCCCGAAGAAGATGCCGAAGAACTACTCTTATAAATCTCCTCGCTAAGTTTATAGCTTAGTTGCTTTAGTTCATTCATCTTAGCTTCAATTTCAGACTTACTTGCATTTTTCTTGATCAAATCTCTTAACTCAGAAATTCCATTTTCTATTTTTGATTTCTCGTCTTGAGAAATTTTATCACCTATATCTTTCAAAGTCTTTTCTAAGCTATAAGCAAAGCTCTCTGCTTGATTCCTTGTATCAGCTTCTTCTTTAATTCTTCTATCTTCCTCAGCGAATTGCTCAGCTTTTTTAATCATTTCATCTATTTCTTCTTTAGATAGAGTAGAAGCACCTGTTACCGTAACTTTCTGTTCTTTACCCGTTCCAAGATCTTTTGCATGGACAGTTAATATGCCATTTGCGTCTATGTCAAAAGTAACTTCAATCTGCGGAACACCTCTTGGTGCAGGAGGTAAACCTTCAAGTCTAAATCTTGCAAGAGTTCTGTTATCTCTTGCCATTGCTCTTTCTCCTTGTAAAACGTGAATCTCAACTGCAGGTTGATTATCTTCAGCGGTAGTAAATATTTCACTCTTTTTAGTAGGAATAGTAGTATTTCTTTCAATCATCTTTGTAAACACTCCACCAAGTGTCTCAATTCCAAGAGAAAGAGGAGTAACATCTAACAAGACTACATCTTTTACCTCTCCTGCAAGAACAGCACCTTGAATTGCAGCACCCACAGCCACAACTTCATCTGGATTTACACCTTTATTAGGCTCTTTTCCAGTCAATCTTTTAACCAGTTCTTGAACTGCAGGCATTCTTGTAGAACCACCAACGAGAATAACCTCATCTATATCTTCAATTTTTAACTTTGCATCATCAAGAGCTTGTTTGAACGGTGCAATACATCTCTCTGTAAGATGCCTTGTGATATCCTCAAATTTTGCTCTAGTAATACTCATTTCAAGATGTTTTGGACCTGTTTGATCTGCAGTAATAAATGGCAAGCTAATATTTGTAGAAGTCATTGAAGAAAGCTCAATTTTCGCCTTCTCTGAAGCCTCTAGAAGCCTTTGCCATGCTTGCTTATCGGCTTTTAGATCTATTCCTTGATCCTTTCTAAATTCATCAGCCAGATAGTTTGCAAGTGCTAGATCATAATCATCTCCACCAAGGTGTGTATCGCCTGATGTGGATTTTACTTCAAAAACTCCATCTCCAACCTCTAAAATCGAAACATCAAACGTTCCACCACCTAAATCCCAAACAAGAACAGTCTCGTTTTTCTTTTTGTCTAGACCATATGCAAGAGCTGCAGCGGTAGGCTCGTTAATAATTCTTACCACATCTAAACCTGCAATCTTACCAGCATCCTTCGTAGCCTGTCTTTGTGAATCGTTAAAATATGCAGGAACAGTAATTACCGCCTTTGTAATCTTCACGCCCAGATAAGCCTCGGCATCTGTTTTTAATTTCATCAAAACCATAGAAGAGATTTCTTCTGGTGAAAGCTCTTTGTTTATGGCAGGAATTCTAAATCTTACTGAATCATTCGGCCCCTGGACGACCTCATAAGCCACTCTTTTCCTTTCAGCAGCAACCTCTGAAAAACGATGGCCAATGAACCTTTTAGCTGAATAAACAGTATTATCAGAATTGAGTACAGCTTGCCTCCTTGCAAGTTGACCTACTAACCTATCGCCATTCTTTGTAAAGCCAACTACAGAAGGAGTAAGCCTACTACCCTCACTATTAGGAATAACTACAGGTTCCCCACTCTCAACTACAGCAATGACAGAATTAGTGGTACCTAAGTCGATACCGACAATCTTCTCTGACATTATTACACCTCCAAAAAGTTTATTTTATTTTATAAAAGAGAATATAACATATTTATTAATATGTGTCAATAGTATTTATAATATAATACTAAATGTAATATCATCAATATATTAAATAACTTTAGCAGAATATTACATTATAATAAACAGAGCGTTCCGTAAAGAATTCTTTACGGAACGCTCTGTTTATTAATTCAAGAAATTTTATATTTTTGATTGGTGCTCTTTTATAACTTCGGCGTGTGTTCTTTCCTTCCACAATTCAAGATTATGAGATTTACGGTAATCGTTGATAGCCTTATGTATAGCTTCTTCAGCCAAGACACTACAGTGCATTTTTATAGGTGGCAAACCATCTAAAGCTTCGGCTACAGCTTTGTTTGTAATATTCCACGCCTCTTCAAGAGTTTTGCCCTTTATCAATTCGCTCGCAATACTTGAAGAAGCAATTGCTGATGCACAGCCATAAGTTTCATACTTCACGTCCTCAATAATATTGTCTTTGACTTTTATATATACTTTCATTATGTCACCACATCTGGGATTGCCTACTTCACCTATTCCATCAGCATCAGGTATTACTCCTACATTTCTTGGGTTCCTAAAGTGATCCATTACCTTTTCACTGTACATGAAGTCTTTTCCTCCTTACTAACAATTTCGCTCCACAGAGGAGACATGGACCTTCTTTTTTCTACAATTTTTGGCAATACTTCTAAAACATAATCTACATCTTTTTCTTTAGTATTTAAACCTAGAGTCATCCTTATAGAACCATGTGCAACTTCGTGAGGTAGCCCAATGGAAAGAAGAACATGTGATGGTTCAAGAGAACCAGACGCACAAGCACTTCCTGTAGAAACAAAAACTCCTGCATCTTCTAAATCGAAAAGTAGGGTTTCGCCTTCAACGCCAAGAAAACTAATATTCACGTTGTTAGGTAATCTCAAATCTCCTACCGGACCATTTAGTTTCGTATTTGGAATCTCATCTAAAATGCCATTAATCAATCTATCTCTTAAAGTAGTCAAACGCTTAATCTCAAAATCTTGTTCACTTTGTGCAATTTCAATAGCTTTACCTAAACCAATAATTCCTGGAACATTTTCCGTGCCCGATCTTTTGCCCTTTTCCTGAGAACCGCCATGAATAAGATTTTCAATTTTTACACCCCTTTTTATATAAAGTACCCCTACACCCTTTGGACCATAAAACTTATGACCAGACATAGACAGCAAGTCAATATTCATTAATTTGACATCTATTGGCAAATGCCCAACTGCCTGAACTGCATCAGTATGAAAATATATACCCTCTTCTCTGCAAATTTTTCCAATTTCTGATATTGGCTCAATCGTACCAATTTCGTTGTTTGCAAACATTATTGAAACCAATATAGTCTTCTCAGTAATAGCATTTTTCAGATCTTCTATGTTTATAAAGCCTTCAGAGTCGACAGGTAAGTATGTCACAGAAAATCCATTCTTCTCAAGAAACTTACTTGCATTTAGTATTGCATGATGTTCAATCTGTGACGTGATAATATGATTTCCCCTGGCTCTATTAGCAAATGCTATGCCCTTAATAGCCCAATTGTCGCTTTCAGAACCACCAGATGTAAAATAAACCTCGTTCTCATCCGAGTTTATAACTTTTGCTACTCTCTATCGCGCAAGCTTGATAGCACTTTTGTTAATCTCAGAAAAAGAATACAAGGAAGATGGGTTCGCGAAATTTTCCTTGAAATAAAGCATCATCTCATCTAAAACACCTTGCCTTACAAAAGTAGTAGCAGCATAATCCATATATATAGATCTCTTCATCTTAAATCCTCCTTAAATTACATTTTTAATAATATACAATTACTTAAAATTTTCACGAATAAAGTTTACTAATTTACTCAACTATTATTTTATAATAATTTATTATTTTAGTCAACTATTAAATTTTAAAGTTTGATTTGTCTGTCTTAAAAATCCTGCCCTCTTGAATAACCAGAAGATAATCAGAATATCTTAAGTTCTCAGGCCTATGGGTAGTATAAATAATAGTCTTATCGTGAAATCTATTCATAATATTCTCAAATAAGTCTTTTTGTGTGTTTATGTCGATTGCCGATGTGGCCTCATCAAAGATAAAAACTCCTGCATTTGTAAGCAAGGCTCTCGCAAGAGATATTCTTTGTCTTTGCCCCTCAGAAAGCATATATCCCCTCTCCCCCACATGAGTGTGGATTCCATCTGGCAAGTTTTTTACAAAATCATCTAAACATACAATTTTTAAAATCTCATCTATATCGCAATTTGATTTATCAAAATTCGAATATTTTATATTTTCAAGAATCGTTCCATTAAACAATATTGGTCTTTGTCCAACCAAACAAATGCTGTCTCTGAGTGAACTCAGTTTGAATTCCTTTATATCTTTGTCATTTATGAGTATGTCACCCATAGTGGGCTCATTAAAGCGAACCAACAAAGAGGCGATTGTAGTCTTACCAGATCCAGACTTGCCAACCAAAGCAACCTTATCAGAACGAAAAATTTTAAAATTTGCGTCTTTAATTAACAGATTATTAGATTCATACAAAAAGTTGACATTTTTGAACTCAATACAGTTAATTATGTTATCTTTTATACATTCATGTCCATCAACTATTAGTTCGTTTTCATTTAGGAGAGATAGAACTCTTTTTATACCAGCCCTCGATTCATAATAAAGGCTAATGCTCTGAGAAATGCTGTTAATAGGTCCATACAAGGATTCTAAATAAGAAATAAAAATTATCAAGTCTCCAATGGTCAAATCATTTGACAAAACCTGTTTTACCCCAAACCACAATATCACTGCAGTACCCAGAGCGATTAATACGTTTACAACCCAGGCATGAATAGTTTCAAAAATATTAAGTTGGAGATTTAGACTAAGCGCGTCGCTGCTGGAGGTTTGAAATTTTTTGTGCTCAGAATCCTCCATATTAAAAATTCTCACGATAGACATGTTGTTTAAGAAATACTCCACAGTAGACAACAGCTTGCTCTCTTTTTCCCTCAATTTATTTGAAACTTTAAAAATAGCATTATTTAGAAAAGAGATAGACAAAAACAAAACAGGGATAGTAAGGAAGAATACAAATAAAAGCTTTTGATTTATTTGAAATATCACAACAAATATTCCAAAGAGAAGAATTATTGAAGAAATCAAAGGAAAAATTATTTTTGTCGCTATAACCTGAATTGACTGAGTGTCATTTATAGTTCTATATATTATGTCACCTGATGATTTTTTATTAAAATATGATATCTGAATTTTCTGTAATTTTCTATAAATATCCATCCTGAAATCGGTCAATATTGCGTTTCCAAAATATATTTTAGATATATTATTCAGCAGTACAAACGCGCCTAACAGAAAATATATTAATACAAATGACGCACAAAGAATAAATAGTTGAATATCGAAAGGCAGGTGCCCCACAGCGCTAAAAGGCAGATTTTTCTTTTCAATTAGATAATCAAATGCAAATTTTACAGGCCAGGGCTTAAGAAGTTGAAATAGTTGGATAAAAAGAATCTGAAATAGTATAAAAAACGTAATTTTTTTATAACGAAAGAAATACCTAAAAATACCTTTCATTCTATATAAAGTTAATATCTTAAAAATGGAATGGCATAAAGAGGCGTATCGGGTGAAATTTCATTAATAACTTTATCCAATAGTTTAAGCTTTCTCTCAGAATCTAACCATGCCCATTGCCCATTTGGGTTTATCTCCAAAAAATAGTACTTATCATCGCTATATAGAAAGTCAAACCTTCCAAAGTGAAGTTTTAGCTCTCTCATAAAATGAAAAATAGAATCCCTTACACAGTCTGGCAGAATGTGTGGCAACCACATATCAGTAGTAGTATCAACCGATAACTCTCTCCAGTCAATCGTTTTGTCAAGAAAAGAAGTTCTATCAAGTTCAAAAGCAAATATTTCATCCCTTACAAATACTACCGTAATGTCCTTCTGAGAGTGAACATAATCCTGAATAAACCATGGACAATTGACATCTAACTCATTTTGATTCACTTTAGTAGCGAAAATTACCGACCCATCCTCAGAAATTGGCTCAGAGGTTAGGCTCTTAATAATAGTATCACCTTCTGTATTGAGTTTCTTATCAAAACCATATCTAAAAATATATTTAGGCACATTAAAGAACTTTTTAGCACATTTTAGTTGAACAAATTTTCCCACTCTATAATCCACCAGGGGCTCAGTTAAAACAATTTTATTTTCAGACCATAAAAGATTGATTATCTCTCTCATGACATACCATACTTCTATTTCATAGTAGGCATCTTCCGGAGATAGAATTTCTTCAGGAAAGAGATCTCTTATTTTGGAAGGCTTTCTCCAAAGAACCTTTCTAATATCTTTATTGGTGATATATCTACCAGTAAGGTCCTCAATCTTAAATGAATCTTCATCTATAGATATTTTATAATCTTTAAAAATATCAGTATTAAATCTAAATACCTTATCCTCGCCAATATAATATACTAAAAGATCTACAGTCGTATCATATGTAGTAGAAAATATAAATAACAAGTAATCCCCCTTAAAGAAAAAAATTACCCACATCCAACTAATGGATATGGGCTCAAGTTTAGCTAAGAATCCCCTTCAGTTGACTTGCTTTCTCCATCGAACATAGTAGAACTTTTCATGCTGTATTTAATCAACTTAAGATCTTTCCCTACCCAGCGCCTTTGCATAATGTGATCGTAAGAACCAGTTTCAGCCAATAATTCTTCTTTTGAAATAGAAATCTTTGCTCTTGCCAAATCCTTTCCCCTTAACATCCCACTCAACCTCCTTTAATTTAGATTATTCTAATTAGTATTAGTAATATACCATAAATAGTGTTGTTATTCAAGTTTGACAGTAATAATTTTAATTAACTTTATGATAAAATTAACACTACAATAAACAATTTAGAGGATAAATTGACTAGATATGAAAAATTAACAATTTTTTCCTTTGTAGCTATTGGCTTTGTTCTTGGTTTTGCAGGTTCAGTTATTCCTAATCAGAAAAATTTACTTTTATGGACATCTTCTACTTCTTTTCAAATTCAAAGACTTCACATATTTTTCTTCAATTTAATTGCTGGAGGAACCATAATATTATGGTTCACAAAAAAAGAAACCAATTTCTCAAAAAGCACATGGCTTTATCTGATTATATCTTCTATTTACGCTTTCAGCCTCTTTCTGAACCTTTATACAGTTTCATTAATTTCCGGAACTTTATTAATTTTTATAGTTGAGAGCGTAAGAATTAAATATTTTGGCATATTACCTTTTGCTTTCTTTGATTATAAAGTAAGAGTTTGTAAAAAATTTCATTTAGCTTCTTTACTTTGTCTCTCAATTGGAATTTTTCTTGCCCAATTAGCAATTTTAAATAATTACTTTATTAAAATAATACCCCATGATATATTGCCCTTAAATTATTTTTATTTGGGTTTTTCCTTTCCACTATCGTTAATAATTTTTTCAATTATCTACGATCTGATAGACAATAAAAACACTATAGCCTTTAAGTTACAAAAAGAAATTAGCTTCTGGTTAGTTAATCTTGGTGTCATTACATTTTTTGTATTCATAATTTTAAAAATAGTTGTTGGAGAATTAATTTGCGCAAGCCTACTAATAATATATATTCTTTTTACAGCTTATTTATTCATAAAAAATTCTAAACACTTTGAAAACAAAAAATTTCTGTTATCCGGCTTAATGTTTTTAATAATAACTTCTATTACAGGATTCTTAATGATATGCCTACAATTTTTTTATTCAAATATTCAAAGTTATCAGACTTTAAATAATTTTTTGCTTCAAATACACGGTTATCTAGCACTATATGGCTGGTCTCTATCTGGTTTAATCGTGATAATTCGAAAGTTACATATTAAAAATAAATTTCCAAACAACACAAACATATTTTTCCACTGGTTTTTACTAGCTATTTTAGTCCCCCTCGGAATCTTTAACTCCTGGTTTGCCCTGTTTTCTGCAATTTTATTTACGTTTTATTTTTGGAAAATTCTCATAAAATAAATAGAAAAATAAATTATTATTAGTAATAATTATTACAATCAAACTTAATTTTTCGTATATAGTATATAATATATAAATATTACTATAAACATTTTTTTTAAAAAAGGTGGGTTCTTAATGTCAAAGATTGTAGTTTTAGGATCTGGAATATCAGGACACACTGCTTCGTGTTTTTTAAGAAAATATTTAGGTAATGAGCATCAGATCACAGTAGTATCTCCAACAAAAAAATATAATTGGATTCCTTCTAACGTATGGGTAGGGGTAGGCGATATGAAACCCGATCAGGTACTATTTGATTTAGAACCTATTTATAAAAAAGCAAATATTAATTTTATTAATGCAAAAGCAACAAAGATCTATCCTGAAGGTAACAAGTCTATTTCTTCTCCATTCGTTGTAGTAGAAGAAATAAGTTCTAAAAAAGAAAGAAATATTGAATATGATTATCTAATTAATGCAACTGGCCCAAAACTTAATTTTGATGCTACAACAGGTTTAGGCCCATCTAGGAATTCTCAATCAATTTGTTCTGCATCGCACGCCGTTCAAGCCTGGGAGAATCTTAGCTCTTTAATTAAAGAAATGAAAAACGGTAAAAATAAAACTATCGTTATAGGAGTTGGACATGGAATGGCTACATGTCAGGGAGCTGCTTTTGAATATCTTTTTAATGTAGAATCAAAACTAAAAAGAGAAAAAGTTAGAGATAGAGCAAGAATAATTTATATAACCAATGAATACGAACTTGGCGATTTTGGAATGGGCGGTTTACATTTGAAATATGGTGGTTATATTGCTCACAGTAAAACCTTTACCGAATCACTTTTTGCTGAAAGAGAGATCTTCTGGATAAAGAGAGCTCATCCATTAGAAATTAGCAAAAATAAAATAAAATATGAAACGCTTGACGGCACCTTTCACGAGTTAGAATTTGATTTTGCAATGCTGATACCTCCTTTCGCCGGTGTAGGGCTTAAAGCTTTCAATAAAAAAGAGGAGGATATAACTGGTTCTCTATTTTTGCCTAATGGTTTTATGAAAGTGGATGGAAATTATAATCCTAAACCATATATAGAATGGGATGCAGAAGATTGGCCTAAAACCCTTCAAAACCCAAAATATAAGAATGTATTCGCTATAGGAATTGCATTTGCACCACCTCATCCAATTAGCAAACCAATGCAAAGTCCTAATAAAACAACAATTTCTCCTACAGCTCCTAGAACTGGAATGCCATCAGCAATGATGGGAAAAGCTGTAGCTCAAAGTATAGCTAACCTAATAAAGGGAAAAAATAAACCACTACATACTGCAAGTATGGCGAAATTAGGTGCTGCATGTGTAGCTTCTACTGGAACTGGTTTTTTTTCTGGAACAGCAGTATCAATTACTGTTTATCCCATAGTTCCAGATTTTAAAAGATTTCCTGAATACGGTAGAGACCTTAATTTTACCTTTGGAGACATAGGTTTAGCCGGACATTGGATTAAACTACTTCTACACTATGCCTTCATATACAAAGCAAAGCTAAATCCATTCTGGTATATAATTCCTGAATAGTGAGGTATTTAAAATGGTAGATAACAGAAAACCTTATGAGCAAGCTTTTTTTGCATCAAAACCCCTCTGGTATACAAAATTCTTAAGAACTTTTCTCCTTTGGCAATTAGTCAAATTTATAATTATTAATATTAAAATGACACTTATGTTACTAAGATCGCATAGAGGCTAAAAATACTTAAGACATCTCGCTTAAAGCTTGTAAAATAAAATCAAGTTCTTTAGAATAAACTGTTTTCATGTCCAGAAAGTAAAAGTCATCTAATACTCTGCCTATTATTGGTATACTTCTTCTTGTCAAGAAGGTTTCTATATCCTTCGTAGATAATATTTTATGTTTAATGCCAATTCCTATGGTTTTGAAAAAACTTCTAGGAGTAGAACCTCCTCCAAGCCTTCCCTCACTTTCAAAAATTTCTAAAGTAAGATTCTTATTTTTAACGTTACTAATAATATATTTTGCATCTTGAATCATTTCATCTATGGTTTTTGCAAGCATTCTATAAACAGGTATTTCTTCGTATCGTTTGTCAAGATATAGTCTCAAAGTTCCT
This sequence comes from Thermodesulfobium acidiphilum, assembly GCF_003057965.1. Classification (NCBI taxonomy): domain Bacteria; kingdom Pseudomonadati; phylum Thermodesulfobiota; class Thermodesulfobiia; order Thermodesulfobiales; family Thermodesulfobiaceae; genus Thermodesulfobium; species Thermodesulfobium acidiphilum. Next base: position 1,057,282 of record NZ_CP020921.1, read on the forward strand.
TCAAGTGCGCATAAAGTCATCTTGTCAACTCTTAAAACTCTCATTAAAGGATTTTTTCTAATCCTCTCAATTAACTTACTTTTTCCTAAGATTATCCCGCATTGCCCTGCTCCCAGAAGTTTATCTCCAGAAAAACTTACAATATCTGTACCTTTTTGAATGCTTTCTTGAACAGTTGGTTCATAATTTAAACCATATTTTCTCAGGTCAATCAGGCATCCACTACCTAAATCCTCAAAAAATAAGATATTTTTTTTCCTGGCAAGATTTGATAATTCTTCCATTTTAACACTTTGAACAAATCCCTCTTGATAAAAATTGCTTTGATGAACCTTCATAATAGCACCAGTTAATTCACTTATATTGTTCTCATAATCCCTTAAATGAGTTTTATTAGTGGTACCCACTTCCTTCAGAATTGCTCCAGAAGATGTTATTACATCTGGAATTCTGAAAGATCCTCCTATTTCAATAAGTTCAGATCTCGAAATTAACACTTCTTTTTTGTTAAGAAGAGTATTTAAAGTTATATAAACAGCAGCAGCATTATTATTTACTACCGTTGCATCTTCAGAACCAGTTAAAGCTATAAGGATATCTCTAATTAACAAATCTCTTCTTCCCCTCTTGTTATTAAAAAGATCATATTCAAGATTAGAATAATTAGTAGCTATTTCAGCCACTTCTTTAGCCACTGAATCATTTAGAGGAGATCTGCCAAGATTAGTATGTATAATAATTCCCGTAGCATTAATAACTCTTTTTAAAACAGATTTATTTAAAAAATTTAACTTTATCTTTATATTTTCAATAATTTTATCTTTAGTAATATTTTTACCGCTTCTAATAGCTTCTCTTGCTATTTCTACTTCTCTTTGGCTAATCAATACACACAAATCGTGCGGAACATTAATATCGTTTCTTTTTATTTCTTTAAGGATATAAGATATAGATGGAATTTGATGAAAATCCATTTTTTCACCTACTCAAATATGTCATTAAATTTACATTCAAATCTAAAATTGCCTAATTTGTTTTTAAAAATTATTTCTTCTTTTGGTAAGGGTAAAAATACATCTTCATCTAAATCAAAGAGATACAAACATCGAATGTCAATGTGCCTTTCGCTAAAAAAGTCTAAATCAAATTTAGAGAAAAAATCCTTCAAATGAATAATAAGATCTCTGTAATAAAACGTACACTGATCGATATTTTCTAAAATATCTCCTAAAGAAAACAAATTTCTTGATATATTATAAAAACTTACTTCTTTAACATCAAATCTTATTCCTTTTGAAATAAAAGTTTTACCAGAACTAAAAAGTATGGAAAAAAAAGGTGAAACTTTTATGCTTTTTAAATCATCATCTATACTTGAGAGTTGCAAAATCCTATAATTTGGGAATCGGATTGGTTTATTATCCATTACTCTATATGCTTCAAAAATTTCATGTATTACAGGAAAAGAACCGATATTATTTCTAAAAGTAAATTCTAAAAAAGTCAAATTTTACCTCTCCCTCTTAATCATCGAAGATTTCAAATTTTAATTTAATATATTACCTGAAACTTATTTTTTTCCAAAGATTTTATAGGCAACTTTTTCTACAGCTATATATAAAACAGGAATTATAAATACACCTATAAAAGTTCCTGTTAACATACCACCTACCACCGATGTGCCCATAGCAATTCTTGCGCCGGAACCCGCACCGGATGCGATTGCCAATGGCAAACAGCCGAAGATAAAAGCAAAGGAAGTCATAAGAATTGGTCTTAGTCTTACCCTCGCAGCCTCTACAATAGCTTCAATTTGGCCCATCCCACTTTCTTCTCTGATCCTTGAAAACTGAATTATTAAAATTGCATTTTTTGCAGCAAGCCCAATAAGCATTATAAGCCCAATTTGCATATATACATTATTACTAAGATGTCTTATATATTGGAAAAAAGTTGCACCAAACATCGCAGTAGGAACTGATAATATTACACTGATGGGAACAAACCAACTCTCATATAAAGCTGCAAGACATAAAAACGCAAAAATTAGAGATAGAGCAAAAAGAATAGGTGCTTTCTGCCCAGATTTTTGTTCCTCCAGGCTCAAATCTGCCCAATCATAAGAGAAAGTTGCAGGCAAGACTTTATGCGCTACTTCTACCAATGCTTGCATAGCTTGACCTGAACTATAACCAGGAGCAGGATTACCACCAATTTGAATTGCTCTATAATTATCAAACCTTTGTATTACTGAAGGACCATCTGTAAGTTTTGCACTAGCAAGGGTACTTAAAGGGATCATTTTCCCTTCAGGATTTCTTACATAAAAAAACTTTATATCATTTGGAGTAGTCCTAAATTGAGGTAAAGCTTGCATAGTTACTTTATAAGTTTTTCCATAAAGATTTATATCGTTAACCTCAAGGCCTCCATAAAAAGTTTGCATTGTATTAAATACATCAGTAAGAGGAATTCCTAATTTTTTTACTTTATCTCTATCAATATTATAGGTATAGCCAGGTGTATTTGCATTAAAAGTGGAATAAATTGTTCCAATTGCAGGCATCTTTTTTGCTTCATTAATAAATTCTTTAGAAATGTTATCCATCTCTTGAAAACTCGCTTCCCCACCTCTATCCTCAAGCATTATTGTAAAGCCGCCTCTTGTTCCAATTCCTGGTAAAGAAGAGGGAAGTAGCGGTAAAACTGTTGCATTTGGGAATTGCTGAGATTTAATAAATATTTGTCTTAAAATGCTTTGCGCAGATAACTCTTGAGTTCTTCTTTCATCCCAAGGCTTAAGTCTTATAAAGATAACGCCTGTGCTTGAATCGGCAGCAAAAGTTAAAAAGTTTATGCCGTTGACACATGTAACAGCATATACACCGGGAATTTGCCTAATTACTTGACCTATTTCATTTATTTCATTAGAAGTAACGTTCAAACTTGTGCCCTGTGGTAGTGAAACTGCTGCTATAAGATAACCCTGATCCTCATCTGGAACAAAAGAAGTTGGAAGTTTAGAAACAATAAAAAATGTAACAATCGTTAACAATATAATAAATAACAAGCCCCATTTAACTTTTCTAATCAATTTGTAAACTATTTGAGAATATTTATAAACAATCCTTTCAAAGTTATCGTTAAATTTGTCAAAAAACTTAGCAAGCAACCCTTTGTGTTTGGTTGGATCATATGGAGTTAACATCCTCGCACACAATGTAGGTGTAAGAGAAAGTGCTACTATTACAGAGAGGATCATAGAAACAGTTATAGTTAATGCAAATTGCTTATACAAAACCCCCATAGTTCCACCAAAAAATGCAACTGGTATAAAAACTGAAGCCAAAACAAACGCTATTGCTACAATTGCAGCTGAAACTTCTTTCATAGCTTTTTGAGCAGCCCCAAAAGGGTTCATACCGTCATATCTAATATGACGTTCTACTGCTTCAATAACTACAATTGCATCATCAACTACCAAACCTATTGCCAAAACCATAGCAAAAAGTGTAAGAGTATTGATAGAAAAACCAAAAACAAGAAACATAGCAAAGGTACCTATCAATGACACTGGTACGGCAAGCATTGGTATAAGAGTCGCTTTCCAGGACTGCAAAAAAATAAAAATTACTACCATAACTAAAAGCAAAGCCTCAAATAAAGTTACTAACACCTCCTTCAAAGATTCTCTTATAAAAAGCGTGTTGTCAACAACGATTTCATATTTCATATCAGGAGGGAAATTTTTTGAGGCATTTTGTATGATTTCTTTGCACTGATCTACTGTTTTCAAAGCATCAGCATCAGGAGTTAGTTGTACTCCAAAAGCAGCCGCATTATATCCATCCATAGTTGAGTTATACATATAAAACCTACCACCTAAGTTAACTCGAGCAATATCTTTTAACCTCACAATAGATCCATCAGGATTGGCTCTTACTATAATATTTTCAAACTCTTGAGGTGTACTTAACCTACCCTTTACTCTGGTAATATATTGAAATGCTTGATCAGCAGGTGTTGGCATTTGACCTATGGTGCCGGATGCTGCTTGTACATTTTGTTCTTTTATTGCATTGTAAACATCTGTCGTAGTTATACCCAATTGAGCCATTTTTTCTGGATTTAGCCAAATTCTCATCCCAAAGGGAGATCCATACATCATTACCTGACCTACACCCTTCACCCTTTGTAATTGCTGAACTATATTAATATTTCCATAATTTGCTAGAAAAGTAGACTCATATGTTCCTTTGGGAGAATAAAGCGAAAAAACAAGAGCATTTTGAGGTGTAACTTTCATCACATTAATTCCATACTGAACCACCTCAGAAGGCAATAAAGGAGATGCCTGACCCACTCTATTCTGAGCTTGTACAGTAGCCAGATCTGGATTTTTGCCAAGTTCAAATTGAACTTGTAATGTATAACTTCCTGTATCAGTACTTGTAGATAACATAGAAACCATACCTTCTACACCATTAACCTGATCTTCCATTTGTTGAGCAACCGTTTGTTCTACAGTTTGAGCATTTGCAGCAGGATAATTCGCTATAACATTAACTTGTGGAGGGGTTATCTGAGGATAAACAGCAATTGGTAAATTTACCATTGCAAGCAAACCAACCAGAACTATTATTAACGAAACAACAATCGCAAAAATTGGGTTTTTAATAAAAAATTGCGCCATAAACTACTTTATACCCAAAGATTCGGGAGTGACCTCTATTACTTTAACAATAGTTCCTGTAGGAGCTTTCTGAAATCCTTCAACTATAACGTTATCACCAGGCCTAAGTCCATCCTCTACAACCCAAAGAGAACCTATCCTTGGTCCCATTTTAACAGGAACCATCTGTGCTTTACTATTGTTATCTACAATAGTAATAAAGGTCTTATCCAAAATCTGCTGAACCGCCATTTGAGGTACAAGAATAGCATTTTTTAAGTGACCTTCCAAAAGAACTACTTTAGCAAACATTCCTGGAACAAGAATATTCTCAGGATTTGGGAAAAGTGCTTTTATTGAAAGAGTTCCGGTATTTTGAGTAAGACCTCTATTTATTTCAGTTATTTTTCCTGGATATTTATAAGTCGTTCCATCAGAAAGCACAAGTTTTATCCTTTTACCTACATCACTATTTATCGGATCAACACCATTTTTAATCATATTTAGATAATCGTTTTCAGAAATGCTGAACAAAACATACATAGGATCGGGCGACGATAACGTGCATAAAACAGTTTGCCCAGCGGTGACGAATGCACCTAAACTCAAATCATCTCCGACACCCAGCTTACCACTAAAAGGTGCAACAATTAAGGTATCGCTCAAATTATCTTCAGCCTGTTTGAGATTTGCTCTCATTGCTTCTACAATCTGATAGTCTTGTTTGGCAATCGATGCGGCTGTATCTGAAGTTTGTTGTGGAACAGCATCCTGAGCAGCAAGAATCTTATATCTGTCGGCATCAAGCTTTGCATTTTCATAATTTGCAATTGCCTGTGCTAACTGTGCTTTTGCCTGAAGAACAGCAGCCTCATAAGCTCTTTTGTCAATTTGAAAAAGGGGCTGACCTGCTTTTACTAGATCTCCACCCTTTATATACTTTGCAACTATATTTCCAGAAACTTTAGCTTTGATTTGAACATCGTTCACAGCTTCTACTTGACCTACGTAATCTTGATAAACATCAGTATCCTTTACTATAACTTTCATTGCCTTAACTACCGGTATTCGACTTACAGGCACGCTTTTCTTGTTAAGAAAACTAAAAGCTAATAGCACAATTATAAGAATACCTATAATCGAAGATGCTATAATAACCTTTCTTTTTAACATATCTTTTAACATATCTTTAATTGAATCTAATCCAATCCAATTGCCTTATACAAAGCCGCTTTTGCAACCTGATAGTCAAACTTAGCTTGAGCATATTGAGTTTGGGAAGTAGAAAGCTGTGCCTCTGCATCTAACACCTCAGAAATGGTGTTTACACCTGCCTGGTATCTAACTCTAGCTAATCTCAAGCTTTCTTCAGCCTCCGCTACTGATTTAGAAATGGTATCAATTCTTTGTTTTGCAGATATAAGATTTAAAAGCGCTTGCTTTACGTCCAGCTTAACTTGATCAAAAATCTGCTTTTCATAGTCTTCTTGAGTTCTATATGCTATTATTGCCTGCTGAACCTGACTTCTAATTATGCCACCATTATAAATTGGAATGGTCATCTCTACCACTGCACCCCAATCCTGGTTATTGGGGAAAAAGTGATTATCTACCCATTCTTTATATGCTGTAATAGTAAAGTCAGGAAGTCTTTTAGTCTTTGCAACCCATATAAGCTTCTTTGCAGCCTCTGCAGCAAATCTCGCAGCCCTAAGATCAGGTCTAAAAGAAACAGCCTTTGTTGTTAATTCGTCCACACTACCAGTTATATTGGGCACATCTTGATCTTTTGCAAGAATCAATTTTGTGTTCATTGGATATCCTATAAGATTATTCAAAGAAGAATAAGCCAAATCTCTTTGGTTTTTTGCATCCAGTAAGTTTTGTTTTATTTGAGCCAGAGCTACCTGAACTCTTAATACATCAATTTTAGCTGCCGTTCCAGCGTTATACATAGCCTGAGTAACCCTAAGTTGTTCTTCAATTTGCTTTAGATCTGCTTCTTGAGAAGCCACGTTATCTTCTGCCTGCAAACATTGAAAGTACGCTTTTGTAACTCGATACGTTAAATCTTGAACTGCACTTCTATAATTTTCTTCAGCTTCTCTTACGTTAAGCCAGGCAGCAGATCTTTGCTCCCAAATCTTTCTCCATACATCAAACTCATATGTTAAAACAGCCCTATGATCATAAGTAGTTTTATAGCCTGTTGGGACTTTACCTATTCCCGGAAGCATAATAGCAGGAGCACTTTTTAACTCTGTATAAGTTGACTGCCAATTTAGATGAGGAACGAGATAACCAGATATTTCGTGCGCCTGCATTCTTGCATTTCCAATCTTTTCTCTATCCATTTTTAACAAAGGACTATAGTTTTTTGCAAGTTCTATTGCTTTATCAAGAGTAAGACTTAACTCTTCAGGAGGATTAGTGGGCTTATATTCCAGAACTTCCTCTTTTGATTGAGCAACACAAGTAAGAGATACAAAAACAAAAAATAAAATAAAGAAAATAAAACAATTAATCTTTATTCTCATCTAATCAACCCCGAAGTTAAACCCGAAAAAATCATTTGCCATATTTCTTTCTTGTTCAATTTAATCTCTTCCCCTTTCAAAACTAAAGTTGTAAAAAATACAAGGTTTCCCCATATAAACAGCGAAATCATTCTTTCATTAATTTCCCTAATTATATTTACCTCTATAAGATTTCTCACAATCTTATCCAGGTCTTCAATTATATATTTATCTCTCATACTCCTTAATTCGTTATAGAAGGTTTTATCTCCAAGTGAAAGTCCATTTAAAACTAAACTACCCAACTTACTTGCAAGTTCCCAGTTATCAAAATAATCATATACAAAAGCTCTCAAACTTAATATGCTATTGAAATCCTTGCCAGACCAAAGTATTTCAGACAACTTCCTAAAAGCATACTCTATAGTCGAATAAAATAAATCTTTTTTAGAATTAAAGTACAGATATACTGTCCCTTTTCCTATATCTGCTTCCTTTGCAATATCACTTATCCTGACTTGAGAGTATCCTTTTTGGGAAAAATATTCAAGTGATACTTTCAAAATTTTATCTTCTATATCCATATCTCCACACTATGACCAATCAGTCATTTTTTAAATTTTAACCTACAAAATTTGTTTTGTAAATATCACATTATATTCAATTGTTTAAAAATATTATATTTATATAATATTAACATAAATGAATACATTTTAGGCTAAAATTAATTTTGCTTTTATATTTGAAATTTTACAAAAACTTAAATACAAAAATTACTTTAAATTAGCTAAAAATTATTTTCAATTTTAGCATAAATTACTAAAATCAGGTTATTTTAAAAAATATAACTAACATCATTGAAACAATTGACAGCATCCTTTAAATATTGTAATTTAGGAATAAAGCCGAAGTGGCGAAATGGCAGACGCGCTACGTTCAGGGCGTAGTGAGGTATAACCTCATGTGGGTTCAAATCCCACCTTCGGCACCAAGAATTCCTATAAAAAATGAGGTAAGGAATGGCTATACATATTAGTGCTGATGCAAAATCTTATATTGCTAAAAATGGAAATACAATATACTTTGATGACTATCCTACAATTGGAACCTGTGTAGGAGATATTAAATTTCCTCCATCAGTTAAATTGGGTACTCCTAAAGACTCCTCAAAGTTTGAAGTTACAAAAATAGACACGGTAATTATATATCTTCCAAAAGATATTCAGTATAATCGAGATTTGACGATTAAGCTTAAAAAAACTTTGGGCAAATATCAACTGGTAATCGACGGTTGGAAATACGTTTGACTTTTCAAATTTTTTGTTATATATTTTCTCTAACATCAACGCCGAGGTGGTGAAATTGGCAGACGCGCTGGACTCAAAATCCAGTATCCTCACGGATGTGTGGGTTCGAGTCCCACCCTCGGCACCAATTTTTAATTCTATGATTTTATCAATTCTTCAAATTTTTCCTCTGGCATAGGTTTTGCCAAAAGAAAGCCTTGAACGTACTCGCATCCTAATTCTTCCAATATTTTTAGTTGATCTAAAGTCTCTACTCCTTCAGCAATAGTTTTTAGATTAAGTCTCTTGTTCAAAAATATTATGCTCTCAACAATCGATTTTGCCCTAATATCCTTTTCTATATTATTTAGAAACGATTTATCGATTTTCAAGGAATCAAGCTTAAGCCTGTAAAGATAGTTAAAAGAAGAAAAACCAGTACCAAAATCATCCAAAGATATAGAAATACCTTCTCTATCGAATTTCTTTAGCATAATTAAGCAGCGCTCAAAATCCTCAACAAATGTTCTTTCAACGAGTTCTATACCAAACATTCTTCTGCGAACTTCATACTTTTTAATGGTATAAATTACATATTTCCTAAAATTTTCATCTTTAAAACTTCGTTCAGATAGATTTATTGAGATTGGCACTATATTTTTCTCTCTTTTTTCCCAATCCATTAATTTATTGCAAACGTTGTCAACTACAAACCTCTCAACGTCACTTATTCGGCCCATTTCTTCTAATATAGGAATAAATTCCATAGGCAAAATCACTTGACCATTATTTTTCCATCTAAGTAGCGCCTCTGCACCAACTATACTTTTGTCCTTTATCGAAAATATTGGCTGATAATAAAGAATAAATTCTTTATTAATAATAGCTCTCTCTAATCTTGACTTCAGATCAAGTTTCATCCTTGCTCTTTGCTCAAAATCTTTCTTATAAAACCCTATTTTTCTATCTTTACTGCCTTTAATGCTAGCCAATCCAATATTAGCTCTTTCAAGAAGAGTTTGTGCATTTTCGCCATCATTTGGGAAAAAACTAACTCCGTAGTTAAAGAAAACTAAGATCTCATTTCTTTTTGAAATTTCATAAGGTTTCTCAAGGGCCAGATTAAGCTTTGAAATTATATTTAAAACATCTTCTAAAGTCGCAATATCTTTTAATAAAACAACAAACATATCTGACTCTAATTTTCCTATTAAATCATATTCTCTTAGAGTTTTCTTGATTCTATCAGCTATTTCACATAAAATTAAATCCCCTGCATAAAATCCATAAGCTTGATTTATTGAAGAAAAACCAATTGGGTTTATTATACAAACGCTAGCAAGCTTTTTCTCATATTTTGCAATACTAATAAATTCATTGGCACTTTCAATAAATTTATTTCTGTTTAATAGACTCGTTAAAGGATCGTAGTCCTTTAATCTTTTTAAACTATCCTCAAGAGATTTTGCCTGAGTAATATCTTTGCCTACTGCAATATAAAATCTTATTTCACCTCTGATCAGAAATGGTGTAATTGTAGTATAACTGTAAACCCTTTCACCAGATTTAGATTTATAGATAAAAAGATCAGCAAATCTTTGGCCATTTCTAATAGTTCTATAAAACCTTCTTGCAAATCCCAGGCCCTGTGATCTTGAAGATATGATTGAATGATGCTTACCTATCAGCTCATCTTTGGTATACCCAAATATCTTCTGAGTGTTGTCGTTTACATAAACTATTTTAAAGTTTTTATCCGTAATCATCACAAAATCGCTTCCAGAGTTAAGGGCAGTAGAAGTCATAGCATTAAATCTTTCCATTTCAATCTTTCCTAAAGCAAAACTTATATCAGTACCTATTTCATTTAAAAGTCTTAATATATCTGGAGTAAAAAAATCTTTTTTAGCAGAACAACAAAATATTGAACCAATAACTTTATTATTTTTAAAAATTGGTATTGAAGCAGAAGAACTCAAAAAACCATAACATTTAAATTTTTCCTTGATTTCTTCAGTTTTTAAAGAGATGGTCAGATCATTATAATAAATAATTTCTTTATTTTGTATAGAAATTGCACTAATAAAACCCTTTTCTATTAAAATAGATAATTCTTCTTTATAACTTTCTTCAATAAACTTCAAAAAGTCATCATATTGATTATCTAAACCATCTTCTTGATAATAGAAACTATGGATCTTTAACTTGTTTTCCTCATCAATTATAACAAAGAAAACAATTGAAAACCCTGCATCTTTTACTAAGATTTCATTAACCGTTTGATACAAATCTCTGATAGAGTCAGTTCTAATAATCAGTTGATTTATATCTGAAAGAGTTATATATAATCTTGTTAGCTCTGATATCCTTTCTTGTTGAAGCTTTTCCTTAGTAATATCCCTTGAAAGTTCCACAAATCTATAAACTTTGTTGTCAAAGAAAACAGGAATAAAGATTGTATCCAGGTAAAATATATTTTTATTTTTAGTCTGTCTTATAAGTTCACACTCACATCTTTCTCCCCGAGAAATCCTATCAAACAGTTCTTTACAAAAATCCTCCGGATAAAAATCAGGAATAAACATTGATAATTTATTCCCCACGACCTCATCTACACTATAGCCAGAAATTCTTTCAACAGCTTTATTCACGTGCAAAATTGTCCCAGTTTCATCTGCTATTAGAAACCATTCTGGAGACTCTTTTATCGCTTCACTAAGTAGTTTTATATTCTTCTCCTTATCAATTTTTTCTAAAGCAAAGGAGATATCACTCTTTATTTCATCAAGAATTTCCATATATTCTTCACTGAACAAATCTGGCGTCCTGGAATATATTACTAATACAAATTCAACTTTACCGCTTTTATATAGGGGTATGGAACAAGCAGAACGAATGCCATGTTTTTTGTAATATGTTACCCATGGTTTCATTGATTCAGACTCTAAGGTATCAGAAACCAGAAAAACCTTTCCTGTTCTATAGGCATTTCCTACTGTTCCTCTGTCCTCAGGAATTCTTTCATCAACTGAAATGGTAACCTTTTTAAAGTCCTCCACAAGAATCTCAGGAGTATTCTTCGCAAAAAACTTCAATCTAAAAAGTTTGTTAGAATCTATGTCACCAAGAAAGGCACCTACATAATTGAGTTTATCAACTAACAAATCACACAAAGATTGAAAAAGCTTATTTTCCCTGTCTGTTTTTATAATAAGCCTATTAATTTCTTTTATCGTGTAAAAAATTGCTTCAAGATTTTTTTCTTTAGATATTATCTCTATTACGCCACCAATTTCAACAAACCTTTCGTCCCTGGATAAAATTATCATATTAATTTTAAGCCATATATAATTTCCATCATTAGTTTTAAAACGCAATTTACACTGCGAATTCTCTCCTATCCCTAAAGATAAAAAATTTTCAAAAAATTTCATCCTATCATCTGGATGCACATTTTCTACAAAAAGATTGTTTTCGACTAATCTTTCACTACTAAACCCGCCTATAGCTTTGTCCTTAAAGTTATCAAAAAAATTTAAGCTATATATTATTGGACTTCTGTTTTTAACGATAAACCTAGAAGTAAAAGCAACTCCTGAAAGACTATTAATAATCGATAAAAAAATATTATTATCCATATTAAATGCTTAATTTCATTGTTTTCCTCTATGAATCATTTATATTAATTACCAGAAGGAATTCTTGCTTCATTAGATAGTCTCTTTATGAATTCTTCTATGCTTATTTGTCCTTCATCGTTCATGCCTCTTGTTCTAAGCGATACTAACTTAGCCTCATATTCTTTTTTCCCTATTACCAATATATACGGAATCCTATTTAGTTCCGCATCTCTTATTCTATATTTCAAGGTTTCATTCCTTTTATCAATTTTAGCTCTATAACCCTCGTCAGACAGCCTTTTTCTAACCTGAGAAGAATATTCTAATAGTTCTGGGTCTTCTTTAACCGGTATAATCATTATTTGTATAGGAGAAAGCCATGCTGGGAACATTCCTGCGTAATTTTCTATTAGAGCTCCGAGAAATCTTTCCATACTTCCAACTACAGTTCTGTGAATCATCACAGGTCTTTTTTTAGTGCCATCTTTATCAGCATATTCAAGATTAAACCTTTCTGGGAGTGCAAAATCTACCTGAATAGTTGGACCAGTCCACTTTCGCCCGAGTGCATCTATTAACTCTACCTGAATCTTTGGCCCATAAAACGCACCGTCTCCTTCAATTATTTCGAACTCAATGTTTTTTTGTTTTAGAGCACTAATCAATGAATTCGTAGCAAGATTCCATTGCTCATCAGTACCTATTGAACCATCAGGCCTAGTACCTACCGACACTACATATTTGAAGCCAAAAAGTTCCATCATATCTTTTGCAAAATTAAGAACTCCTATTATTTCATCCTGAAGCTGTTCATCTGTACAAAATATATGCGCATCATCCTGGGTAAAACCTCTAACTCTCAAAAGACCATGTAACGCTCCCGATCTCTCAAATCTATACACTGTTCCAAGTTCAAAAAATCTTATAGGCAAATCCCTATAACTTCTTGTTTTAGAATTATATATCATCATATGACCAGGGCAATTCATAGGCTTTACTGCATACTCCTGACCATCATTTTCAAATATATACATATTTTCTTTATAAAAATCAAAATGCCCTGAAATTTTCCAAATCTTTAAATTCATCATATGAGGAGTATAAACTATTTCATAGCCCCTCTTAACGTGCTCCTTTCTTAAATAGTCTTCAATAATAGTCCTAATAACTCCTCCATTTGGATGCCATAGGATAAGTCCAGCACCCACTTCATCAGCCATGCTATAAAGATCAAGCTCTTTACCCAATTTTCTATGATCTCTTTTATGTACTTCTTCCAGCCAATTAAGGTAATTTTTTAACTCTTCTTCTGTCCAAAATGCAGTTCCATATATTCTCTGAAGCATCTCCCTTTTTTCATCACCCCTCCAGTATGCCCCCGCTACATTTAGTAATTTAAAATGTTTTATCTGACCGGTAGAAGAGAGATGAGGCCCTCTACATAGATCTACAAAGTTACCCTGTTTATATATACATACTTCATCATCAGGAATGTCATTTATTAACTCTAACTTATAATCTTCTTTAAGATCAGCAAACAATCTAATCACATCTTCTTTCTTAAGGCATATCTTTGTAATTTCAAGATCTCTTTTTGAAATCTCCTTCATCTTTTTTTCAATTATCTCAAGGTCTTCAGGCGTAAAAGGTTCCTTTCTATATATGTCATAATAAAAACCATTTTCTATAGAAGGGCCGATTGCAAGCTTTGTTTCAGGAAAGAGTTCTTTTACAGCCTGAGCCAGTAGGTGAGCTGCTGAATGTCTTAAAACGTCCAAAGATTCTTTATCCTTATCAGTAATCGGTTTTAAAGGCTTGCCTTCCTCAAAATCCCTATAATCAACAAGCTTATCGTTGTCTAAATAACAAATAATTTGAGACATCAAAACCTCCAGATAGTGTTATTTGATAGATAATTAAATATATCACAAAATCAATTAAAAGTTTATTGATTGAGGCTTCTAAGGATATCAAAGGAAGCTGATTAATGAGGATAACTTGAATGGTGGGCGGTGTAGGAATCGAACCTACGACCTCTTGCATGTCAAGCAAGCGTTCCAACCACTGAACTAACCGCCCATTTAAATAACTGAAATATTATATCATAAAACAAAAAGAGTCAAGCTGATGGTATTTAGGAATATTATCTTTTATTAAATAATGATTTAGTGTATACTCTTCAAAATTTTCTCGTAAGATTCATTTCTTTTAGAAAATTTATTTGAATACATTGATATATCAGCCCTTTTAAAGATATTCTCAAATTCTTCATCCCTGGTATTTCCAATAGAATAACCTATACTAAAATACAAAGGAACGTCAAATTTATCCTTCAATTCTAAATAAATCGATTTAACTCTTTCTAGCAAAATTTGCATCAGATTAAAACTTGCATGAGGAATCAGAATTGCAAACTCATCCCCGCCCACCCTACAAACTATATCACTTTTACGAAAGGTTTTCCTAAGTATTTTGGCCATTCCCTGCAACGCTTTATCTCCCGCCTGATGTCCCAAAGAATCGTTGATCAGTTTCATTCCATCTACATCAAATACAAATACGCCTACCGGGTCCATTCTTCCATCACTATATTTCTTTATTTCATTTTCAAAATAGTTTCTATTATAAAGCCCCGTTAATTCATCATGAAAACTTAAATATTTTAATTTTTCGTTTTGTTGATATATATTTGATAAATCTTGAAAAACACAAAACCCATAAAACTTTCCATTAATCTCTACTAAATCCGAAACTAATAGAATGTGTTTAAATTCGTGATTTATTCTTCATGTAAACATAAGAGAAGCAGTATTTATCTTTCTCTCAAATTGTTCAATTAATACTTTTATAATATTATTACTATCTTTGCCAAAAAAGCCTTCATCCAAAGCAATAGAGTAGTGTTTAAAAAACGAAGTAAATTTCTTGCTTTTCCCAACTATATTAAAACTTTCATCTATTATACATATTGCTAAAGAAGATAAATTGAAAAACAAACATTCTGAACTTCCAAGCAGTTTACAAACTTTTTCCTGAAGATTCTTTTCCACCTTCTCCTCACAAAATCAAAAATAATCTTCGTAAGAATATCATTTTATTATAAGTTTGTCAAATAATTTGACCTTATTTAGGATTTTAGGTTCTAACCTCTAAAAAATTTATGAAACTCTTACAAAAAACTGCTGGTTATCTACAAATTCTACCCTTAGCAAGTCTTTATCAAGTAGATAGCTTATATATGCTAAAACAGAGAGTCTCATCAAAACACTTGTAGCCATATCTTTTATTGATATGTCAAACTTATCATATATAAGATTTAGGAGTTCTATTTCAGATATTTGCTTAAAACAGACATCAAGGATAAATTCCAAAATTTGATTAATAATTTTTTCGTTTTCATTCAAAATATCATGATAGTTTTCAAAAAGATCACCATGTGAAGGTATTATTCCTTTAAATTTCGAGTTTTTTAAGTAATTAAGAGTTTGTAAGGTCCCTTTTATGTCCGAGTTAAGAGGTATTTTGTGCTTGACTAAAAATTCGTAAGAAATAAAAGAATCAGCACAAAAAAGATAATTTTCAAATAAAATCCCAATTTGTCCAAATGAATGTCCCGGAAGCTCAACAATTTCAAAATCTATGTTATCAAAGTTTACCCTACCTTGAGAAACAATTCTGTCGACATTAACTTTCTTACCAAGAAAGAATTTTTGATGGAGAATTTTTGGCGGATTAGCACCACAAAAAAGATATATAGGCTCCCACAGTGGATATTCAAGTATAGATTTAGCAGGCAAAGTTGAAAGCACTTCAGTATTAAGATGTTTTACAAACCATGAAGCACCCCCAAAATGATCAGCGTGAGCATGAGTAATAACTATTTTTTTAGGAATAATTTTTTCATCATCTAATATCTTAAATGACTTCTTTGCATTATTGTCATCAATTCCAGCATCAATTAATATAGCTTCCTTTTTTTTGTTTAGTAAGAAACCTATATTCACACTAGACTTTATATATCCTAAGTGATCATTTATGTAAATTAATTGCATAATTACCTCCATCAAAAATAAGTGAAATATTAAGCAAATTATAACTTTGTTTTGATAAAATAAAAATATGGAAAACTTATTTGAAAGTGAACTTTCTTTGTCTCAGGCTATTTGCCCAAAAAATTTAGACGAATTCCTTGGGCAAAGCCACCTGCTAAGAAAAGATGGCACCATTTATAAAAGTATTATAAATGCAAAATTAAAGAGTGTAATTTTATATGGACCACCAGGAGTAGGAAAAACTACTCTTGCAAGAATAATTGCCTCTTATTCAAAAGCTAACTTTGAAACCTTAAATGCAGTTCTTAGTGGAGTACCAGAATTAAGAAAGATTATAGAAAAAGCAATAGAAGATAAAAAAAGAGGTATAGAAACCTTACTCTTTGTAGACGAGGTTCACCGATGGAACAAAGCTCAACAAGATGCTCTACTTCCAGTTCTAGAAGACAATAGTATCAGATTTGTAGGAGCTACTGTTGAAAATCCATTTTTTTATATAATTAAACCACTACTTTCAAGATCGCTATTACTTACACTCCATCCACTTAGTAAAGATGACCTTGGTAAACTATTTGATAGAGCAATAAATTATTATAAAAAGTCCAAAAATAAAGAAATTATTTTCGATTTACAAACAAAAGAATTAATAATCAATCTCGCCCAAAAGGATGCAAGATATTTGTTAAAAATAATTGAACTAATTGTAGAATCTTCAGAAGAAGATACAATAAAACTATCAAAAAACGACCTGGATGGAATAATTGAAAAAAAACTATTGTTTGATAAATCTAGCGATCAGCACTATGATACAATTTCTGCTTTTATTAAATCCATAAGGGGTAGCGATCCTGATGCAGCTATTTACTATCTAGCCCTAATGCTAAATTCAGGTGAAGACCCAAGATTTATAGCTCGAAGACTTATAATACTTGCATCTGAAGATATAGGCATGGCTGATCCATACGCTATAACAATTGCTGTAGCTACACTCGATGCAATAAATTTCGTAGGGCTCCCAGAAGCAGAAATAAACCTTGCTCATGCCACAGTCTATCTTGCCTGTGCACCAAAGAGCAATAGTGCATACATGGCACTAAATAAAGCAAAAAAATCCATTCAAGATGAGGAAATACTAAAAATACCTGAACATCTCAAAAATATTCATACAGAAGATTTAAAAAATAGATACCTTTATCCTCACGATTTTCCAGAACACTTTGTAAGACAAAGGTATCTATCCCAAAATAAGAAATTTTATTACCCATCGGATGTAGGTTTTGAAAAGAAAATCAAAGAGAGATTACAAAAATTATGGGGTGAAGAAAAATAGTTTACTTTTCAAAAACTGCTTTCATAACAATCAGCTCTTTTTCTTTGTTTCCAGGTATCACTTCATATTTACTTGAGTTAATTTTATTTATACTATATTTCCACACTGATAAAAACTCATTGAGCGTTTTAATCGGAAATTCATTTCCGGTCAATTTATAGTGCATTGGAATAACTTGTTTTGGATTAATAATGTCTACAATTCTCATTACCTCATCTGACCCAATTGTATAAAACCCACCTACAGGAATCAAAAGCAAATCAAGGTTTTCATATGGTTTCAAAGAATCCTTAGATGGCACCTCCCCTAAATCACCAAAATGAGCAAGGCTTAAGTCATCAGCAATTATTTTAAAAGCAACTATTTTCCCCCTATCCTTTCCTCCGTTATTATCATGATTAAATTGATGACCTTCGATAGAAAGGTCTTTAAACTCAAATTTTCCAGCATTTTTAAATACCTTTGGGTTACCTTTAACAACGTTAACCGCATTATGATCGAAGTGATCGTGAGATATAAAAACCACATCAACTGGAACAGAAGGTAAAGGATAACCTACCTTTTCATTAAACGGATCAAACATAAATCTTGTGCCAGCTTTTGTTTCACACACGAAACAAGAATGACCAAAATATTCAATCTTCATTTTTTAACCTCCAAAAATAAGATTTTTTTTACAGGATTTGACTAGAAACTTAAATTATTAAATATTATTTTAAATCAAAAATAAATTAAAATGTTAGAATAACCCTGTTACTTATACTTTTTTTTTTACGTATCTTTAATGAAGAGGTGATAGTTATGAAAATTTTGATTGCTGGAACGGGAGCTTTAGGAATGCTATTTGCAGCCTATCTATCAGAAAAACATGAAGTTCAGCTATTTGGATTTAGTAAAAACGTAGATTTTATAAATAACAATGGAATAAAGGTTATAACCCCACAAAGCACAAAAAATTATAAAAACGTTAGAGCATTTAGCGACCCAAAATTAATCAAAAATGAAAAGTTTGATCTATTAATTGTTGTTGTAAAATCATTTTCTACAAAGGATTATTATGATGCCCTTGGAGAAATAAAATCAAACATTTCTTATGCGCTTTCTTTTCAAAACGGCATCAAAAAGGAAGAAGAGCTGATAAATTTCATAGGTAAAGATAAAGCCATCTCTTCTGCATGTACCATAGGCGCAACTTTTACCGACAAAGGAGCTGTCAAATACACTTCACCGGGTTTTATATGGCTTTCATTATACGAAAAAACAAACCCCTCTGCAAAATTTCTTGAAAATTTATCTCAAACTTTTGCTAACATTAATTTTCCTACAAACATTGAAAACGATCCATACGGTCTCGTTTGGAATAAGCTTGTATTTTATAGCGCAGGGGCAGCGGTAGGTTGTTTAACTTTACTTCCATACCATATGATATGGAATTCAAAGAGTCTTTGTAAAGTTTTTCTGGATGCTCTAAAAGAAGGCAAAGTTATTGCAGAAAGTGAGGGAGTAAAGCTTTTCGATATGAAGGGGCTAGAGGTAATTAGTTTAACCACTATGCTTAGCGAAGATGAAGCTACAGAAATTTTAAATGGGAAAGCAAAACAACTTGAAACAAGGGGACTAAGGGATTTAAGAGTATCAATGTCTGTTGATATCTTAAGACAAAAGAAAACAGAATTAGAATTTACTCTTGGAGAACTCTATCACAGAGGAGTAAAAAACAAACTCATCACACCTGTTATTCACACATCTTATCATATAATCAAGGGTTTAGAAGAACTTTATCTTAATAAAGAAAGAAACTTCCTATATAAATATAGGTTAATATAAATGTCATTAATAGCAAGGGAAAATAAATATATTAAAAGGATCGTATTTAGCTTTTTACTATTCTTGATATCTCTACTTATTTACAGCCTATCACCAAATTTACCAACATCCTACGCAGCTGACTCAAACGAAACAAACATACTAACTCTTGAAGATGCACTCAAAATAGCAAAAGAAAACAACAAAACTCTTCAAGCACAATATTATCAGATGCAATCTGCAAAGGAAACGTATATTCAAGCTTTAGGATACAGACTGCCAAATATTACAGGTTCTCTTAACTACGAAAGAATTAGGACTATGTCAACAAATAATGCGTCTTATGGTTCAAAAGATGATTTTTCTTATTCTTTAAATGCAAATCAGCTTCTTTATGATTTTGGAGCAACAAATTCATATATACAAAGTGTTTATCACACGTACAAGCAAAGCGAAAAGCAATATCTTGATACTCTCAGACAAATAGAATATCAGGTAAAACAAAGTTATTTAAACGTTTTATCTGCTAAACAACTTTATGATACTGCTAAAGAAGGTTTAAACCTTGCCAATCTAATTTTAAAATACACTCAATCTGAATTTGACGTAGGTTTAGTTGCCAGATCAGATGTTCTCTCCGCAGAAGTTGAAGTCCAAAACGCTAAAATTTCACTTTTAAACGCTAAAAATCAAATTAACGTGAGTCTTGCAAACTTAGCAAATGTATTAGGTTATGACCCTAGAAAAAGTTTTACAATATCTCAAATAGCTTATAAGAATTCTCCTAAATCTATATCAACAAGCTTTGCAGATCAAATTTTTTCCATTGCAATAAAAAATAGACCTGATATTGCAGCCATCGTAGAAAGTATTGATGTTGCAAATTATACTCTGAAAAACCTTAAAAGTTCTTTATACCCTAAAATTAATCTTGTTGCCGATTATTCAAGAAGTGATAGTAAATTTCCACCTGAAAACTATTCATGGTTCTACGGCATAACCGCAACGGTAACCTTTTACAACGGTGGACAAAACATTTCGAAAATCAGACAGGAACAGGACACCCTTAATTATTTGATAAAAACAAAAGATAATTTAGAAGATTCAGTAAAACTAGCTGTGTGGACAGATATTTTGAATTTAAACAACGCTTATTCTACGTTTGAGTTATCTGACGCTGCAGTAAAAAGTGCTGAAGAGAATCTAAAAGTAAATGAAGCCCAATATAAAGAGGGTTTAAATTCTATAATTGATCTTACAACAGCTAGAAATAACTATATTGCGGCAAAAAATCAAAGAATTATAAATGAATATAATTATTATCTTAGCCTTGCTACCCTGGAGAGAGATCTGGGTGTAAAATTTTTCAATATTGAAAATTACTAATTTAGAAAGCAAATTATTACATAAGGAGGAGAGATGTTAAAGTTCTTTAAACAAAAGAAAGTAATAGCCATAATTACCGCTTTAATAATTATTCTTACAATTATATTGTACGGTTATAATACATATATGAACAACCTAAAAAAATTGCAGCAAGAAGTTAAAATAACACAGGTAACGAGAAAAACTATTACAGAAGTGGTAAATTCAACAGGTACCATTAATCCACAAGTTGGCGCTCAAATTAACGTGGGAGCTAGGGTTACAGGACAGGTTATAAAACTAAACGTACAAGTAGGAAGTGTCGTTCAAGCAGGAGAGGTTTTAGCAGAAATTGACCCAAGGCCACAAATAGCTGCTCTTGAACAAGCCAAGTCAAATTATCAAGCAGCACTAAGTAACTATAATTATGCAAAGATAAACTATGAAAGATATGCCAAATTATTCGAAGAAGGACTTATTTCAAAGGACAAATACGACAGTGTAAAAGCAAACTATCTAGCTCAAAAAGGAACAGTTGATGCTGCCAAGGCAGCTGTTAATACTGCACAGACAAACCTTGAATACTGTACTATTACAGCTCCAATAAGCGGAATGGTTTCAGCAGTTACAACGCACCAGGGAGAAACAGTAGTATCTGGATTGAATGCGCCAAACTTTGTAACAATTGATGACCTCGATAAGCTGGAAGTAGACGCTTCAATTGACGAAACAGATATCGGTAAAGTAAAGGTGGGAATGCCTGCTACATTTACGGTTCTTGCTTATCCTAACAAAACTTTTACTGGAACAGTCGCAGCAATATATCCAACTTCAACTGTAGTAAGTAACGTTGTTTACTACACAACTGTAATAAAAATCGATTCAAATCCTGAACATTTTTTGAGGCCAGGAATGACTGCAAACGTAAACATCAAGGTTCAGGAGAAGAAAGATGTATTAGCAGTACCTAATCTTGCTCTTAAGACATTTGGTAATCAAACTGTGGTTTTTGTGGAAACAAGTCCAGGAGTATTTGAAAAGAGAATAGTTAAGACTGGCATTTCAGATCTAGACTATACCGAAATAACCAGCGGCTTAAAAGAAGGAGATAAAGTAATTGTTGGAGATATTCCAGAAAACTTGTTAAAAAAGATAAAATGAACGAAAAAATTATAGAATTAGAAAATATACAAAAAGTCTATAAATCTGGTACTCTTGAGACAGTTGTCTTAAGAGACATAAGCTTTGTTATCAACAAAGGTGAATTTGCTTCTATTATGGCACCATCTGGAAGCGGAAAAACAACTCTAATGAACATAATAGGACTGTTAGATAGACCTACAGGAGGAAGATATTTCCTGGATAACAAAGAGGTTTCCAAATTATCAGATAATGAACTTGCTCATCTGAGAAATCAATATATAGGCTTTATATTTCAGCAATTTCATCTCTTACCTGATCTTACAGCAATTGAAAATGTTTTACTCCCCTCTGTATATGCAAAAAATCCTCCACCAGATATAAGAGACAGAGCTAAAAAGTATCTTGAAACAGTAGGTTTGGGAGAAAGACTAAATTTTTATCCGTCTGAATTATCAGGCGGCCAACAACAAAGAGTAGCTATAGCAAGATCTCTTATCAATAATCCTAAGTTAATTCTTGCCGATGAGCCAACAGGTAACCTTGATCCACAATCTGGCATGGAAATATTGTCAGTTTTTCAAAAACTTAATGAAGAAGGCATTACAATATTAATGGTTACTCACTCTCCTGAAATTGCGCTTTTTACAAAAAAGGTAATTACTCTTAGCTTTGGTAAAGTGCTTAAAGAAGATATTATTAAAAATCCCAAATCTGCTCAAGAAGAATTGCAAAAAATGTATATGATCAATCCATGATTATAAAAATTCTTTCTTCAGCGATTAAGATAAACTTAAAACAGGGCTTAAAGGTTTTTATTATGATCTCAGGTATATCTCTTTGTATCCTTGTAATTACTTTAGTAACCTCAATAAGTCTTGGTGCAAGACAGCTTGTAAACGAAACCCTTCAACAATTTGGTCCAACTTCCATTATAGTTTTTGCTGGAGGCAGAAGACAACCCGGGCAACCATTTCAAAGGTATACTACCATGACATTAGATGATGTCAAATCAATCAAAGACCAGATAAGCGGCATTGTAGCAATAGATCCTGAAGCAAACAGTAATATGAACGCAAAATATAGAGCACAAAACATAGACACAATTGTCTCTGGTGCAACACCATCATTCACTACCGCATGGGATTGGAATGTAGCTGAAGGGAGATTTTTTACCGAAAGAGAAAATGCTTCTATGTCAAGAGTAGCTGTAATTGGAACTACAGTTGCAAAGCAATTATTTCAGGGGGAAAATCCGCTTGGCAAGCTTATTAGAATTGGCACCACACCATTTACAGTTATTGGAGTATTAACTTCGCTTGGTACTACACCGAATGGAATTGATAGAGACAATAGAATTGTAATCCCTCTTAACACGATGATGAAAAGAATGTTGAACCAGACATACATTACAATGATGAGAATAAAGTTTGCACCGGACACTAACATAAACGTTGTAGCAGATGAAATTAGTACAATTCTAAGATATAATCACAAACTTACTACATCGGGCCTTCCAGATGATTTTACAATCATAACCCCTGATAAGGTGATGGAATTTTTAAACAAAATAAACTCAACCTTAAATATTTTTTTAGTTGTTTCGACAATAGTTGCAATAATTATAGGTTCTGTCGTTGTTTCGAATATAATGCAGGCATCTATTTCTGAAAGAGAAAAAGAAATTGCTCTCAGAAGAGCATTTGGAGCTACAAAATCGCTTATTGTAATACAAGTTTTCCTTGAAATATTTGTGATTAGTATTATTGGTTCAATTTTTGGAGCAACCTTGGGAGCTTTACTTGGAATAATAATGGAACATTTAACAGGAATTCACGTTTCAATTAGCCCTCTCTTATTTCTTGTCGCATTTAGCGTATCTACAATAATAGCGTTAATTGCAGGAATCCAACCTGCAATAAAAGCTAGTTCATACGATCCAGCAGCAGTTTTACAAAGATGAACAATTTCCTCATTAATTTTTCACAAGCATTGAGAAGTATTTCTAGAAGAAAAAGTAAATCAATTCTTGCTATTTTGGGTTTCTTAATCGGTATAAGCGCAACTGTCATAATAGCAAGTATCAGCTCTGGAGTGAAAGAAAAGACAATTGAACAAATAAAAAGTATGGGCAGTAATATGATAGTAGTTACAGCTGGGCAACTCAAAATAATGGGAAACAGACCACATCAGGTCGGAAATGTAACTACTCTTACCCCCTTGGATTATGAAATCATTAAAAAGGATTTACCAAATGCAAAAATCGCAGCAACACAGCAAAAAACATTTACAGTAAAATTCTCTGATTATAGCACACAAACTACCATTATAGGTGCAACTCCAAGCCTATTTAGTGTAAGAGGTTACACAGTTAGTATAGGAAGAGAATTTACTTCTAGAGAAAATAGACTTCGTGAAAGAGTAGCAATAATTGGTAGAACAGTAATACAAAACCTAAATGCAATCCCAGAACAACTTCTAAATGCGACAATTTTTATAAATAATATACCATTTAGAGTTATAGGAATACAGGATCCGGTAGGAATTGATATTGGTGGACAAGATGAAGATAATCAGATAATTATTCCTCTTGACACAGCTCTAGATAGAGTTCTAAACGTTACGTATATTAATAATATCTACATTAGCGCACCACAAGAATATCTTATGAGTTCATATAAAGACGAGGTAATTAAAATACTAAGGAAAAATCATAAACTTACAGATGGGCAACAAAATGATTTTACAGTTCAGGATCAAAGCGACATAATTGCAGCACAAACTAAGTCTACTCAAACACTTGATAACCTTACAGTAGCATTAGCCATGATTGCTGTCTTTATAGGTGGGCTAGGGATTGCTGCTGTTTTACTTGTCGCAGTAAGAGAACGGACCAAAGAAATAGGTGTCAGAAAATCCTTTGGTGCTACAAAACAAGATATCTTGACTCAGTTTTTTATTGAAGCAACAATACTTTCTGGTTCTGGTACAATTTCTGGTGTATTAATAGGCCTATTAATAACTTTTATAATAACTTTAATTACTAAAATGCCTTTTGTAATCCCCTTCAACGTTTTAATTCCACTAATATTTATAGCTTTTCTAATGGGAGTCATATTTGGAACAATACCAGCAAAAAGAGCTGCAGATGTAGATCCAATTAGAGCTATTTACTCATAAAAAAACTTCTGAGATCTTTAGTATCCAAAGTCTCAGAAGCTTAAACATCTATTAAAAAAATATTTTTACTTCTTTAACTCTTCATACCACAAAGCATTGTGCTTCATTACATACTCTTCATCGATCAATCCATTACCAAGCATTGTGCCAAGTTCCTTTCTAGAACTAGGATTAATTGCTCCAAGGTAAAAGTGAACAATAATTGCCGATCCTAAAAACGTGCCGCAAAAAACGTGTATAATAATTGCTATCTGTATTAAATAACCTGGGAATGATGCATAAAAAAACATCATTGAACCTGTAAATCCAAGGCATAATGAAAATATAATTATTATCCAACCTAAAAGCTTTTGACCTGCATTGATCTTGCCCTGTGGAGGTATTTCCTTTGCCTTTATGATTGGAGAAAGATATCCTCCAAAAACTTTCATCCATTTTTTGTCTTCAGGTGTGAAGGTACTAATTAATTTTATAAAACCTGAAAACAATTTCAAATTAAATACTGCATACAAAAGAGGCAGCAAAAGGTAAAAAAAGCCAAGATATTTGTGAACAAAAGCAGCATTTCTAAGGCTCCCAAATGGAAAGCTCATAGCGTTCATCAAAGGATAAAATAATGATAAACCAGTCCATAACATGATTATAAATGTTATAAGATGTAACCAATGAAATATTCGCGTAGCTTTTTTGTGTTTTTCAATCATCCTCTTAGCCATTATTGGTCACCTCCTTTATTCCCAGCTTGTATAAGTCTGTGAAGAAATACCAAACCAGCAGCGCCACCTAACATAACTAGACCAAGCGGATGCATTATGTTTTTCCAGATAAGTGTATTTACTGGAAAGACAGGATCTTTTGGCAAACCGTATTTTTCAGGTTCATATTTAAGTATAGATAATACTCCTAGTCCCCCAAGTATGTTTTCACCATAAAGATTGGCTTCTGTAAACCCTTCTTTTTTCAAAACTTCGACTCTTTCTTTCCCCTGTTTTACAAGTTCATCTCTTTTGCCAAAATA
Organism: Thermodesulfobium acidiphilum; assembly: GCF_003057965.1. Classification (NCBI taxonomy): domain Bacteria; kingdom Pseudomonadati; phylum Thermodesulfobiota; class Thermodesulfobiia; order Thermodesulfobiales; family Thermodesulfobiaceae; genus Thermodesulfobium; species Thermodesulfobium acidiphilum. Next base: position 1,083,267 of record NZ_CP020921.1, read on the forward strand.
AAGCGCTCCACCTAAACATGCCTTTACACAAGCTGGAATAGAGGTCTCATCAGACTTATTGCCTTCAATAACTCTTGAATAACACATATCACATTTATTTACAACTTTTCCAATTTGAGGAATTCCAAAGGGACATGCGCTGTGACAATATCCACATGCTATACACTTATTGTCATCAAAAGCTACTATTCCGTTCTCTGCCTGAAAAAGAGCTCCACTTGGGCAAGCTTTGACGCAAGCAGGTTCTCCGCAATGAAAGCATTGATATTTTAAAAAGTTAAAGTTCTGTCCTTCAGTAAAATCATCATAAAAGTTTATAATCATACGAGTATGTGGATTCAAGTCTGGGGGATTAGTATAAAAACCTGTAAAAGTCGTAGGATCGGTCTTCTGATCGTTCCATTGTTTACAAACAGATTGACAACCTCTACAACCCATACATTTAGAAGAGTCGAACATATAGGCTACTCTTTCCATTTTAAGCCCTCCTCAAGTTAATCATCAAAGCTTTTGATTCCTGGATCTCAGAGGTCGGATCTCCTACGTTTTCAGTCATGAGATTTGCTGAAAAAGATTCATTTTTACCACTGTCAGGATCGATTCCTACAAAACCCCAATGCCATGGTATGCCTACTATATGAAACTTTTTGCCATCAATTATAACTGGTTGCAATCTGGATGTTACACATGCCTGAGCCTTTACTTTTCCTCTAATAGATTCAAGCTCCACTTTATCTCCATTTTTAATTCCAAGTTTCTTTGCTAATTCAGGATCTATTTCAGCAAATACCTGTGGCATTTCTTCAACCAAAATCGGGATCTTCCTGGTTATACTTCCACTTTGATAGTGTTCAGTCAATCTATAAGTAGTACATATATGTGGATATCTTGGATCGTTTAAAGGAGCGTACTTATCAACATCTGATTTGAAAATTATAGCTACAGGATTATTTTGTACAGGACTTAAAAGATTTTTCACAGGAGCCTCAATGGGTTCATAGTGTTCAGGAAAGGGACCATCTTTAACCAGCCCTGAAGGCACAAAGAGCCTTCCTCCACCTTCAGGTATCATAATAAAAGGGGCATCTCCACCTGGAGAATTAGGTGCCTTTGTTGGAAGAAAATCTGGTACATCTGGACCTGTCCATTTTCCTTGGGCAGCATCCCATTTAATAACAGTTAGTTTTGAATTCCAGGGTTTACCCTCAAGATCACAGCTAGCCCTATTATAAAGAATTCTTCTATTTACAGGCCATGACCATGCCCATTCAGAGTTAAGCCCTATTCCCTCTTTTTCAGGTTTTCTTCTTGCGGCTAAATTTCTAGTCGGTGGGTACACTCCTGAATATATCCAACAACCACATGCTGTAGATCCATCATCCTTAAGAGCAGCAAAGCTAACTAACTGTTTTTTTGTAGCAACCTCAAAACCATTAATCTCTTTTAAAACAGAATCGATATCATACTTATCTCCACCATAACCCCATGTTAAGTTAAGTATGCCTTCAGGTGAAGGAGTAGAAGGATCGTCTTTAAACTGTTTTTTTAGACCAATAACCAGCTTATTTAAAATAACCATATCTTCTTTTGATTCATACATAGGTTCTATTGCCTTATATCTCATTTGAAGCCATCTAGAAGTATTAGTAGCTGAACCGTCCTTTTCAACAAACGATGAAACTGGTAACATAAAGACTTCAGTTTTTATGTCTTTTGGAGCTACTCCAGGCCTCTTCCAGAAATTTGCAGTCTCAGTTTCAAAAAGATCTGCAACCATAAGCCACTCAAGGTTTTCTAAAGCTTTACCAGTTTTATCACCAAGAGGGCTTGATACTAGTGGATTTTGCCCCCAGATCATCATTCCCTTTATCCCCTCATTTTTATACAGATTATCCCAGATATACATCCATGAAGCTGGTTTGGACCACTTTGGAAGCCAATCATAGCCAAAATCATTTTCTTTTGTAGCTGCGTCTCCAAACCAGGCCTTAAGCATGCTAACAGCAAATTTTGGTGCATTAGACCAATAACAATCAGGAAGTGTGATTTTTTTTAGATACTCTTTAAAATTTGGATGAAGTTTCTCGTTGGGAGCGGCCAAATAACCAGGCCATGAGTTATAAAGAAGAGCCATATCAGTAGAACCCTGGACATTGGTCTCCCCTCTCATAGCATTCACTCCACCACCAGCCATACCTATGTTCCCTAACAAAAGTTGAATAATACAAAAAGCTCTGATGTTTTGTGTACCAATTGTATGCTGAGTTAATCCCATCGCATACATCAATGTGCCAGATTTATCTGGCGCACCAGTTGAGCTATATAACTTTGCTATTTCAAGGAATGTCTCTTTTTTTATACCTGTAACCTTTTCTACAACTTCAGGCGTATACCTGGAATAATGCAATTTCATTTTTTGAAACACGCAATTTGGATCTTGAAGGGTCATATCTCTTAAAGGCTTATTATCTGGTCCGGTTTGATAAGCCCAGCTTTCATAATTATACGTTTTGCTCATCATATTCCATCCTGAAAAGTATCCATCCTTAAAGTTGTATTCAGGCTTTAAAAGATAAGAAGCGTTTGTATAGTGTTTTACATAAGTTTCCTGGTATTTATTATTCTGAATAATGTAGTTTATCAAACCTCCGAAAAAGGCTATATCAGTTCCAGGCCTTATTTGTGCATAGATATTTGAAAGTGCAGAAGTTCTAGTAAATCGAGGATCCACAGAAATGACTTTTCCACCGCGTTCTTTACATATATTAATGTATCTCGCACTGCCAGGATGATTTTCGGCAGGATTTCCACCACATATCATGATCACATCAGAATTTTTTACGTCTATCAGGGAATTTGTCATTGCCCCTCTACCAAAGCTTGGCCCCAAGGCAGTAACAGTAGAAGAGTGACAAATTCTTGCCTGATGCTCCAAATATACAATGCCCAGCGCCCTGGCAAACTTAGAAAACAGATAGCATTCATCTGTTCCGTGAGATGCTCCGCCAAGCATAGCAAGTCCCTCAGTTCTATTTACAGTTACTCCGTTTGAAGTCTTTATAAATGAACTATCCCTGGTTTTTTTGATTCTTTTGACAAGCTCAGAAATAGCCCAATCCCAGCTTTTCTCTTCCCACTTGTCAGAACCAGGAGCCCTATACATTGGTTTTTTTAATCTAAGTGGACTATCGTAAACGCTAAAACAGGTAGAACCCTTTGCACAAAGACCACCTTCACTATTCGGATTGTCAGGATCTCCCTCGACATTTACTACCTTACTGCCCTTTGAATAGACTAAAAGACCACAGCCAACTCCGCAATAAATACATACAGAATTTGTAACCTTGGTATCCTTCAGTTTAAAGGGTATGCTTGCATAGGCAACCTTTGGCACAGCTACATTGCCATCGAATACCATCATTGCAGCACTAGCAAAGGAAAACTTAAGAAAATCCCTTCGATTAAATTTGTCCATTCATTTTACTCCTTGATAGTGAATATATTTTTTAATTTCAAAGCACTATCAAGCTTATAATAGCATACTAAATTGATAAAATAATCATTATCAAACTTAAATATTTAATAAATGACTATATGAATAAAATATTTTTATAATAGAGTGCAAAGTTTAAGAATTTTTTAACAAAATTATCATTAAAAAATGAATTTAAAATAAAATATTATAAAAAAGACTTATTATTAATAATAAATATTATTTGCTGATCCAGGAAGCAGCATAAAAAATCTTAAACCATGAGGGTTTAAAATTTAAGTCTTTTACCGAAACGTCTAAATCCCAGCTGGATAAATAAAGCAAGGGATAAAGAGGTATATCCTCATTTTTTTCCCTCAAATCCAGCACCTTTAAATACATCCCACAAGCCTCACAAACCTCTACTCTCCATCCAGGGAGCTCATCTGCACTATAATACCTCATTGACTTTTGCTCTTCATCGGCACACACTGGACAAACTGTCCTTCTGTGTCCCCATCTCGTATAACAGGTTGAACATATCAAACTTTTTTTTCCATCTCCTTCAATAAAGCCTAGGCCAGCTCTTGATCCACAAACAGGACAAATTGGCTCATACCATTTTACAAGACTACATCCTTTAGAAAGTATTTCGCCAACGTAAGAGTAAATAGTAGAGTAGACTATTAACTTTATAAAACCAATTTTATCCTCAGATAAAGTTAGTTTATCAAATATTGGTAAATTTCTTTCATCAAACTTTACTTTTCCCTTAATTCCAAAATCGTCTTTTACAATTTTTGCTAGAAAATTTAAATCTTTTTTATATATTTTTAATTCAAACAAATCCAAATAGGCTCTTCCTTCGTTAAATACCTTTTTAAATTCTTCTGTATCAATACTTTCTTCAGGTATAAAATCTTTTATTTTTGCCAATAACTTTTCTCTACAAGAATAATATTGATTCCAAAATTCTACTACAGACTCTAATATTGGATACTTTTCAACAAACTTTATTAAATTCATCCAAAACCTCCAGTATTATGATTAAATTTAAGAGTTTATAAAAAAACTATCAGTCAATAACTATCTAACATATTATCAAACGTTAAAACATTTGAGTGCAAAGCCAACTTTGACTTTGCACTCAAATTAAATATTACTAATTTCAACTTAATACTAAATCTACTTAATTTTTAAAAACTTAAGATTTTTTCAACTCCTCATACCATAGAGCATTGTGATGCTTCACATAATCTTCTTCTATCATACCGCTTCCAAGCATTGTTCCCAACTCTTTATTTGATGTAGGATTAATTGCAGCTAAGTAAAAATGTACTATTACTGCAGCCCCCAAGAATGTACCACAAAATACGTGAATCATTATAGCCATGCGAACAAGTAGCCCAGGGAAAAGTGCATAATAAAACATTATCAATCCTGTTATACCGAGTAAAATTGAAAAAACTATTATTATCCAACCTAAGAGCTTTTGTCCAGCATTATATTTCCCCTGTGGCGGAACTTCATCTACCTTTATAATAGGATGCAAATATCCTCCCAACACAGAAAGCCATTTTTTATCTTCAGGCGTAAAAGTACTAATTGTTTTAAAAAAGTTAGAAAACAACTTGAAGTTCCAGGAAACATAAATTATCGGAAGAATCACATAAAACCATCCAAGATATTTATGAATAAATGCTGCGTTTCTAAGGCTCCCAAAAGTCATGCCAAGAACATTTGCCCAGGGATAAAGCAAAGAAACTCCTGTCCAAAGCATAATTATAAAGGTTATTAGATGCAACCAGTGAAAAATTCTTGTATTTTTTTTATGCTTCTCAATCTTTTTTACAGCCACTACTGTTCACCTCCCTTTTTCCCCAGGTTAAGCGCTCTATGAAGTACAACCAGGCCAGCCGCGCCTCCTAACATTATTACACCTAGAGGATGCAATATTCCTTTCCACAAACCAATGTCACTAGGAAATACAGGTTCTTTAGGAAGACCATATTTTTCAGGAGAATATTTCAATATAGCAAGAACTCCAAGTCCTCCAAGAATATTTTCCCCATAAAGATTTGCTTCTGTATATCCTTTATTTTTTAAAACCTCAACTCTTTTTTTACCTTGCTCAACTAAATCACTTCTTTTTCCGAAATAAAGCGCTCCCGCAGGGCAACTCTTTACACATGCTGGGATAGAAGTCTTATCAGAGTCAGAACCTTCCATAACTCTAGAATAACACATATCACATTTATTTATAACTTTTCCAATCTGAGGAATTCCAAAGGGACATGCGCTGTGACAGTATCCGCATGCTATACACTTATTTTCATCAAAAGCTACTATTCCATTTTCAGCTTGAAACAATGCGCCACTAGGACATGCCTTTACACATGCTGGGTCACCACAGTGAAAACATTGATATTTCAAAAAATTGAAATTTGGATCTGGAGTAAAGGTATCATAAAATTTTATAATCATTCTCGTATCAGGATTTAGACTTGGTGGATTGGTATATACCCCATTAAATGTTGTAGGATCGGTTTTTTGATCGTTCCATTCCTTACAGATGCTCTGACATCCTCTACAACCCATACATTTAGAAGAATCATACATATAGGCCACTCTTTCCATTTTAGGCCCTCCTCAAATTAATCATCAAAGCTTTGGATTCTGGAATAAGACTTGTCGGATCTCCTACATTTTCTGTCACAAGATTTGCAGCAAAAGATTCGTCTTTACCACTATCTGGATCTATACCCACAAAGCCCCAGTTCCATGGAATTCCAACCACATGGTACTTTTTACCATTTATTATCATAGGCTGAACTCTGGTTGTAACACAAGCCTTTGCTTTAACCTTACCCCTTATGGACTCAAGCTCAACATTATCACCGTCTTTGATACCAAGTTCCTTTGCAAGTTCAGGATCTATCTCGGCAAAAACTTGTGGCATAGCTTCCACAGTTATAGGTATCTTTCTTGTTATTGCACCAGATTGATAATGTTCTGCAACTCTATACGTAGTACAAATATATGGATATTTTGGATCGTGAAGTGGTGCATATTTATCTATATTTGATTTAAATATCAAAGCTATAGGATTATTTTGTATAGGATTTACTTTATTTTCAACAGGAGATTCGATTGGTTCATAATGTTCAGGAAATGGTCCATCTTTAACTATACCACCAGGAACAAATAATCTCCCTTGTCCACCAGTAAGCATGATAAAGGGCAGCGTTCCTCCAACATCTGTTGGAGCCTTTGTAGGCAAGAAATCAGGCACATCTCTTCCTACCCACTTCTTCTGTGCAGCATCCCATTTTATAACGTATTTTTCCGGATTCCATGGATTACCTTCCAGATCGCATCCCGCTCTATTATATAAAATTCTTCTATTTACGGGCCATGCCCAACCCCATTCAGGATTAAGTCCCAATCCAGTTTTTTCTGGCTTTCTTCTCTTCGCAAGATTCCCAGTAGGAGGATACATGCCAGAATATATCCAACACCCGCTAGCCGTAGTTCCGTCATCTTTTAAAGCAGCAAAACCAGGAACTTGCTTTTTGGTAGTCACCTCAAAACCGTTAATCTCTTTAAATACTTCTTCTGCGCTATGATTATGCCCGCCATAATTCCATGTTAAATTAAGAATTGCTTCAGAATTAGGTGTAGACGGATCAGATTTTACAAGGTCTTTTATTTTATGAATAAGATCGTGCAATATTACAGAATCCTCTCTGCATTCATAAAGAGGTTCAACTGCTTTATATCTCATCTGAAGCCATCTGGAAGTATTCGTAGCTGAACCATCTTTTTCTACCATAGATGCCACAGGTAGCAAAAATACTTCTGTTTTAATATTCTTTGTATCAGCACCTGGCCTCCTCCAGAAATTAGAAGTTTCAGTCTCGAATAAATCTGCTATCATTAACCATTCTAAATTCTCGAGAGCCTTACCAGTTTTTTCGGCAAAGGGGCTGGATATCAATGGATTTTGCCCCCAGATCATCATACCTTTGATCCCTTCATTTTTATATAAATTATCCCATATGTGCATCCAGGAAGCTGGCTTTGACCACTTTGGTAACCAATCGTACCCAAAATTATTTTCCTTTGTAGCTGCATCCCCATACCATGCTTTCAACATACTTACAATAAACTTCGGAGCGTTAACCCAATAGCTATCAGGTGCGATTGATTTCTTAATAAATTCCTGTAAGTTTGGATGAAGCTTTTCGTTTGGCGAAGGCAAATAACCTGGCAGAGTGTGAAACAAAAGTCCCATATCAGTAGAACCCTGTACGTTAGCCTCCCCTCTCATTGCATTTACTCCACCACCAGCCATACCCATATTACCAAGTAAAAGTTGAATTATACAAAAAGCCCTGATGTTTTGTGTACCAATAGTGTGTTGAGTTAGTCCCATAGCATAAATCAAACACCCAGACTTATCTGGTGCTCCTGTAGAAGAATAGATTTCAGCAATCTTTAAAAAAGTTTCTTTTTTCATCCCAGCAACACTTTCTACTACTTCTGGCGTATATCTGGAATAGTGTTTTGCAAGCCTTTGGAATACACAATTTGGATCTTGGAGGGTCATGTCTTTCAAGACCTTCTTATCCGGTCCTGTTTGAAATCCCCAGGTTGCATAATTGTACATCTTTTTTGCCTCGTCCCAACCAGAAAAATGACCATCTTTGAAATCAAATTCAGGATTTAATAACCATGAAGCATTAGTGTAATTTTTAAGATAAACTTCTTGATATTTTTTGTTTTGAATTATGTAGTTAATCAATCCACCAAAAAATACAATATCGGTTCCCGGTCTTATTGGCGAATAAATATCTGAAATAGAAGAAGTCCTCGTAAACCTTGGATCTACAGATATTACTACTCCACCTGAATCTTTACACATATTTATATATCTTGCTATAGCTGGGTGATTTTCAGCAGGATTACCCCCACAAATCATAATAACATCAGAATTTTTTACATCAGTCAAAGGATTCGTCATTGCACCTCTTCCAAAACTAGGACCTAAACTGGTCACTGTAGAAGAGTGTCATATACGTGCCTGGTGTTCGAGATAGACAATTCCAAGTGATCTTGCAAACTTAGATAGAAGATAGCATTCATCAGTATCGTGAGATGCTCCTCCAAGTTGGACAAGTCCATCAGTTCTATTTACTGGAACTCCTCCAACTTCTCTAACGAAAGTTTCATTTCTTGTTTTTAAAATTCTCTTTGCAACCTCATTGATAGTCCAATCCCAGCTCTTTTCCTCCCATTTGTCTGAACCTGGAGCCCTATACATTGGCCTTTTCAATCTAAGCGGATTAACGTAAACGTTATAAGATGTTGCTCCCTTTGCGCATAGACCGCCTTCATTGTTAGGATTATCAGGATCACCCTCGATGTTTACTACCTTGCCATCTTTTGCATAAACCAATAGTCCGCAGCCAACGCCACAGTAAATACATACTGAAGGACTTACTTTAGTATCTTTTAACTTAAAAGGCTTTACAGAAGCCCTTGCAGGCACAGCAATATTACCATCCATAACCATTGCCGCAGCCCCAGCAAATGTAAGCTTTAAGAAGTCCCTCCTTCTAAGCTTCCCCATTCATTTCACTCCCTTTTTGAGGCATATATAATATATAAATAAAATTTTATAAAAGAATAAAAATAAATAGCATTCTTATAATAAAATTTATATCTCTTAATTATTTATTCTACAACTCAATTAATAAAAAAAGCAACAATATTTAATAAAACATACTTATAATTTGCTAAGTTATATTTATCTATAATACTAGAGTATGCTTAACAGCCCCGAACCAAATAGAAATATCTCAATACCTTTTAAAAAAGCTATATTATAGCGCTAAAAACTATTTCAGATATCGTTGGGTGACCATAAATTATATCCCTTAGTTCTGTAATATTGACTTTACTTTTCATTGCTACTGCCATAATATGAACTAGCTCATATGCCATAGGACCAATAAACATAGCACCAATTATAGTCCCCTCATCCGAAGTAAGTGCTTTAAAAAAACCAGAATTTTGGCCCATAATAAGGGCTTTCCCATTACCCTTAAAAAATGCTTTATAAGTTTTATAAGGAATCACTTTTGACTTTAAATCCTCTTCAGTGAATCCAATACATCCTACACCCGGATCTGTAAATACCACTCTTGGTAATAATTCATAGTTAATATTTTCAGTTTCGCCAAGTATTTTTTTAGCAACAGCTATCCCCTCTCTGGTAGCCACGTTGGCCAGCATTGGGGTTTTTATAATATCTCCTACAGCATATACACTGCTGTTATCTATGCTAAAGTCCTTCTCTGTAATTATGAAATCTCTTTCGGTTTTTGCATTAATTACTTCTAAATTCAGATATTTTGTATTGGGTACTCTTCCCACAGAAACTAATATAACATCTACAAAAATATCTTTAACTAAATTATTTTGCCTATTTTTAAAACTAACCAGCAGCTTTTCATCTTTGTTTTGAATATTGACAATCTCTGAACTCGTGTTCACAGATATATTTCTCTTTTTAAATTCTCTCAGAAGAGTACGCGAAACCTCATCATCTTCTAAACCCATTATCTTAGGTAAAAATTCTACAATTGTAACGTTTGAACCGAAATAATTTAGCAATGAAGCAAACTCACAACCTACGTAACCACCACCTACAATAAGAAAATCTTTTGGTAAACTTCCCAACTTTAAAAGGCCGCTACTCGAAATAATCTTGTTTTCGTCAATAGTCAAACCAGGAAGACTCTTTGGGTATGATCCGGTCGATAAAACTATATTGTTAGCAAAATAATCAACGTTGCCAATCCTTATAACATCATAACCAGCTAGTCTTCCTTCCCCAAAAATCATTTTAACACCTGATTTTTTCAGTCTTGAAATTACTCCCTGTCTTAATTGATACTTTTGATCCTCTAAAAGCTTAATCGCATTCGAATAATCAATGCTAAAATCTATGTTGAAAATACTCTTGTATTCTCTCATTCTGTGAATTAAATGAGCACTTTCAACCAATGATTTTACAGGAATACATCCCTCATTCAGGCATGTCCCGCCAATCTTTTCTTCAGATTTTTCTACCAAGCATACACTTTTCCCTCTATCACCTAAATAAAGCGCACACTCATAGCCAGCTGGACCAGCACCTATAATGATCGCGTCAAATTTATTTTCCAACCTCAATTTCTCCCACAAGATAAATATTTTTGTGCGTTATAAGAGCTTCTTACATACGGAGCGCTTTCTACATGTTTAAAACCAAAACTTCTTGCAATCTCCCCAATTTCTTCAAATTTGTCTGGATGAACATATTCATAAACATCAATATTCTTTAAGCTAGGCCTTAAATATTGTCCTATACTAATAAAATCACACTTAATTTTTATAAGTTTATCAAAAAGTTCCTTCAATTCATCCATCGTTTCCCCTAACCCAAGCATTATACCTGTCTTTGTAAAAATATTTTGAGATAATTTTTTAGCATTTTCTAATACATATAAAGACGTTTCAAATGAAGCACCCTTTCTAATGGCGTAAAGTCTTGGAACAGTTTCCAGATTATGGCCAAAAATCTCAGGCTTTAAGTCAATTACTGTTTTAATCGAATCAATATTTCCCTTGAAATCTGGTACTAAAACTTCGATTGTAACATCTGGAATAAGATTTCTTATAGCCTTAATAGTATTAGCAAAGTGAAGGGCTCCGCCATCAAAAACATCATCTCTAGTAGGGGATGTGATTATCACATGAGAAAGATTCAATCTTTCTACGGCCTGAGCTAATCTTTCTGGTTCATATGGATCTAATGGTTTTAATAAATTTTTATCTTTAGCTTTTTTCACATTACAAAATTCACAAGATCTCGTACACACATCACCCATTATTAGAAAAGTAGCATGTCTATTACTAAAACATTCTGATATATTAGGACATCTTGCTTCTTCACAAACAGTATTTAACTCTAAGTCTTTTAACAAGGTTCTTGTATAATTCTCTGTTCTTTGACAAACTCTCTTATGAAGCCACACAGGTTTCTTTTTCAATACCATCCCTATTCCAACTTTCAGATAAATATTTTTTCTCTCTTAAAAGTGAGACAAGCTTAATTTCTTCTTTTGTAAGCTCGCAAAAATCTAA